>JAOARU010000041.1 GCA_025210675.1 Candidatus Altimarinota bacterium | reverse complement strand
GGATATCCCCTCATGAAAAACTATTCACCCCTCTCGCAAATCTACACTAAGTTCCGATTTGCTATTTATTTTTTTAGTATTGCATAAAGGCAGAGCCCGACTGCACACCCCTCTCGCAAAATATCCTCACATTAATATTTGCAATCAAACAAGTTTATCCAAAAAGATATATTTTTAAGCAAATACCTAGAGCAGTAATTGATTTTATGTATAATATAAAAAATTAATAGAACTTATGACATGGATAATCTGAGCATTATTTGCATCTATATTTGGAATTTTTTCTGTCATAAAAAA
Organism: Candidatus Altimarinota bacterium; assembly: GCA_025210675.1. GTDB lineage: Bacteria > Patescibacteriota > Gracilibacteria > CAIRYL01 > JAOARU01. Next base: position 16,820 of record JAOARU010000041.1, on the reverse strand, counting down.
ATATCAAAAAGAAATAGCTCTTCATTTCATTTTAATATTTATCAATTTAATTCTTACTACCATATATTATCAGCCTATTTATATAATAACACAAAATATCATATTTGTCAATCATACTTTAAGTTAATAAAAAGCCCCCTTTTACAAAGGAGACTTTTTATTTTTCATTTTATTAAAGCATGTACTTATCAACCATTTCAGATTTTACACGTTTTAGCTCTGATTTTGGCAAGATTTTTAATAATTCCCAGCCAATTTTTAATGTATCTTCGATATTTCTATTTTCGTATTCACCTTGGCGTACAAACTTGTCTTCGTACTCCTCAGCAAATTTCAAATAAGCCTTATCTGTATCATCAAGTGCGGCTTCACCAAGAACTACTGCCAATTCCCTAACTTCTTTACCTCTCGCATAAGCAGCAAATAGCTGATCTTTTACACCTGCATGATCTTCTCTTGTTTTTCCCTCACCTACACCTGCACCCCACAAACGTGAGAGTGATCCAAGTACATCAATTGGCGGGAAAATACCTTTTTGATGAAGACTTCTGTCAACCACAAACTGTCCTTCTGTGATATAACCGGTCAAATCCGGAATCGGATGAGTCTTATCGTCTTCTGGCATTGTCAAAATCGGTATCTGGGTTACTGAACCTTTTGTGTCTTTGATACGACCAGCTCTTTCATAAAGTGTCGAAAGATCAGTATAAAGATAACCAGGATAACCACGACGACCTGGAATCTCCTTACGAGCAGCTGACACCTCACGTAAAGCTTCACAGTAGTTTGTAAGATCCGTAAGTATTACAAGTACGTGCATTCCTTTTTCAAATGCTAAGTATTCAGCAGTAGTAAGTGCCAAACGAGGTGTAGCAATTCTTTCTACTACTGGATCGGCAGCTGTATTAATGAAAAGCACAGAGTTTTCAAGTGCTCCTGCTTTTTCAAATTCTTTTTGGAAGTATTTTGCCTCTTCAAATGTCACACCCATCGCACCAAATACTACCGCAAAGTCAGATCCGTCTTTCACTGAAGCTTGACGAGCAATTTGTGTAGCAAGCCTATTATGCGGAAGACCTGAACCTGAAAAAATAGGTAATTTCTGACCACGAACTAAGGTGTTCATGGCATCAATTGTTGAAATACCTGTCTGAATAAAATCGTTTGGAAATTCACGACTTGCAGGATTAATAGGTGCTCCGTTGATGTCGATTTTCTTTTCAGGAATAATCTCAGCTCCTCCGTCAATTGGACGACCTGATCCATCAAAAATACGACCAAGCATATCTTCTGATACACCAATTTGTTGTGATTCACCCAAGAATCTCACTTTTGTATCAGTTGTTTGAATACCACGTGTAGCTTCAAACATCTGCACAACAGCCCTACCTTTTGCACTTTCAAGAACTTTACCCATACGAGTATTTTTCTCTCCAGGCACTTGAACCTCACAAAGCTCATCATAAGACACTTTTGCATCTTCTGGTAGCTCTACAATTAAAAGTGGGCCTCTTATTTCTTGAACTGTTTTAAATTGTGTTTGCATAGCTTTAAAGTTAAACTTTTAAGAAAATTATTTAAGATTTGATATTTCTGATTCTACTTTTTGAGCCAAAGCTTCAAATTCAGCTGACTCTTTAAGGTCTTTAGCTTTTGCTACCTCTTGAAGTACTGGAAGTGCTTGTAGATTTTTAAATTCAAAATCCTCTCCACTAATTACTTTCAAACCTGCTTTATAAATAGCCAAGATTGATTTCAAAATACCATATTGTTTTTTAAGTGGAGTATAAGCATCTTCAGCGTCAAATGCGTTTTGGAATAAGAAATCCTCACGAACTGATTTTGCCACCAAAAGCACCAATCTTTCACGATTTGAAAGTGCTTCCATACCTACAAGTTTTACTATTTCTTCAAGCTTTGACTCTTCTTGTAAAAGTGTCATTGCCTGACTTCTATTTTCTGCAAAATCCTCTGCTACTTCTTTTGCCCAGAAATCGCTGATATTTTCAGTATAAAGTGAATAACTATTCAACCAGTTGATTGATGGGAAATGACGTTTATAAGCCAATCCAGCATCCAATCCCCAAAAAGCCTTGTTAACACGAAGTGTGTTCTGAGTAACTGGCTCAGAAAGATCACCACCTGGAGGAGATACTGCACCCACTACTGTAAGTGAACCTGCTCTTTGATCTTGTCCTTTACATGTAACTGAACCTGCCCTCTCATAAAATCCAGCAATACGTGAACCAAGATAAGCAGGATAACCTTCTTCACCAGGCATTTCCTCAAGACGTCCTGAGATTTCACGCATGGCCTCAGCCCAACGAGATGTTGAATCAGCCATAAGCGCTACATTATAACCCATATCTCTATAATACTCAGCAATAGTAATACCAGTATAGATCGAAGCTTCACGAGCCGCTACTGGCATATTTGAAGTATTAGCAATCATGATTGTACGTTTCATGAGCGGTTCTCCTGTATTTGGATCTTTCAAATGAGGAAATTCTGTCAACACCTCAGTCATCTCATTACCACGCTCACCACAACCAATATAAACAATCACCTCAGCATCACAATACTTAGCTAATGACTGCTGTGTAACTGTCTTACCAGCACCAAAAGGTCCAGGAATACAAGCTGCACCACCTTTAGCAACTGAAAAAAACGTATCAATACTACGAGTACCAGTAATAAGTGGCCTATTTGGAACTTGACTCTCAGCTACTGGACGAGGAATACGAATTGACCAGCGTTGAAGCATTTTGATCTCGTGAGTTTTTCCGTCATCACCGTCAATTACAGCAACAACCTCCTCAACTGTATGCTCACCTTTTTTAATACTTTTTAAAGTACCTGAAATTTGTGGTGGAACCATTACTTTATGAGTAATAAGAACAGTCTCTTCGACTTCACCCAAAATATCACCACCTTCAAGCTTGTCTCCTTCTTTTGCTACTGGCTTGAAATCCCATTTTTTAGTACGAGAAATACCAGGCACATCAATACCACGAGCAATAAAAGCAGATTTTGATTCTTTTTCAATCTCTGTAAGTGGACGTTGGATACCGTCATAGATAGATTCCAAAAGCCCTGGAGCAAGCTCCACTGACATAGTATCACCAGTAGCAACAACTGGCTCACCAGGTGCAACGCCTGATGTATCTTCATACACCTGAATTGAAGCTTTATCGCCGTCAAGCTCGATGATTTCACCCACCAAACCCATGTGTGACACACGAACAACTTCAAATACTTTTGCTCCTGCCATACCATCCGCAACAACTAGCGGACCTGCTACCTTGATTACTTTTCCTTGTATTTTAGACATGGTTTAAAGTTAAAATATAATTATTTTTTTATTGTTGACAAATTAATCAGCAAAAATGTCACTACCAACAGCTTTTTCAATAATACGTCTGATTTTTACCTCGCCGTATCCTGTTGAGCCTTTGTGCCCAGGAAGTGGAATAATAGCTGGTAATGCCCCTTCTGACAATTTCTTCAAATTCTCTTGATCAATCTGCTTGATCACGTCCTCCATTACAAATATAACTGCGTATAAAGGAAGATTTGAAGAATCATCTTCAGGATTCTGACGTGTCTTTTTTATCTCAAAAAGTGTATTGATAGCTTCTTCTTTATTGGCAACTGGAAATGCACGAACTCCCACAGCTTGAAAGCCAAGAATCTCTTCTTTTGCTCCTACAATAGCCAATTTGTATGTATTTTTATCTGCCATTTTTATAAACTAAGAGATGGTGTTTTAAGCCAGGTACGAATCTGCTTCTCGTCGATATTACTCAATTTTCCAACCATAATAGATCTAATAATCTGAGCATTTCTTCTTTTTTGCCAAAAAAAAGCAAAAATCGCATCTGGTCCAATATGTTCCATTTTTGAAGACTTTAACTCTTCAAACAAGAACTCATCTAGGGCATTTTCAAGTCTCAAAAAAGACTCAATCTCACCTTCTTTCATTTCACGTACAATAATTTCACGCAAACGATCGCATTTAATATTTGATACAAAGTCTTCTAAGTTTTTAGATTTTTTAAATACGCACTCTTTCACATCGCCACCTTTTACAAAGTAACAAAAACCATTGCACTCTTTATCAAAATCAGCCCTTCTTAAAAAAGAATTGATATTTTGCATATCTATATATCTAGTATAAAATCTATGCATCATAGGGCTTTTCATTTTCATAGCCAAAGGCCTTATTTTAGAGAAAAAAGCATCTTCAATCATAAGGTCTATTTTTTCTGGGTCATAATTTTCCTCAAAGTCTTTTTTGAGCTGCTCTTTAAATTCAAGCAAGAATTCAAAATTTTCTATTTTTTGATCCTCAAAAATAATTCTGTGCATAGTATCAGCAGAAACTGTACCAAGACCAGACAAGATGTTTCTAATATCAGAATCATCTCCTTTGAGATAATTTTTAATCAAAACCTTTACATTGTGCATGTCATAAAACATCCACAAAAAATCAAAATCGCCATTATAGTCAACTGCACTATTAATGAGATTTTTTACCTCGATTAAGCCAGCCTCAAGCACATGCTCGAAGTCTTCAGGTTTTTCTGCTTCACCTAAAAACTCTGCCCAATCAAGGTCATTAAGTATTTTAAATGCCTCTTTGGCATCTTTGGCACTTACCATACGCTCTACTTGAGCCTGAGACAAAAGTCTCGACTCAAGCGCACGTATTCTTGCCACTGAAAATATAAAGTCTTTTTTTAACATTTCTTACTCAAAGAGAAATTTGGCAATTTCAAGCTCCAATTTTGGCTTAATCTCTTTTGCCACAATAGAGTCAAATGAAAAATCAGCTTCAGTAGTTTTACCAATAAACACAAAACCACCTTGGACATCTTGCTTTTCTTCACCCATTGTAAAGCTTTTGTTTGCTTTTTTCATGGCTGATGAAACAACAGCTGCCTGATTTTTTGCCGGATATACTATTCCTTCGTCGTCTTGAATTTTTGTAAAAAATCCCAACATAATCTCCTCTGCCTTTTCTTTTGGCATTGAAGCCATCTTACCAACAGCATCAGCAAATACCTTATCAAGAACCCTGCGTTTTTCATCAAGAATGATGCTTTTTCTTTCGGTTTCAATCAATGTCTTTGTTTTTCTCTCCATGATTAATTCCTTTTTTGAAGCTTCTTCTTCAATACGCTTGTTGTTTTCTTCTATTGTATTTTGAGCCTGTGCTTTGATTTCCTCAGCTTCATTTTTTGCATCAAGTACAATTGATTCAGCCTCAGACTTAGCGTCTTCTAGGATTTTTTGTGTAATATCAGATAGAGCCATTTTTTAAAATGAAATTTAAATTAAGCTGAGATAGCTCCTTTAATATCGTTAAGGAGCAGGAAGCTTGAAAGAAGTCCCAAGATAGCAAATGTCTCAACGATAGCTGCAAGCACGATAGCCTTACCTGCTTCAGCTGGATTTTTAGCTGCAATATTTGCACCTGCAACCGCTACTTTACCCTGAAGAACACCTGAGAAAAGAGCTGTGAAAGCAAGTGGCAAACAAGCCAAAAAGATTTGAAAACCTTGCTCTGTTGTAAGGTCTGCAATTGTAAAGAATGCGATAACCAAGAATGTTCCAATAAGACCATAGATACCCTGAGATCCTGGAAGAGCCTCAAGAACAAGTAGTTTACCGAAAGCTTCTGGCTTTTCAGCTGTAACTCCAGCTGCAGCCTTACCAGCAGCAGCAACACCAAGTGTTGAACCGATACCACCCAAAGTAGCTGCCAATAGAGCGCCTAGGATAGCAAGAGCTGGTCCCCAGTTGTAAGCATTTTCTGCTACAATTTCTACTGTTTCGTTCATATTGTTTTTTAATAAAATGAAAAAAGTAAAAAAATTAAAAATTTTATAAACAAATTAATTTTGTTTAAAGATATATTTAGAATTTCTAGACAATGGAGCAAAACGTCTTCCTCCACAATCCAGGAATTTCCCGAAAAATTCAACAAACTGAAGCCTGCCTGAGTGAATAAAAGCACCAAGCAAATTAAGAGCTATATTGATAACATGACCCAAAAGGATGATAAAAACAACCATAAACACACCAATCACAGCTGGCAACTTCTCGCGAATAGTGAGAGCCACTTTGTTAAATACTTGAGCAATAATACCTGTCGCAAGACCAAGTGCAAACAAACGTGAGTAAGAAAGAACATTACTCAACCAGCCCATAGCCTCATCAACAAGCCCTAATATGCCAAATAATATTCTTGCAATAGGATTTTTGTTGCCGTAGCCAAGACCCCAAATCAACAATACCAATCCCGCATAAAGCACACTTGTCATCATTGCTGACACCTCCTTCATACCTATATTTCCTAATACTACCTTGACTATCAACAAAGCGATCATAAATGCTAAGAAGAAGCTAGTTTGAAATGCTTCTGATTTTTGACCGTTTTTCAGCTTAATAAAGCCTTTTAATATGACACCAAACCACAATTGAAAGACTCCCATCAAGAAAGCAAGTGGCATGATTTTATCAGTCAAATCATTAATTGGATCAAAAATCTGCCCAACAAAAGCTGTCCTTTCAGCATTTACCAAGAAAGAAGGCGCTTCTGCCGGAGTCATACCAAACCATCCTCCAAACAAAACTCCCATGAAAAATGTAGTAAAACCACACATAAACATGAGGCTAACCATTTTTTTAACTGCACTTTCAAGCGGAAAGGATCTTAATATTAAGAAACTTGCTATTGATAGGATTATCCCGTAACCTGCATCAGTTAAACAAAATCCAAAGAAAATTGCAAAAAAAGGTGCAAGATAAGGAGTAGGATCAATCTCAGTAGAAAGAGGCAATCCAAAAATCCTAGTAACTGACTCAAATGGAGCAAAGAGTGAATTGTTTTTTAATTCAACAGGAACTTCCATTTCATTTTCTGGTTGAATTTTTGTAATTTCTGCGTATTTTGTGATTTTGTAAATCTCCTTTTCAAATTCATTATATCTAGCTTCTGGTATAAATCCTTCAAACAATACTACTTTTTCTGACTCATAAAATGATTTTTGGGCTTTGTCTTTGTCTTGCTCCCATAGATAATAATCATATGCTAATTTGATTTTGTCTATATCTTGAGCCATGGTTTTTAACTCATCTTCAAGGCTAATCAACCCTGACTCTATTTGAATTTTGCGATCCTCAAGATCAACTAACTCCTCTTTGCATGTACGCTCATATTGAGAGAAGTTCATCTCAGCAAAACGAAATGTCTCAAGAATTGAATTAATTTCACTAGTTATATCCTTATGAAAAACTACCAAGAAGTAGGTATTTTGAGTATTTTCATTTACTACTTCAAGATCAGCTAAGCTAATTCTTGAAATCCTGTGAGCCAAGTCTTTAAAGTCTTTTGTAGTAATACTACCAATTCTCATTTCTGAATGATCTGACTCTCTTTGAAATTTTAAAGAAAAACGCAGATTCTGCCATACAGAAAGTGCGCTTATGTCTTCTTGTATCTTTGATAATTCTGATTTGTTTTTATTGATCTGATCCTCTATGTCATTACATTTTTCTACTACTGATTGATAATCAAAATCTTTTACTACTTTATATGCCTCTTCTTCTGTTGTTTCGATCTTGTCTCCCAATACCTTTTCTCTAAATGTACTTTTAGCTGGAGCATAAGGAGAAAGCATTTTGATTGCAAAATCAAGCTCAGCCAATCTAAGAACTGCCTTGCTTGATTCACCAGAATAAGGTGCAAAAACACTATCTTTAAGACTGCCCTCTTTAAGAGGTGCTGGTTCAAATTCTCCGAATTCTTGCATTTTACGAGTCGCTTCCTCGATTTTATTTTTATAAACCAAGAGCGACACCTTTTGCATCTTTATGATAGCCATTCTTTATTTAAAAAATATTTTCTTTAGCAAAACTTAAAATCTTTTCAACTGCTTCAGCTGATTTCTTTTCTGCGCTTTGAGCTACGTCTTTTGCTTGAGATTTAGCTGATTCTTCCATCTTAGCTAATTTTTCTGAGCATTCTACTTTTTTCTTTTTTAAATGCTCTCTAGCATTTGCTCTTGCAATTTCTTCTGCTTCTTGAATCGTTTTAGCAGATTCCTCTTGAGCAATCTTTAAAGTTTCGCTTTTTTTTGCGATTTCTACTTCTACTATTTTCAGAGCTTCTTTTTCAGCTTCTTGAACTTTAGTAATTGGATTTTGCATAATACTTGAAAAAGTTCCAAAATATTTTCAACAAGGTTAGGTAAAATGTCAATCCTATTTTTTTATGTCAAAATTAAGAATGACTATTTTAAGAGAAAAAAATGTATTTTAATTTACTCATATAATATCTCCTATTCCTCCTCAGAAACTTCACCAACCAAATACATTAACGCTCTTGGCTGAAATCTTGAAAAGATTTTTGTAAAATTATCCTCAGAATCACGCCTCAAATAAAACCAAAGTGCATCAAATCCAGTATGAGCAGCGCTCACTTTTTGCCTTTCTCCTGGTTTTAATTTCTCAGAATAAATATTGCGAGTAGGCAATGCTGGCTTCCAATTGCTCACATAAGGCCCAAAAAAAACAGCCTCTCTGCCCTCAGTACGAGTCCCATAAAAATTAAAATACAACTTATTGCCATCTACATGAGTCTGAATCAAGATCGCAGATCCTGTGTCGTTTTTCATTTTCAAATCCTTGTGTCCTATATATATAGTCGCATCAGTACCCCAAGGAGTATAATGAGTCACTGCATAAGCATGAGGCCAGCGCTCAACTATCTCAAGCCCCGACAAAAGACCAGCCCTAAAAGCAGTTGAAGAAACCTGACAAAGCCCGCCTCCATAATCAGGCACCGTCCTGTCACCTTTAATCACAAGCTCTTTCTTGAATCCTGTCTTATAATTCACTTCTCCTAAGACACTATTAAATGAAAAAACTTCATCTTTAGGTATCAAGGCTGCATTTAACTTTTTTGCGCCAAGATTAATATTGTATATCCTATTATAAGGAGACCCTGAAAAATCAGATTCACCGACACTCACAAGCTCCTTAATCCCCTGCCCTCTCAGCTCCTTGTCCTCCACTTTTACTATTGGATCTGTCTTGTCCACTTTAAGCGTCATAAAATAAACCTTATTTAAAAGTGCATTTTTGATAATCTCAGCAGATACTAAGGTGTCTATATTTTGTCCAAATGAAGCTACTCCATCGAATATGATCTGACCTTCTTCATTTTTATTAATTACTACATCTTGCACTTCTTTATTCCACTTTGGAGCAATATTTTCCTCAAGATACTTCGCAATCATATAAATATTGATATCCCATTCTTTTTTTATCTCTATATTTTCAAGCATTTCCGCTTCTTTGTTAGTGCAATATTTTTGAGGCGAAAAAAAAATCTCCTTACCACGCATGTAGTAAGTCTCTTTTTCATAAAAGAACTCAGGGTGCTTGCTTAAATTAATTGTATCTATATTGAACTCGTGTTTAATCGTAATGGTTTTAAGCCATTCCTTAGGTGGAATATCAGCAGCACTCGCATAAAAAGTGCTTAACATAAAGCCAAAAATTAAAAACAATATTCTCCGCATATTTTCCCCTCTTTTATAAAAAACAAAATCATTGTATGTGAAAAATCCACTATTTAAAAGGATTTTTTACCTTAGCTTATTTTTTTTCGATTTTCTTGAGACCACCCGCAAAAGGCTGTAAAACCTCAGGAATATCTATGCTTCCGTCGGCATTTTGAAAATTCTCCATAATAGCAATAAGTGGACGAGAAGAAACCGCAGTTCCGTTTAATGTATGAGCAAAAACTGTCTTGCCGTCTTTGCCTTTTAGTCTGATATTGAGCCTACGAGTTTGAAAATCAGTACAATTTGAAGCTGATGTCATTTCTCTGTATTGATTTTGCCCTGGAAGCCATGCCTCAAGATCGTATTTTTTGGCTGCACTTCCACCTAAATCACCACCACAAATATTTACAACACGGTACGGAATACCCATTTGTTGCAATAAATACTCTTCTGTCTCCATTAACTCTTCATGAATTTTATAACTATCCTCAGGTGCGCAAACTACCACCATTTCAATCTTTTCAAATTGATGTACACGCAAAATACCCTTCATATCCTTGCCATAACTCCCCGCTTCACGCCTAAAACAAGGTGAATAACCCGCAAAACGTTGTGGCAATATATCAACATCAAGCACCTCATCAGCATAATAAGAAGTCAGGGGCACTTCAGAAGTACCAATCAAATACAAATTATCTTCACCAGGATTGACAGTGTAAATCTCGTTTTTATCAGCTGGAAAAAATCCCGTCCCAAAAAGAGCTTTATCACGCACTAAAAAAGGCGGAATAGTCGGCGAAAACCCCTTCTTTTGAATCTCAATAAAAGCCCAATTCATGAGAGCCATCTGCAAGATTGCTAACTCATCACGCAAAAAATAAAATCTACTTCCAGAAATCTTGGCTGATCTTTCAGTATCCAAAATACCTAAATCCTCAGCTAATTCCCAGTGCTCCTTTGGCTTAAAATCAAAATCCCTAATCTCACCCCATTTTTTAATCTCTATATTGTCCTCGTCATCTACACCCATAGGTACTGATTCATGCGGAGGATTAGGCAACGAGTACATAATATCGTTATATGAATTTTCTACATCAGCAAGGTTTTTTTCGGCATCTTTTAGCTGTGCTGAAATCTCCTTCATTTCCGTTAAAATCTGATCTTTTTCCTCTCCTTGAAGCTGTGGGATCTTCTTTGATGCTTCATTTTGTTTTTGACGTAAAGCGTCTCTATTTTGCGACAAAGAAACCCTTTTTTTATCTAAATCTAATATATCATCTATCAAATCAGATGATACATTTTTCACTTTTAATCTGTCTTTAAAAAAATCAGGATTTTTACGAATTTCTTTAATATCCAACATCTTTTTTCTTAAAAAATATAGATACCTTATCTCATAAAATGGCAATATTTTCAAACAAATTTTAAGCTTGAAAAAAACTCAAAAAATTATAAAATATACTCAAATGCAAAGTGAAATCATTAAAAAAAGGCAAAATAGAGACTTATCCTGCAATGATCTATACTCAATAGATCAACTCTCGATTAATGATATAGACCTTATTTTAGAGCTTGCTGAGATTTTTAAGAAACACGAAAAATCCCCTATGAATTTGCTTTCAGGCAAGACATTTTTTAATGTGTTTTTTGAAAATTCAACTCGCACTAGAAGCAGCTTTGAGCTTGCTGCCAAGCAACTTGGCGCAAATGTAATCAACATAGAAGGCTCAAAAAGCTCAAGCAAAAAAGGTGAAAGCTTTATTGATACAATTCAAACAGTCAATGCCCTCAGTGCAGACGGCATCATTGTCAGAGCCTCAGAATCAGGACTCCAGAGATATTTGAGTGCTTATTCCAAAGCTCCAATTATCAATGCAGGCGACGGTATTTTAGAACACCCATCACAGGCATTGCTTGATACACTTACCATCAAACAAGAATTTGGTAAAATCAAAGATATTAAAATCCTGATCGTGGGAGATGTGCTTCACTCTCGTGTTTTTGGCTCTCTTTACAGAATTTTAACCAAAATGAACGCAAAAATTGAAATCTGCGCTCCTTCGACATTTATTCCAAAAGGACTAGATTTAATTTATCATACAGACCTAAAAAAAGCCGCAAAAGACAAAGATGTGATCTACACACTCAGGGTACAATCAGAAAGAGGCTCAAATGGCTTTGTGCCTGATTTAAAAGACTACTCAAAAAGATACTTGATAACTCAGGACCTATTACCAAAAACTGCAATTCTGATGCACCCAGGACCTGTGATCCGCAATACAGACATTGCTTATGATGCAGTTGACTCAGCTCAATCACGCATTTTAAATCAAGTTCAAAACGGACTTGCAACTAGAAAGGCAATTTTATACTTACTCAGCACTAAAAATGAAAAGCATTCTCATTAAAAATGGTCATATAATCGACCCAAAAAATAATGTAAACACCCAAGCAGACATATTAATAAAAGACGGAAAAATTGCCAAAATCGGTAAGATTTCCGAAAGGGCAGATCAAGAAATAGACGCCAAAGGCATGATTGTTACACCTGGACTGATAGACATGCACGTGCATTTTAGAGAACCTGGCTTTGAGGGCAAAGAAACTATCCTAACCGGAAGTAAAAGTGCCATCAGAGGCGGTATTACAAGCGTGCTCACTATGCCAAATACAAATCCACCAACTGACAATGCCATCATGGTGGCTATCCAGCAACAAAAAGCAAACAAGGCTAATTATGCCAATATATTTATCTCTGGCTGTATCACTCAAGGACAAAAAGGTGAGCGCCTAGCCAATCTCACAGAAATGGTTGATCAGGGTATTATTGCTTTGACTGATGATGGACACGATGTTTTTGATGAGTTTATTCTTAAAAATGCCTACAAATATGCCAATGATTACAATTTGCCACTTTTAGTGCATGCAGAAATACCTGTACTTGGAAAAGGGCATGTTAATGAAGGCGAAGTTTCTTTTAAGCTTGGACTTGAGGGCATACCGCATTCAGCTGAAGATATAGCCATTTACAAAAATATTATTCTTGCTCAAGAAGCAGATGCACAGATTCATATTGGACATATCGCCACAAAAGGTGGCGTGGAAGCGGTTAAATTTTTCAAAGAAAAAGGCGTAAAAGTTAGTGCAGAAGCAGCTCCTCATCATTTTGCACTGACTGATCAAGAATGCCTTGATTTCAATACAAATTGCAAAATGTACCCACCACTCAGAACCGAAGAAGATAAAAAAGCAATCATAAAAGGGCTTCAAGATGGAACAATCGAAGTAATAGCAACAGATCACGCTCCTCATAAAAAATCCGAAAAAAATGTACCTTTTCAAGATGCACCAAGAGGTACAATCGGCACAGAAACTTGCTTTAGTGCAATCAATACATATTTGGTAAAAACAAAGGCTTTAAGCATAGAAGAGGCCATTTGTAAAATGACAAAAAACCCAAGCAAAATCCTTAAAATAAATAAAGGAGGACTGGCTATTGGCGATGACGCTGATGTAGCAATTTTTGACACTGAAGCTGAGTGGTTAGTCAAAAAAGAAGACTTTATATCAAAATCATGCAACTCTGCCTTTATAGGTAAAAGCCTGCAAGGAAAATGCGTGCACACTATTGTTGGAGGTGAGATAAAAATGCAAAATAGCAAGGTGATTTAAAGAAACCAAAAAGATAACCCAGAGGCTTTGTTTTACTTTTTTGTCCATGCTTTTTGTTGTATGTTTTTAGCCTGCTTTATTCTTGACCGATCAATCCACCCTCTACCATGACTGTCTCAACCTCTCATGCCCCCTTTAAGACTATTGATTCTAAAAATATTGAACACAAAAGTTGTACAAGAAATGAAATTCTGTATCTCCTAGATATAGACAAATAATATCACAAAGCCCACCACCCCCTCATTCAACACACAACAAAAAAGCCAAGCTGAAAATCAAGTTGGCTCTATTTATCTTATTGTAACTTTTCAAGACCTTTTTTGAGCCTATCCATTGACATTTCTTTATTAAACACATGAAGTAACTCAAACACTCCTGGTGAAAATTTTTCACCAGTAAGAGCGACACGCATTGGCCAAAGCAATTGACCATTTTTTAAGCCCAATTCTTGCACCCTGGTGATCAATGCCTCTTCTAAGGCCGCCTCTGACCAATCTGATTGTGATTCTAGTAGGCTAATTGATTCTTGAAGTGATTTTTTTGCCATTTCTTGATCTACCTTCATTTTTTGATGCTCAAACAAATCCTTATCGTACTCAAGCTTATCTTTAAAGAAAAAAGCGATATTCTCCTCTATTTCTGAGAGCTTTTTTAGTTTGTCTTTAATTAATATCAGAGCTTTTTCAAAAAACTCTTCACCATTTTTGAGATAATTCACATTGGTCAAATACGGCTTAAGTAGATATTTTAGCTCTGAAATATCTTTTGATCGAATATATACACCATTTATCCAGAGCAACTTTTTTTCATCAAAAATAGCCCCAGCCTTGTTGACATTTTCCAGTGAAAATTCTTGAATTAACTCGTCCATTGTAAAAATTTCCTTCTCGTCTTTTGTATTCCAGCCAAGAAGAGCAAGAAAATTAATCAATGCCTCAGGCAAAATACCATCAGCTATAAAATCATCAACAGAGACTTTGTTTTTACGTTTTGAGAGCTTGGATTTGTCTTGATTTAAAATCAATGGCAAATGAGCAAACTCAGGCGAAATAAGTCCCAAAGCTTCAAAGATTAGTATTTGCTTAGGAGTATTTGAAATATGATCCTCACCACGAATAACATGGGTGATACCCATCTCATGATCATCTACAACTACACAAAAGTTGTAAAGCGGTGTGTCCATATCTTTGGCGATTACAAAATCAGAGATCTCCTTAGAATGAATCTTGATCTCGCCCCTAACCAAATCCTTAAAGATTACCTCTTTTTGCTCAACTTTGAAACGAATTGTATAAGGCAAATCCTGATCTTGCTTGTCAGTACAATCACATTCATGGCGTGGTGCTTGTTTATTGGCTATCTGCTCTTCACGAATTTTATCGAGCTTTTCTTTTGCACAAAAGCATTTATAAGCTTTTCCATTGTCTAAAAGTTGTTGTAAGTATTTTTTGTAAATCTCTGTCCTAGCTGACTGATATACCACTTCCCCATCATAACTAATGCCTAGTTTTTTTAGTCCTGATAAGATATTTTCCTCGTATTGTCTTTCGCTACGTTCTTTGTCAGTATCCTCCATACGAAAAAGCACCTTTCCGTTGTTTTTTTTACTAAATAAATAATTAAAAAGCGCTGTTCTAACTGTTCCAACATGCAATAATCCTGTTGGTGATGGCGGTATTCTAGTTATTACACTCATAAAAAGCCTTTAAAAAATCAGAGAAATTGTATCACAAAATTATTTTATTGACACTATTTTATTTAGCTATTAGGATATATGCGTATGATAGATATACATCACATTTAAAGGCAAACACTTTAAAAAGCATGAAAATGTGTGATTTGCCTATATAAGTCTCAAAAAAGAGGCTTTTTTTATTATCTAAATCATGAAATTAAAAATCGCAATTCAGAAAAAAGGCTATACAACAGACGAAGTGCTCTTGCTTCTTAAAAAAGCTGGTTTTCGTTTTTCTATTAGTGATCGCAAGCTTGTTATTCCTTGTAAAAATTTCCCAATGGAGATTTTGCTAGTAAGAAATAGCGATATCCCAAGCTACATAGAGCAAGGTGTGGCTGATATTGGCTTTATAGGTCAAAATTTAATCAATGAAAAAAATTGCCAACTTGAGGTTCTCAAGACAACACCATTGGCTAATTGCAGACTATCAGTGATAGTTCCTGAAAAATCAGAAATCCAAAGCATAAACGACCTCAAAGGCAAGACTATTGCTACTTCATATATGAATAGCACTCAAAAATTTTTTAAAGAAAAAGAAATAGATGTAAACCTAGTTTATTTGCAAGGATCTGTGGAGATTGCTCCACAAATGGGCATGGCTGACGCTATCTCTGATTTAGTGTCTACCGGATCAACCATCAGAGCCCAGAGACTTCGTGAGATTGATGTAGTTTTTAATTCAAATTTAGTCCTTATTGGCAAACGTAATTCTGAACTTTTAGATGAATTTTTGTTTCGTATTTCAACAATTTTAAATGCTTATAACAAAAAGCTCTATGTTTTTGATGCCCCAAAGGCAAATATTGATGAAATTGTAAGAATGATTCCATCAGCAGAGTCTCCAACCATATCCCCATTGAGCAATTCTGACTGGGTGGCATGCAGCACAGTAATTGACGATGATCAATTTTGGGACATTACTCAAAAAATAAAAGCCCTTGGTGCTAAGGCAATTTTTACACAAGATATTGAAAAACTAGTTCTATGAAAAAGTATTTTTTAAAGGATTTAGGCAAACAAGAGATTAAAAGCCTGATTTCTAGAGAAACTATTCAATTTGACAAGACACTTGATATAGTACGTCAGATTGAGCAAGATGTTATTAATAAAGGAGATCAATGCTTAAAAGAGCTGACTGAGAAATTTGATGGAATAAATCTCGATAAAATTAGAATTGATAAAAATGAAATCCAAAATTCTTCTAAATTGGTTGAACAGGAGCTAAAAGACGCTATTAAAAAAGCTTTTGTGTGTATTAAGAAATTTCATGAAAATCAACTCCAAAAAGAACCAAAAGTGGAGACAGAAGAAGGCGTAAACTGCTGGAGAGAGGCTAGAGCTATCTCTGATGTGGGTTTTTATATACCTTCTGGAACTGCACCTCTTTTTTCAACAGTTTTGATGCTGGGTGTGCCTGCTTTAATTGCAGGAAGCCGCAGGATAGTGGTATGCACACCTCCACCAGTAGCTCCTGAGATACTGTATGCTTGCAAGATTTTGGATATTGATGAAGTCTATCAAGTAGGAGGAGCACAAGCCATATTTGCTATGACTTATGGTACTGATGAAATCTCCAAAGTTGACAAGATTTTTGGCCCTGGAAACCGCTTTGTATCGTGTGCCAAGGCTCTTGCTAGTAGCAAAGTAGCAATAGACATGATCGCAGGTCCTAGTGAGGTTTTAGTGATTGCTGACAATGATTCAAATCCGTCTTTTGTGGCATCTGATTTACTTTCACAAGCTGAACATGGAGCTGATTCTCAGTCAGTACTGGTT
The DNA here is from genome assembly GCA_025210675.1 of Candidatus Altimarinota bacterium. Taxonomy (GTDB): domain Bacteria; phylum Patescibacteriota; class Gracilibacteria; order CAIRYL01; genus JAOARU01. The sequence continues at coordinate 59 of JAOARU010000041.1, read as the reverse complement.
TGCTTAAATGAAGACAAAGCTGATCAAATAATAAAAGAGGCATATAAGCAGTTAGAAGC
>JAOARU010000040.1 GCA_025210675.1 Candidatus Altimarinota bacterium | reverse complement strand
GGATATGACAGACGCTCACTGTCGCATCTCTATTGAGAAGCATTGTTGCTAAAGGTTTTCCGACAATATTAGAGTGTCCTACTATTACTGCATTCATGCCTTTTACGTCGATGTTATATTCATCAAGTAGTTTAATTATGCCAAGTGGTGTAGCAGGTGGTAGATCTTCAAATTCTTTGGATAGAAACATCTTGCCCAGATTGTAAGCACAAAAGCCGTCTACGTCTTTGTGTGGAGCAATTTGGCGAATTACAAGTGGTACAGATATATGTTTTGGGATCGGAAGTTGGACAATCATACCGCTTACTTCATTGTCCTGATTTAATTCGTCAATTTTATTTAATAGTTCATTTTGAGTTAATGTTTCAGGAAAATTAATCTCTTCGAAAATAATTCCTGCTTTTTCGCATGCTCTTTTTTTATTTCTAACATAAACTGTACTAGCTGGATTTTCACCTACTTGTATTACAACTAATTTAGGCTTTTTATCCATTTTGTCAGTTTTTGTCTTAGCTTCTAATACTATTTTGTCTGCTAGGGCTTTTCCATCAAGAATTTGTGTCATAGTGTTTAAGAACAAAATTTAAAACTTCGTTAGAGATTTCCTCTGGTGATTTTGTGGCATCAAGCTTAATTATGTCGTATTTGTCTGTTATTGATAAATAGTTTTGTCTGACTTTTTCAAGTGTTTCTTTTTTTTCAAATAATTCTATGTCATTACCTCTTGCCGAGATACGTTTTATAGCTTCTTCTGCTGGTAAATCAAGATAAAAACATAGGTCAGGCTTAGGAAAGGTTGAATTTATCTGATAGAGCCATTCTGGATTAAATTTGAGTGATCCAAATGCAATAGTGCTATAAAAATATCTGGCTGATACTATAAAATTATTTTTTTGTATTTCTGGATTAATCAAATTTTCAACATGATCTGCACGATCAGCTGTAAATAGTAATTGAAGAGCTTTTGCTGAGACTTTTTCTTTGTGTTGAAGTATGAGACGTATATATCTACCAATGCTTTGTGAGGTTGGCTCTTCTGTTGATGTGACGTTATGACCTCTTTTTGAGAGGTTTTTTACTAATAGATCAGTTTGAGTGTTTGATCCTGCGCCATCTATGCCTTCAAATACGATAAACATGGATTAAATTTTGCATTAATTAAGTTTAAAATTCAAGTAGATAATATTCATTGTCTTTTGTTTCTAGGGCTATATTATTTTTATTTTTGCAATGTAGATCTTTAATGGGGGATTGGGCTTTAAATTTAGCAATTTCAGTATTTGGGTATTTTTTAATATATTTGCCCTCTAGGTAAAAGATATCCTCATTAAAAGTGCAAATATGAGCTGTTTTTTCTGGTTTTATATCTAATTTCTTAATTGGGTGATCATTTTTTTTGATAAAAAATCCATCAGCTGTTTTTAAAAAACCTATTCCATGATCTATCTTAATGTCCTGAATTTTTGTGTCTTTAAATAGCTTAAAATATTGTTTTTTTCTGATGTCTACTTCGTATATTTCCCTGTTTTTTATAATAAATACAAATCCTTCTCCGGATAAAATTTGTGCATTTTTATGAGGAAATCTAGCTATTGCTTCATTGTTTCTGAAAAATAGCTTGTTTTCAGTATTCAAATAATAGAGATTGCCTGATTCGTCATAAGCATAAGGAAAATCAAAATCAGGTTCAGGGAAATCTTGTGATTTTTTTATGAAGTCAGGTTTTTGGTCTAGTTTTGTTATTTCTGGGATTTTTTTTAAATCAAATAGGGTGGTTTGCTCCTTTTTGAATGGGATTTTAATCTTTCTTGTTTCTGGATAGTGCCCGTCTTTTGATGCAATAATCTGGTATGTATCAGGGGCAAGCTCTATAATACAAGGTGAGGTGCTGCATATGATTTTGCGATAGCCTTTTGTGTCTATTTCAAGAGGTGTATTTGGACTTGTGATAATCAGTGTGCCCTTGTAGATGATAATCTTGAAAAACAAAAGCCCCAAAATTGTAACAAGTATTAGTATTAGTATGCCAAATTTGTGAGCTTGATTTTGCATATCGTGATTTTATAAGAATTTTAAGAAATCGACAAATTAATTCCATTAAATTGCTTTTCTGTATCAATAAAAACCCGAGAGTTCACTCTCGGGTATATTTCTTTAACATTTATAAGCCGAATTTTGTTCCAGTCGAAACTGGTGCAATCATCTATCTGTTGGTATCGTTGCCGATACTCTTTTGCGGTGAGCAAACATATATACCTCAAAGCCAAGTATGTATATATGTTTCCCATTTCACCTTGCATAGGAATAGGGTTTACCAAATCTCCGAGGAGACTCCCTTTGTGATGAATCACAGGAGGGCGTTTCAGTTGTGGACTTATTGTCCTGTTCGTCTCTGTGGCACTTTCCGTAATTGTGCATTTCGGCACAATCCACGCCCGTTAGGCGTTATTCTGGCCTTGCTATGTTCGGACTTTCCTCTGCTAAAAGCAGCGATTGCGAAATGTTAAAGAATTAATTTTTGCTTTCAAATAAGCTAAAAATTATGTCTATAAAGGCTCTTTTTGTACAGCCTAATATCTCTCCTATCTCTTCTCCTGCTGCCAAGAATGTATCGATTGGTTCTTTATACCTTAGTCGATCAATAGTGCCCATAATAGCTTCTCCTATTGTTTCTCTTGTTTGATCAGATGGCTGTTCATATTTAGCTGTTAAAATATCAGGAAAATTATCACTTCCTAATTCTGGTGCACTATTTGGGGCTTTTTTATCCATGACGAATTAATAAAAGATTGTATTTTAATTTACACAATATTCAATATTTGTCAATATTTTTTTACCTTTGTTTTTTAGTAAAAATTTCTTAATATTAATCTGATATTTACTTATATATGAATCAGGAAGTCTCCTTTAATAATAATTTTGAATCAAAAATAAATCAAATGAGTGATCGAATTTTTATGATTATGATTGCCACAAAGCCAGATATTATCAAGCAGGCACCGCTTTATTTTGAGATGAAAAAAAAAGGACTTGATGTGCTTTTGGTTCATACTGGTCAACATTATGATTTCAATCTTTCTGGGGGAATGCTTGAGGAGTTTGGGCTTGAGGTGGATATAAAACTTAGCATAAAAGGTTCACTACATCAAAAAACAGCGCAGATGATTGAGAGATTCGGTGATGTGCTTTTTGCGTTAAAAGAGCAGGGTAAAACATTGATTCCAATTGTGCATGGTGATACAACTACGGCTTCTGCTTGTAGCAATGCAGCTTATTGCAATGGTTTTGTAGTGATACACAATGAAGCGGGAGTTAGAACTCTTACTCCTAAAAAATCTCATTACAAAAAGCTTCTAGAGACACAGGATATAGATTGGTGGTTTTCTTTGATGCAAGATGAGGAAAATTTTGAAAAAGGATCCTTAGAGCCATGTCCAGAGCAGTTTAATACTAGATGCAGTGAGCCTGCGACTGGTATATTTCTTGCTCCACACGATATAGATAGGCGATTTCTTCTAGAAGAAGGCTTTGATCAGAGAAGGATTTATCTTGTTGGAAATTCAGTAGTTGATGCGACTCATCAAGCCATAAAAGATGCGGAAAAATCAGATATTTTTGAAAAATACCCACTTCTAGAGCAGGGATTTACTCGTTTTTGTATCCATCGTAGAGAAAATTGCGAAAATGAAAAACGCTTTGTTGAAATTTTTAATGCTATGAAGATCTTGGTAGATTCAGGTGAAAATGTACTCCTGATATCACTTTTTGCAACGGAAAGTGCTATTGATCGCTTTGGTCTTCGTTCTGAGCTTGAAGAGCTTATTAAGAAGCCAAATTTTGTGTATTCTGGAGTTTGGCCGTATTACAGAGATGTGATCAAGGCAATGACAAAATGTAAATGCTGTGCGACAGATTCAGGCTCAATGCAAGAAGAAATGAACGAAATGAACATACCTTGCGTGACTCTTAGATTTGGCTCTGATAGGAGTGAGACTTTTTTTGCAGGAAGCAATGTTGTAGCACCGCCTGTATCAAGTGAAATTATCTACAAAATTATTCAAAAAGTTATAAATGAAAATCTTTTAAAAAATACACCAAGGATTTATGGCAAAAATGTATCTGAAAAAATAGCAGATATTTTAGTTAAATATATAGAGCAAGACAAAAATTTTATCTTAACAGAAGAAGAGAGAATTTTTGGAGATTAACTTGTTTTTTATTATTTTGCTTTTAATGGTATAACTACTCCGTTTTTTATTTCTTTTTTCTGATCTCTTGTGTTAAACCTGCTCTCAAATTCTTTTTTGAATCTATTGAATGTTTCGAGGTTTTGTTCTGGGTTTTCTGTCATAAACGACACTATAAAATTAAGCATGATTTGATCTTGTAGATATATAGATCTTTTTAATTTTTCGCAGATTGATTTTAGGATATAAAATGTAGAATCATTATACTCTATATACAATGCTTGCCTTATTGCATTTATGCCTTCGCCCATTAATTTTTCTTTTTTGTTTATTGTTGGTTTTGGCCAAGATTTTTTGTTGTCTTTAGGTTTTAATTCAGGAAAAATGTTTATTAAAAATTCATTAAACCTCTTGATTGTCACTTCCGGTAATTCTTTTGGGTCTTGTTTTTGAAAAAACATATCTATAGAGTCAACAATTTTATTGGTTTCATCTATGGATTCATTTGACTCCCTGTTTTTATTTAAAAGGGGGATGTATTTTTTAATATTTTTAATAAAAACTAGTAATAAACTAGGTGCAAACTCAGGCTTTTCAGTCATTATATATAGTGATTTTTTAGTACTCATTGCCTTTTTGTAAGATCTGCTTGCTGTTAGTGCTTCAAATACATCAGTGATGGCAATAATTCTTCCAAATAGAGGAATTTCTTCACCTTTTAGTCCATGTGGATACCCTGTTCCGTTCCATTTTTCATGATGAGATTCTGCCGCTTGTTCAATTAATCTGAATATACCTTTTTTTGTCACTTCTTGAGTCTTTTGTGCTATTATGGCTCCATATGTTGTGTGTTTTTGTATTCTTTTATATTCCTCATCAGTCAGCCTTCCTCTTTTGTTAATAATGCTGTCTCCTACTTTTATTTTTCCTATATCATGCAAAAGAGCGCAGACTTTAAGGTCTGATACTGATTCTTCATTAAATCCTAGGTCCCTTGTAAATGCTTCAGTTAATATGCAAACATTTCTAACATGATGTGGTGTTACATCTTCACCTTTTTCTCCTTCTGCTAGGTAAGATAATACAAAAGCAATGATTTCAAATGATTCATCGCCTTCTTTTATCTTTTGTATAGCTAGTGTTAAAAGTTTTTCACTGCTTTCAGCAAGACTTTTTACTAATGAGATGTCGTCTATATCTTTTGATGCTTCTCTGAGTTTTTCTTGAAATTCTTTTGCTTTTTTTAAATTTTTATTTTCCAAGTAATAGGCTATAAGCTCTTTTATGAAGCTAAAAAAGCCTATTCTTATTTCTGCTTTACAGTCGTCTTTGGCAATAAGTTTTTCGTATTCTTGGATTATATTTTCTATTTTTTCATCTATTCTTTTTGATTTTTTTGATTTTTGCTCTAATTGATCTTCGTTTGACATTTGCTTTTCCTCATGTATTTCCATGTTAATAGCAATTTGTTTTAGAAAAAGAGCTTCTTCTATTGTTAGATATTTAATTTCAGAGCTTGGTATTTCTAAAAACTCATTGTGACTATTTGCTTCTGAACCTATTAATTGAAGAAGCGCATTAAAATATTGATATGTCGAATCTTTTGCTTCTACATCTTCTGGTTCTTCATTTAGTATCAACAAATAAGAGCTTATTAGATTGATTATTATTGATATTGTTTCGGGTTTGTTTAGTCTGAGTGATAATTCTATTATATTTTTAAGTATAAAAATGGCATCTCTTGGGTTGTTTACACATTGGCATTTTGCAGCTAGGTTTATATGTGATTCAATGATTGCATCAACCATACCTATTTCTCCATTTTTTGTTGTTTCGCCTTTTTCTAGTGAATCGAAGTTTTTGATATCAGCGATTCTACTCATGTTTCCATCATCTTTTTCTGCTTTCTTGAATAGTATCATTTTGCCTATTATGGCCGAGATTATTTGTATGCCCATTGAGTTTTTTTCGATTTCAGTTGTTTTTTGGTAGTCAAATGTTGTGTATTCTTGGCTTAATTGATGGATTTCTCTGAAAAATTGAATTTCCCCTAATCCTGTTTTTGCGATTACTGGTTTTATTTGTCTGTTATAAAAATTATGCAAGGCCCGAGGATGTATTCTTTCCCAGTCGTGACTGTCTAATTCAGGAATATCTATATATAGCTGATCTATTACTTTCGTTAACTTTAGGGTTTCCATTTTTCTTTCTAGTATATTTGTTATTTTTTCGCTTTTTCTTTTTGATTTAAGGTCTTCATCTAAAATCATGCTTTGGAGATGTAGAATACTCTTGTTTATTATTGCTGTATATTTTGCTTCTGGGTTTGAATCAAGTGTGTGCTTTAATATGTCTATAGCTTTTTCAAGCTCACCTTTTTCTATTAAGTCTGAAATTAATACTCCGTAGGCATTAGTTATTTGTATGTTGTTTTCTTGGTCTGCTGAATCAAGAACTTCTTTTAATGAATTTATCCTTAGGTCAATATTTAATACTTGGTTTACAGCTATTTTTGTCAATGCTTTAACTCTTAAAACTAAAAATGCTTCTATGTCTTCAAATTCGGTTTCTGGGTCGTTTATTCTTTGGTTTATTATATCTAAAGCTTCCGTTGACCTATTGTTTTCAATTAGATATTTGATTTCATAAATAGGTTTAGATCTGAGTCTTCCTTGTCTTTGTTGTTCTATGTGGCCTGCTAGTAAGTCTAGGCTGTAATTAGTTTTTTTTAGCATTTTTTGGTAAATCTAGTTTATAAGAATAAAGTTTTTTTATTTTTTTGCAATTATTTTTTGCTTTTTTTATAAAAAAAGTAGATACTAAGGGTAGTTCTTTTTGTTAAATGGCAGATAAATGGTTTCATGATCAGTTTGATACAGAGGAGTGTTATGGATATTTTCGTAGACATTGGATTACACTTGTTCCTGCTTTTTTAAGACTCTCTATTGATATAGGACTGATTTATCTTGTGATTTGGATTCTTAGTTATTTTTTAAGAAATTACGAATTAGATCATGGTATATATCAGTTTGTTATATTGGTGACTTTTTTTGTGGCTATATACGAGATACATCTCTTTTTTTTAAGAATTTTGTCCTGGTTTTTAACAAAGGTTATTTTGACTGATCTTAGGGTTGTTGAGGTTATAAAGACTATTTATATGCAGGACGAGAAAGAGGCTGTTGATCTTAAAAAGGTTCAAGATATTCAAATGAGAAAAATAGGTTTTATAAGAAATATGCTTGATTTTGGCAGAATTCATCTGACTCTTGCAAATATTACAGATTCAAAAGAGATTAGGCAGGTTCCAAAGGTTAGCATGTGGGTTAAGCGTTTTAATCAAGTAAGGATTAAGTCTATTTCTACAAAAAAAGTAATACATAAAGATAGGGAGATAGATGAATTAAGAAGTTCTATTGAAGATAAGGCTAATAATATATTATGAAAAAAGTTTGTTTTCCTGGGCAAAAAAAAGGTGAAGAAGTTTATTTTGTTTTAAAAAAACACTGGATAGTTCATGTGGTAGCTATAATTAGGCTTTTGATTTTAAGTATAGCTCCTTTTTTGATTTATTATCTTGTGATTAATAGGTTTTTATTTGAGGTATTTTTTTATAATTCTTTTTTGGCCATGGGCTTTGTTTATCTGGCCTTAAGTGTTCAGTATTCATTTGTAAAATGGTTTAATGATGTGCTGGATTTTATTTTAATTACAAATCAGAGACTTGTTGATATTACTCAGATTACCTTGTTTCATAGGAATACTAGTGAGGCTAGACTTGAACATATTCAAGATGCCTCAGGAGAGATAAAGGGTTTTTTTGGAACAATATTTGATTATGGCAATTTGCATATTAGAACAGCAAATGATGCTTCTGTTTTTGATTTGGACTATGTGCCTGCTCCTACTGATCAGGCGAGCCGCATAATTGATTTTATTAGAGAGGGTAAGATAGACGAAATCAAGGCCATAAATGATATAAAATCAAGAGTGTCTAGGGCTTTTTATGGTATTTTTGGAAAATAGTTAATTTGCTTCTATTTAATATGTGTTTTTTCTTGCTTTGATTTATTTTTTGAGGCACAATTTTTCAGGTGTTTTAAAAATCACATGAAAAATATTTCAGTAATTGTTGGTGCACAATGGGGTGATGAAGGAAAAGGTAAGGTGGTAGACTTTTTAGCTGATAATGTAGACATAGTTGCAAGGGCTCAAGGAGGGGCAAATGCAGGTCACACTATCTATATTAACAATGAAAAGTTTGTATTTCATTTGATTCCGTCAGGGCTTTTGCGTGGTACTCCATGTGTCATAGGTAATGGCTGTGTGGTGCATTTAAAAACACTTGAAGAAGAAATGAATATTTTGATAGATGCGGGATTTGATATTAAGGATAAGCTTTTTATATCAGATCGTGCGCATTTGATTTTTGAGTATCATAAGGAGTTAGACGCAGATCAAGAAAATAGCAAGAAAAATAAAATAGGCACAACAAAATGCGGCATAGGACCTGCATTTTCAGATAAAGCAAATCGTATCGGTATAAGAGTTGGTATGATGGAGAATTTTTCTGAGTTTGAGAGATGTCTCAGAAGAAATGCAGGGATTCATGGGAAAGATGGCATTGATGATGAGCTTGCTTTTCATAAAGAGTTTTATGAGAAGTACGGCGATATGATTATTGATACTACTGATTATCTCTTAAATGCTCATGGTCAAAACAAAAAGATATTGATTGAAGGGGCACAGGGTGTACACTTAGATATTGATTTGGGTACTTTTCCTTATGTAACCTCTTCAAATACTACTTCTGCTGGTGCTTTTACTGGTACTGGATTACCTATTAATTCAGTAGGTGAGATAGTTGGAGTTTTAAAGGCTTATACAACAAGAGTTGGCGAAGGACCTTTTGTTAGTGAATTAGATGGTGAAGCTGGAGAGTATTTACGTGAACAGGGAGGTGAATATGGTGCTACAACAGGGCGCCCAAGGAGATGTGGCTGGTTTGATGCGGTTGTTGCTAGGTTTACGGCAAGGGTAAACGGTATTACTGCTTGGAATCTGACAAAATTAGACGTGCTTGATACATATAAAGAAATACCTGTGGTTGTAGGATACAAAATAGGAAACAAGGAAATTACAAAAATACCTGCAAGCCTTGAGGAGTTAGCACATGTTGAGCCAATAATAGAGGTAATGCCTGGTTGGAATCAGTCAATCAGGCAATGTAGAGAATTTAAAGATTTGCCGACAGAGGCTCAATCTTATGTAAAAAAGATCGAATCACTAACAGGCGTGTCGGCAAAATACATCGGCGTTGGTCCAAATCGTGATGAGATGATTATTAGCTAGCCTTTTTAAATACTTGTTGTCTTGTATCACCTCTACTTATAGCTAGAATTATATTTCCTTTTGTGTCAAAGGTTATGTCATCTAGGCTACTGGCGTTTTTTAGAAGTGATTCTTCTTCGAAGTCATTCATAAAATCATCTATTTCACTTGGTGTCATGTCAGGAGCTACATACTGTCCTAGCGGGGTTTTTGTTGGTTTATTGCTTATCCTCATTTTTATTTTTATATTGTTGTTTATATTTTATAATCTTTATTTAATTTTGTCAAGTACTTGCAAAGTGGCTTTTTTTTGTGCAAAATAGTCCCATGATTAGATTTAAAAATGTATCTAAAAGTTTCGGCATAGCCAATGTTCTTGATGATATTTCTTTTGATATTCAAAAAGGGGAGTGTGTAGCCATAACCGGTGAGTCAGGATCAGGTAAGTCTACTTTAATTCATATGTTAATTGGTGCTGCAAGACCAAGTAATGGTGCTGTTCAAATAGACAATTTTCATATTGAAAGACTTTCTACTGATAATTTACAGCTTTTTAGGCGTAGTATAGGCGTAGTTTTTCAGGATTTTAAATTACTTGAGAAAAAAACAGTCTTTGAAAATGTGGCATTTGCACTTGAGGCACTTGATGAGACTGATGAAGAGATTTATGTGCGTACAAATAGCGCTATATCAAAAGTAGGATTGCAGGGTAAGGAGCATCGTTTTCCGCATGAGCTATCAGGAGGGGAGAAGCAACGTACGGCTATTGCAAGAGCAATAGTACACAATCCGCATGTTATTATTGCAGATGAGCCAACAGGAAACTTAGATCAAAAAAATTCTCTTGAGGTTATAAATTTATTAAAAAAACTAAATCAAGACGGAATTACTGTTATTATAGCGACGCACAGCAATGAGGTGCTTGATATATTAAAACCACGTATTATTACAATTAAAAATCATAAAATCACAGAAACAAGACAAAAACCTCATATATCCACTGTTAAAAAAATTAATTTAAAAGAACTTACAAAATAATTCATGACAACACTCAAAGAGGCAGGCGTTGATATCGCCAAGGGAGATTCTGCATCTCGTTCAGCATTTCTTTATGCCCAGAAAACATTTTTAGCACGTCAAGGGCTTATAGGTGAACCTCTTGCAGAAGAAGGGGGGTTTACAGGACTTCTTGATTTCGGTGATTTTTATCTAGCAATGAATGCTGATGGGGTTGGTACAAAGATTGAGCTAGCTCGTCAAATACAGTATTTTGAGGGGCTGGGATATGATCTTTTGGCAATGGTGGCTGATGATGCTGTGTGTGTTGGTGCAGAGACTGTTTCCCTTACTAATACATTTGATACTGATAAGGTTCGTCAGGGTGAGATTGAAAAAATGATGCAGTCATTGTCAAAAGCTTGTATTGAACAAAGTGTTGTGATTGCTGGGGGTGAGATTGCAGAAATGAACACTCTCTGTAATGGCACAATGTGGAATTCTACGGCTAATGGTATAGTCAAAAAAGACAAGATTATTGATTCAAAAAATGTTCAAGAAGGTGACACAGTTATAACTCTTTACGAGGAGGGGCTTAGGTCAAATGGCTTTTCTTTGGTTCGTAAAATTATAGCTGACCATGACTTAGGGCAAGAGTGTATAAAAAAATCCCTACTACCTTCTCAGGTTTATTCTGATGCAGTGCTCCACTTGCATGGTCGTAATGATGAGCCTAAAAAGGTAAATATTAAGGCAATAGCCCATATTACAGGCGGAGGAATAGCTGGAAATCTGTGTCGTGCACTTAAAAAAAATAGACTAGGAGCAAGGCTTGAAGATATTTATGAGCCATCAGACTGGGTTAAAGAATTGCAAAAAATTGGTGGAGTTGAAGATAAAGAGGCCTACAATACATGGAATATGGGAAATGGTATGATGATTATCATAGACTATAAAGACGCAGATAAGGCACTTGAATTACTTAAAGAGAAAGACATAAAGGCTAAAAAAGCAGGAGTAATTACAAAAAATCCTCAAATTTTAATAAGAAATCATGGGGTAAATAAGTCAGAGAAAAATCTGATATTTGAATGAAGTTGCTAATTATGTTCAATAAGTTCCTTTTTGGGAATTTTTGAATCGGGAGTTATAAAAAAGAGGGATTGTATAAGCTTTAGAGGGATTGAAAGAGAAAGGGGTCAAAGAATTAAAGAGGGACATGGTTGAAGAAAGCTTGGGTGTGCTATACAAAAGGTGGAAATAGTATTTTCACTCCCGAAAAAAGCCTCTCTGTATAAGGGAGGTTTTTGATTTGCTGATTTTATTTTTTAAATAAATTGAAAATTTCGCTTTTAAACTCATCAAGATCACAAAAGCTTCTGTAAACACTTGCAAAACGAATAAAAGCAATGTCGTCTAATTTTTTAAGCCCATTCATTACATCTTCACCTATCTCTCTGGCTGAGATATCTTTTTTGGTGCACCATTTTTCCTCAAGTGAATAAATCATATCATCAATTCTGTCTTCTGTTATTGGGCGTTTTCCACATGCAAGAACAATACCTTTTTTTAACTTTTCTCTTGAGTAAGCCTCGGTTCTATTGTCTGCTTTTTTTACAATAAGTCCGATTATTTCTATTTTTTCAAGCGTAGTAAACCTGGTTTCACATTTTTCGCACTCTCTGCGTCTTCTGATTACTCTGCCTTCTTCACTTGACCTTGAATCTATAACACGTGTGTCCTGATTCTTGCATTTTGGGCATTGCATAATTTCTTTAAAAATGTAAAAATATTTTAGCACTCTAGGTGCTAGTTTGACAATTTTTTTTAAAAGAAAAACATGAGAGACCCGTATGAGGTTTTAGGCGTAAAAAAAGACGCAAACGAACAAGAGATAAAACGTGCTTATAGAAAATTGGCAGCTAAATATCATCCAGATGTAAATAAGGATAAAGAAGCGGTTGATAAATTTAAAGAAATTCAAGACGCATACGATATACTTTCAGATTCTCAGAAGAAATCTAGTTATGATAGATTTGGTCATGCAGGATCTCAAAATGGTGGCTTTGGCGGATTTGATGGCGGTTTTGGAGGCGGAGGTTTTGATTTTACAGGAGATATAGGGGATATATTTGAGACATTTTTTGGAGGCGGCTTTGGGGGTTCTACAAGGACTAGAAGCCAAAGGGGAAGAAATATTCAAGTAGAAATCACAATTTCTTTAAAAGACGCATTTAAGGGTGTAGAAAAAGAGGTTGAAATGGATTTTTATGGAAAATGTGAGGAATGTGATGGAAAAGGGCATAAAAAAGGTTCAAAATTTGTAAAATGCTCTACTTGTGATGGCGCAGGATCAATTAAGAGAATTCAAAACACTCCGTTAGGACGTATTCAGACAAGTTCAATGTGTGCTGATTGTCAGGGTAGAGGAGAGGTGCCAGAAAAGCCATGTTCTCATTGTTCAGGTGAGGGAAGAATTCATAAAAAACAGAAAATTAAAATCAATATCCCAAAAGGTATTGAAGATGGAAATTCGTTAAGAGTTAGAGGAAAGGGTGAAGCTGGCGCAAGAGGCGAAGAATGTGGAGATCTACTTGTATATGTGCATGTTGAAAGCTTGAGGAATTTTAAAAGAGTGGGAGTTGATATATATACAGAGGAGCATGTGCATTTACTTGAGGCTATTTTAGGAAATCAAAGAGAAATAGGCACAATGCATGGAAGAATAAAAATTGAAATCCCAAAAGGAGCTCAAATGAACCAGGTATTAAGAATTAAAGACAAGGGAATGCCGAAATTAAATAAAGATGGGTATTATGGAAATCATTATGTAACACTCAAAATAGAAGTGCCGAAAAAGCTAAGCAGCAAAGAAAAAGAGCTTTATGAAAAATTGGCAGAAGAAGCTGGATTTAAAAAAAATAAAGAAAAAGGCTTTCTTGGTGGATTATTTGAATAAAAAAGTCTTGACTTATTGGGTCAAAATCAGGAAAATATCTGAGGTATGCCTCGGTAGCTCAGCTGGATAGAGCAGCGCCCTTCTAAGGCGAAGGTCACAGGTTCGAATCCTGTCCGAGGTGCCAGTAAGTATTTTTATATTGCCCCAAAGGGGCAAGATAAAAATATCTTTTTGATTTCTGGCAGAGTTCGAACCGTGGTTCGACATTCGAGGATAGCGAGCATTGTTGAAAAAAAGCGAAGCTTTTTTGAGATGATCGAGCGACGCAGAATTATTTTTGCCTTAATGGTTTTTTATTTTTAAAAAAGCAGATTGACTGCTTTGCTTCTTGCAAAAACCTCCTGTCCGAGGTGCCAGACGAGACTGGCAGGTAAATTTAGGATTGCTCTAGGTTTTTATTAAATTTGTAATAAGCATTTTTTATATGTTAAAATAAATTGTATTTAATAAAATCATGTATTTATCAACAACGCATGAGATTGTCGGCAAAAAAAGCATAAAAAACCTAGGAATAATAAATGAAACAGTAATTAGTGGGGCATTTTTTGTAAAAGATATTTTTGCAGCCTTTAGGGATGTGTTTGGGGGTCGCAGCAAGAGTTATGAAAAAGTGGTTAAATCATCACGTCAAGAGGCCCTTGACGAAACTATCAGGAAAGCAAAAGAAAAAGGTGCAAATGCTATAGTTGGCATCAAGTATGATACAGAAGTTTTAAGAGGTACCATGAT
>JAOARU010000039.1 GCA_025210675.1 Candidatus Altimarinota bacterium | reverse complement strand
GGTGATCTTGAAGCGAAGCAGTTTAACAAAAAGCGAAGCTGTGCAGTAAAACTGCGAAGCGAAAAGACGATTCCCGCCATCTCCACCAATGATAAAAACATTATGAGAAGCATGATGCTTTATAGCATTGCATAGAGGTAGAACCCGCGTCCATCTAATCAAGCACGCGGGTGATCTTGAAGCGAAGCAGTTTAACAAAAAGCGAAGCTGTGCAGTAAAACTGCGAAGCGAAAAGACGATTCCCGCCATCTCCACCAATTAGAAGGGGCTCACGTCGCCCCCTCAAGCAGCAAAGCCGCTTGAGCCTCCCCCCTCTCGCAAATCTTCATTGCATTCCGATTTGCTATTTAAGTTGTAAGCAAGCTTTTTCCTAAGTGATCTCTCAGCGAGGAAATAAGCCAAAAACAAGCTCACGTCGATATTTACAGTCGAGCATTTTAGTTAAGCTTGCGAAGCCTTGGGTCTCGTGGGTCCCAAGGCGAAGCAATCCAAAAAGGGGAGCTCATGAGGGGATATCCCCTCATGAAAAACTATTCACCCCTCTCGCAAATCTACACTAAGTTCCGATTTGCTATTTAAAGCCTTGAACTTACGACCTCTGCATATTAGTGTTGGCTGTTCTTTTAAAAATCATGAAAATCCCAAAAAATACCCTCATTTTTATTGGCGATTTCAGTGATTTTATTTTAATCATTTTTGTGATTATTGCTAATTGAATTATGGTTTTGAGTTGGAGGTTTTGCAAATATGCCATATTTTTTGTCTTTAATGTTTTTTGCAGATACTTCTGCTGGCATTGATGCCGTTAATTATGCTTGCTTAAAGCAGAGTGGAGGGGGTTTTTAATGTAAATTCTGGCAATGATAAATACAGTGTTTGCAAGATGCCAAATAAAGTATGATAATCTAAACATGAAAATAAATTTTAATTTTGACATGGACGACTGGATGGCATTTCAGGAAGATGTCATCAGAAATTCTAAAAAACTTAAATCAGTTCGGATAAAGACGGTTTTATTGATGTTTTTGATTGTTGGTGTTTTTGCTTATTTTGACTATAAGGATACTGGATTTGATTGGTTTTTAATTAGCTATATCGCACTTTTTGTCTTAATAGGTAGTTTTTTTTGGTTTAATTTTTACAGATCACTTCTTAAAAGAACCAGGAAATTTCTACAAGAAAATGACAATGCAGGAATATTTGGCAATGTTGAGGTGATTTTTGATGATAAGTATATCTTAATGAAACAGGCGGGGGCAGAGTATAAGGCAAATTGGGTAAATATTCATAAAATAGTTCAAAATAAAAATTATTTTTTCATTTATTTAAATTCAGTCTCAGCTTGTGTGATACCTAAGCTCAAGATCCAGGAACAAAACCTTAGAGACATATCCAGGGTTTTGTCTAGTAAACAAAAAGTGTTATAATATGTTTAATTTAAATTAGTATTTTTTGATCAAAACTTAAAATATCTAAGTATTCACTGGAATGACCAAAAAGACGCAAAATTGGCTATCAAATCAAACTTGCAAAAAATCCTAAAATCAAGGATATTGATATCCTTATGTGGTAAAAAGTTCATTGATACGTGTATGTTGATTAATAAAAATGGACTTGATACGAACCTTTCAAGTAATCAGCCCTGATAGTTTATGTGCTTGAGGAATACCAAAGAAGGGGTGGCAGGAAAGACATTGGTGCCTAGTGATATAGAGTTATGCGAGAGATGTTGAGTTTAGTGGATTATGGCTATATTCTAGTACTGTTGGAGCTTTTATAAAAAGTTTTTTGATTTCAGGTTTGATCATAAATGTCCCTATAAGGATGAATTTGTTACAGTTTATAAAAAAACCCTATGATAACAAAAATTGGAGTGCAAGGTGATAAAGGAAGCACAAATGAAAGAGCGAGTTTTATATTTATTGAAAAACATCGCATAAAAAATCCCGAAATAATTTATTTGATTAGCACAGAAAATGTTTTAAAAGCCCTTAAAAATGGAGATATTGATTATGGCACATTTGCTTATAGATCAACAAAGGGTTTAATTAAAGAAACAAAAGAGGCTATTAAGAGATATGAATACAAAAAAATTGATGAGATTAAGCTTGATTTGGATCATGCTCTGCTTAGTAGGAAAAAAATCAACCTAAACAAGACGGTAAATATTTATTCTTATCCTCAGGCATTAGGGGAACATGAGAGTTTTTTAAGAAAACACTTCAAAGATGTAAATCTTATTTCAGAGCTTGATACAGCTCTTTCAGCACTCAAGCTTAGAGATAATAAGTATCCAGAAAATTCAATGGTGATTGCTCCTATATCATGTGCAAAATTATATAATCTTGATGTGTATATGGAGGATTTGCCTACCAATCAGGGATACATAACTACGCTCTATCTTGTCAAAGCAGATTAATTTCTGCATAATTGGAGGGTGAAAAAAGTAGAATTATTGTTGCCGGCAGGAAGCATAGAAAAATTAAAATATGCTTTTGCATTTGGTGCTGATGCTGTTTATGCAGGTGTGCCAATGTTTTCCTTGCGTGCCAAGGAAAACGAATTTAATCTTGGTTTTTTGGAAGAGGCTATTGAATATACTCGTAAAATTGGCAAGACTATTTACTTTACGGTAAATATCATGCCACGCAATTACAAAATCAAGTCATTTCTTGAGGCTTTTCGTAAAATGAATGCCCTAAGGCCAGATGCCTTTATTGTGTCTGATCCGGGACTGGTTATGCTTATTAGGGACAATTTTCCTGATGCAGTAGTTCATCTTTCAGTTCAGCAAAATACTATGAACTGGGCATCTGCTCAGTTTTGGCATAAGCAAGGGGTAGAGAGGGTTATTCTCTCTAGGGAGCTTTCTGTTGATGAGATTCGTGAAATTTGCGAAAAAAATCCCAATCTTGAGATAGAGACTTTTGTGCATGGATCTGTATGTATGTCTCATTCTGGGCGTTGTCTTATATCAAATTACTTGACTCAGCGTGATGCAAATCAGGGGCTTTGTTCTCAATCTTGCAGGTGGAATTGGAAGATGTACAAACAAGAGGCATATTATCTTGAAGAAGAAGAGCGAAAAGGTGAGTTATTTGAAGTGCTGGAAGATGAGTCAGGGTCTTATTTAATGAGCTCTCGGGATATGTATGGTGCTCATTTTGTAAAAGATCTCATAGATGCAGGTGTGCTCAGCTTAAAAGTCGAAGGTCGTAATAAAACAGCTTACTACGCAGCCATAGTCTCAAGAGCTTATAGAATGTGTATAGATAGTGTCTTAAAAAACAAAGAGCCTGATTTTGATTTGATATACAAGGAGGTCTCCTCTGTATTTAATAGGGGGTTTATGGAAGGGTTTTTTGGAGGAGATTTAAAAAATGAGTCTATCCAATATGAAAAAAGGGCTAGTTTTTCTACACATGAATTTGTAGGCATACCTCGTTCATTAAATAACAATCGCCTTGAGATACAGGTCAAAAATCGATTTGTGCTAAATGAAGAACTAGAGTTTTGCTTTCCAGATATTAAAGATGATTTTAAGGTTAAAATTGAAAAAATATACACATCTGATAATGAAGAGCGTGTAGAGGCTCATGGTGGAGACAAAAATCTCTTTATTGATATTCCAGAAAAAGAGCTTGGTAAATTCCAAGACTTTGAAAATACATTTTGTATGATCAGAAAAGAGCTACCAAAGTAGCGTCTTTACGGTATCCTTTTTAGAATCATAAACAAAAGGATTGTGTTCATATGTATTTTCAAATATCTCTTCAGGAACTTTACTGAACTCATTTTTGAGGTCATCTATTGATTCTGGAGATTGATTGTATTTGTCCTTATATAGCTTGAGCATTTTGTTTAACTCTATTAATTTTGTTAGCTCTATTATTTTGTCTTTTGACAGATCTTTTTGACTTTCCGGGCTTGAATCATCTTCATATATTCTCTGCCATTCTTGAAGTGCTATTTCGTATCTTCCGGTTTTTTGCTTGAGATTATTAGCAATAGAAGTTGCTCCTTTTAGGCAATTTGGTATTTTGCTACATTTTTCGTAAAGCTCTATTGCTCCCTCGTAATCTTCAAGATAATAATATTTAATAAAAGCCATATTCCATGGTATTTCCCAGTAATCAGGGTGTGCTTTCATGCCTTTTTCAAGTATTTTAATTGTATTTTTATAATCACCTGCAAGTGGCAAAAGAAGTGCTCCATGGATATATGGTGCTTTAAAAGCATTGTCCAAGCTCGTGATCAGATCCAGATATTCATATAAAGACTCAAAATTCATACTTCTGGCATTTGATCCAGCAAATTGAATAGTCCTAAGCCAGTATAAATCAGCTATAAAATTATCATATCCCAAAAGCACATAACGAATATCATCATACTTAGGGATAAAACCAGGCATACGATCAAGCAAAAAGAAATTTTCTTTTTGATGAGAGTATATCTTTTTTTTGCTGTAAAAAATCACCCCTCCACAAGTAGTGATTACAAAAATACTTATCAATAAGCCAATAATTGTCTTTTTTAGGTTTTTCAAAATTCTTTTTTAGAAAAAAACAAAACTCCAAAAAATATAAAAAGAACTATAAATGCCACACTCATGGAAAGCACATAAAAAGCATCAAATTTATCAAATACAAAACCCTCAAGGCTGATGTTTTTTAGGTTGAGTGCCTGAAAATTGGGCCAAATATAATAAATAAAATCAGCAAATTTCTTAAATCCAATAGATACGTCATTATAAGTTGCAAATACCTTTAGGTCAGTTGTGATATGTCCTACTACATACATACAAAGTGCTGATACTCCTGCCAAAATAGGCGTCATAAAGCTTGAGAAAAAAAGCACACAAGACAATAAAAGCAAAAAAGATACAAACATCATACCAATCGCATACACAAACATAAGCTCAAAAGGTGCAAGGATAAAAAATATACCCCCCATAAACAATGTAATCAAAAAAAGCACTGCCCCAAGCCCAAAAAATTTAGACAAAATAAACATACTCCTTGAGACTGGCTTTGATAAAAGTATAAATATTGTACGACGCTCAAGCTCTTTGTGAACTAGGTTGATACCGACAAAAATGGTTATCAGCACACCAAATATATTGATCATGGCTAAGCCAAAATCAATTATGATTTTTTCATCTTGTCTGGCAGAAATCTCCCCCGCTAATTTTGAAGCAAGTATAAAAATTACTGCAAAAAAAATAATTATAAACAAAATTCTATCTCTGATTGTTTCCCTAAAAGTATTTTTAGAAAGCGCTAAAAGCATTTTCATGTAAAAATAAAAAAATCATTAAAAAAATACTTATATTTTATGAAAAATTCAAGTAATATAAGAAAAATCAACCCTTTTGTCCTCTAAGATATGAAAGAATTAAAAAGAGAGGGTGCTAAAATTGAGCTTGAGTTTGTATTGAGAGCCGTAGGACTAAGTAATGAATTCCTGTATTAGGCTATGTAATCTGTAAAATGATTTTATGCTGGATTTATACTAAAAGCTCAACAGCTAAAAGAAACATTACTTAAATAATGCAATTTATATTTTTAGACACTGAAACAACCGGCTTGGATCCAGAAAAGTGCGAACTGATTGAGATTTCAGCTGTTAAAGTAAAAAAAGGTAAAATAATAGAAGAATTTGACTCATTAGTGCGTCCTTTGTCAAATATTCCTCCTGAAATTGAAAAACTAACAGGAATATCAAATGAAGACGTCAAAAATGCACCTTCTCTTGAAAAAGTAAGAGATGATTTTTTGAATTTTGTGTCAGATGACGATATATTGGTCGCTCACAATGTCTTTTTTGATAAAAATTTCTTAAATCACAAGAATTTTAATTTAAATCAAAAAGAAATAGATACTTTTGATTTGGCGACTTTGGTTGTTCGAGATAGTAAGTCATTTTCGCTTGAGGCGCTTTCGTCTTATTTTGAGATTGAGCATGAAGATGCGCACAGAGCAATGGCAGATGTAAAAGCTATGTTTAACTTGTGGAATTCGTTAAAAGAAGAGGTTTCTAAAAAATGGACAAAATCAACACTAGATCAGATCAACAAGGCTCTTTTGAAGACAGATTGGGCAGGTAAGTATTTTTTTGAAGGTATTAAGAGCAAGAAGCAAGACGATCAACTTCAATCAAGCTTGTTCGATTGTCATATTGATACAGAAAACACTCTTGAGGTAAAAATATCCAGAAAAAGCAACGATCCCCATGTTTTTATTGACATGCCTTTTAATATTGAGCAGGAGGATTTAGCAAGACAGATTGCAGGAGGCTTGATAGGCAAGACGGTTATTGCAAATGCAAAAATTGAAGACGTGCCTCATTTAGATAAGAGTGATGCCTATATTTGCCAGTCAAGATTAGACAAATTCACCCAAAAAGATAAATATGAAAAAGATGAGATTTTGCTTTATCTCAAGTTTTTGACTACGCCTAATGCTAAGATTTTTAAGGACTTAAATCTAAAAGGCGATGAAAATAAGGTCTTTTTTGAGCAATTGTCGTCAGATGATCATGACTCTTGCGGTGAGGATTGTATTTACATAAAAGCCAAAAATGAAGCTATTGGTTCTGATTTATTTACAGTAAATCCAGGCATATTGACTCAAATTGAATATGACAATTTAATTTTTTTAAGATCTAGTAATCTTGAGCAAATTTTGACAAATTCTAACTCTGTTTTGGCAAAATCAAGAAATTTTGAGACCTTGACTGGTAAAAACTCAACTCAAAATGAATTTCTTGATGGGCTTGGTTTTGGATTTGGTTTAATTGGAAAATACGTCAAAGAGCGTATAGACCAAAAGGAGTTACGCTATCCTGAGACAATATTAATAAGTAAATCAAATGAGCATGAGATAGATTTTAGAAATTTTGCAGCTGGATTTGAGGAGGCAAAATATGAGTTTCAGAGGCTTTTTCCTTCAGAGACGCATTTATTTAAGGAGCTTGAAAAGTGGGCATTGTTTTTCACTAAAGAGGCTGATGAAAATCAAATAAAGACAATAACTCTTTATCCTGACGATAGAGTATCGGTGGCCATATTGCCAGTTGCTCTTGATAGTGAATTTGAGGCTATTTACTCCAGGGCTCAGAAGTCATTTTTCTTATCGCATGGATTTCCTGTCAATCCTACTGATGGAGGACTCAGATTTGCTTTTGACACAGATGAGTTTGAGTATATTAAACTAGAAGATGATTTTGACTTTGAGCATAATTCTTTTTTAATTACGCCTTCGGAGATTAGGGCGGGAGATGAGCAGGATATGCAAAAGATTTATAGGCACATCAAGACTCTTTTTGGATCAACTTCAGGTAATATTATTTGTGTTTTTAATTCAGTTTCGTTGGTTGATAGAGTTTCAAACTATCTTGAGGGCAAGGGGGATATGGAGTTTGTTAATTTTAGAGATGGAAATGTTGGTAAAAATATTCAGATTTTCAATAATAATTCCAGCAAGAGAGTGTTTTTATGTCCTTTTTATCGTGTTTTTGATGTTTTAAAAGGAGTAGATCATTTTGATATTGTGTACTTAAATAAGTTCTTTTTTGAGCCACCAAGTCCACTTTCTGACAAAAGAAAATCTCTTTATCAAAATGAATTTATAGACTATATATTGTCTAAATCAATTTTTAATTTTACAAAGATTTTTAATCTTTCAGTGGCAAAAAAGAGAAAATTTGTATTTTATGTGGCAGACCCAAAAATACTTAACCAAAATTCTTGGCCAAAGTATTATATGGACGCACTTCCTGAATCCTTGCCTAAGAAGTTTTTGCCTCAGGAAAAGGTGAAAAATACAATTCGTGAGTTTTTATCTTGATACCTCGCTAGATACGCCACTTGTATCTTCAAATAGGATTTTGATTTCATCTGAGCCAATCAATCCGCCATTTTCATCGTAAGCTTTAGCCTGGTAGGATACCATCTCACCCGGTTTTCCTCTGTTGCCGTATTCTTCCTTAATTCTATATGTCCATTTGCTGTCGCCTTTTTTAAATCCGCCAAGTGTGTAGCCATTTACTACAACCTTTGAGGCTTCTTTTGGTGTTGAGCCTTCGATTATAACAAGTTCATCACTTGTTTTGTAGGTATCTTCGCTTGTTTCTGGTTTTGTTATTTTAAAGCTTGCACTTGCAGTTGAATCAGGGTCAAAAGCAGGTATTTCTCCTTCATTTAAAAACTTGATGACAATTTCATCTTTTGCAATTGATTTATCATCAGCGTCAAATGCTTCTGCCACATATTTTTTACTCTCGCCTTTTGGTGCATCGTTTTCAAATTGTGATGAGATTTTGTAGTTCCATGATGTGTCTCCATTTTTAAATTTTTGTAGTTCCCAATCATCTATAATTACTTTGTGTACATTTGAATCAGCTCTTCCTTGGATTTCAATCTCTGACGTTTTTGACTGATAGTAGCCTGTATTTGTAGGTGATATAATCTTGAAGTCTATTTTTACAGTTTCTGTATCACTATCTATATCAGGCTGAGGATTGCTATTTTCTGGCATATTTGCGATTTCTGTGTCGCTAGGCCCGTCTTGTGATTCTTTTTTGTCCCTAAAAAAAGACAGCCATGCTGATTCTCTGAATTGATCGGTGATCATATATGGAACTTGATTTGGATTATCTTTACTGAAATCTAGCATTTGTCCTACGGCAATCATTGTTTGAGTTGGTTTTTCTTCTGTTTGTCCTTGATCAAGACTCAAAAACACTTTTTCTCCTCCAATTACAGTAATATTTCCACTTGCAAATGAAAAATCAGCAAATGATGTTTCAGCTATAAAATTTTCAGGTGTTCTTATTTGTACTTTTGATCTTGGATTGATTTTGCGTGATACAGATACCCAAGCCATGCCTTGTTCTAATTCTAGGTCAATTAATGTTGATTGATCCTTGTATTCTCTTATTTTGTTGAGTTTTAAATAGGCATCTTCACTTAAATACACCTTTGTGTCTTCAAAAAACTCGATTTTTACACCTTTGTTGTTTTTTGATCTTACGGTGTCCCCTTCTTGGATTGATACATTTATGACCTGATTCCACTTGTCTGCCCCAGATAATTTAATTTCAGCCTTTGCGTCATCTTCAGCCGAAAAAAAAGCCTTTTTCTGTGAGCCTTCTTCTGATTTAAAAATAGTATCAATTGTAAAATACACTCCAATACAAAGACCAATAAGCCCTAGGCTTATTACCAAATTAAGGAGATTATTTTTTCTTTTTCTGCGCATTATAATGAGCTAAATCCTTAGATAGATTTTGCTTTTTTTTCTTGAAAAAGTCAAATTTTTTTTAAAAAATGTTTGATTTTTTTTTGATTTTTTGTAAATATTTGTTAGCTTTATTATTTTTATAAAAATATGCAAAAAGGTATACATCCAGATTATCATGATGGACAAATTGCTTGTGTGTGCGGAGCAAGCATCAAAGTAGGATCTACAAAACCTGAAATAAATACTGAAATTTGTTCACAATGTCACCCATTTTTTACTGGTAAGCAAAAATTAGTGGACACTGAAGGAAGAGTTCAGAAATTTAAAGATAAGTGGGATAAGGCTAGAAAAAATTAAAAAATTTTACCCTTCTAAAAATGCCACTAAGAAAAATAAAAAACTTGGTTTTGTTTTTTTGTATAAGTTTATTTAGTACACATTTAGCCTGTGCTAATAACTTTTGGAAAGAGAAAGTACCTACTAATGAAGGTGCTTTTTTTGAAACAGAGCAGCATTTTAACGCATTTACTGTTGAGTTTAGGAAGGAATTTCAAGATTTAGATATTTTATACAAAACAGACAGAACTTCTGAGTTTAGGAGGGTAGATATAGATGATGACAATGTGGTTCATAATGTTTCTGGTTTGTATTTTGCTGACATGACTAACAAGATCATGTTTCGTACTCAGGGGGCAAATCCGCCATCGCATCTTGTGGTACATTTTTACAACACATCTCAAGCCGAAAATCCTGTTCACTTAACAGGCAAAATTCGTAAAGTTGGAACTCTTTCTGTAATATCTCGTGAAGAGTGGGGTGCAGATGAGAACTTTAGATATAATGGTAACGCCTCTAAAGATGAGGACGTATCAGAAAAAGAAGCAGGAAGTTGGACAGCAAAAAAGAGAGCAAAAGAATGCGGTATTGTAAAAAATGTCCACCCAGAGGAGTTTGAAATTGATTACATAAAGCGCACAGAAGGCGGAAAGTCCCTGACTTGGCCTTATCAGTATTCTAAGCGTATTTTTAAGGTGGTGATTCACCATACCGCTGAAAACAATGTTATAGCTAAGCACAAAGATCCAAAAGAGGTTATAAGAGGTATTTATTATTATCATGCTAAATCAAAAGGCTGGGGAGATATTGGCTATCACTTTATTATAGATCCTTATGGCAATATTTACGAAGGGCGTGCAGGTGGAAATTATGTAATAGGTGGACACGCTTATTGTAATAATATTGGTACAATTGGAGTTTCTTTGATGGGAAATTTTGAAGAAGGAGAGCCAACAAAGGCTCAGATTAAGTCATTAGGCAAATTATTGCCCCAATTAGCTCTTATTTATGAGTTGGATTTGACAATAGAAGAAGAGTTTCATGGCAAAAAAATGTCTAATTTAGTCGGACATAGAGACTTAAGAGCAACTGCGTGTCCGGGTAAAAACATGTACAAGCTTTTGCCTAAAATAAGAAAGGCACTTCTAAAAAGCGAAGAGATTATAAAAACAAAAAGCTTTAAATACTCATCAGAAGCAACTGACAAGATTAACATAATACAGATGAAGACAGCTGATAAGCATACCATGCTTTATCGTTTTAGAAATACGGGTAATATAGTTTGGGATAAATCGACTTGGCTGTACGCATTTGTACCAAAAACAGGCGGAGTGAGCGTAGATCCTGCAATTTCAGGCAGGCAATATGTAGCTGCAAAAATGCAAGAATCCAGAGTTCCACCTGGCAAGATAGCGACATTTGAAGTTGAAATTGAAACAAAATATAGAGGTGGATTATTTACTCTTGAGTTGACCCCTGTTGTAAATAATAAAAAAATTAGTGAAGGAGGCATAATTCAGCCGATTGAAGTCGAGCAGCCAAAATGGGGCGCAAAATTAAAAGAAGTAAAATTTAGACCAAAAAAGCCATATGTAAATAAGCGCATATCATCATCAATAGACCTAAAAAACACCGGAAATACAGTCTGGAAAAAAGACTACATAACATTGAGTATATTTTCAGGAAGAGGCAGAAAGAGGCAAGAGGTCTCACTTTCAGAAAATGTAGCACCTGGAAAAATAGGACATTTTAATTTTTCGCTTGATCCTTATGATACAGCAGGTAATCAAAATCTTTATATTAGAATGCTGCTTGAAGGTAAATATATGCCAGCAGCTCCATCATTTACCTATAAATTTAATGTAAAAGAAAAAGATATAAAAGTTGATCCTCAGCAAAAAGCAAAGTTATTTACCTATATTGAGTCAGGAAAAAAAGCCATACTTTCAATGGAATACAAAAACATAGGTGAAGACCTGTGGAACAAAGAAGACGTAAAGCTAGAGGTTTATGCAACTGCTTTTAGAAAAACTCTTCGTTTTAATCAAAAAGATGTTGACTCAGGAGAGATAGCCACTTTTGAGGTTTATTATCAGCCTGAAAATGAGGGAGATACTAGATTTATTATGATGCTTAAAAATGGCAAAAAAGTATTAACGGAAAAGACATTTTGGTTTGTAAAAGCACTTGATAAAGTTCCTGAAAGATTTAAAAGAAGAAATACAGTTCAGGTGAAAATTCAAGATGAAAAAAAAGAAGATGAAATTTCCAAAAAAGAAGACATAGACAAAAATATTCGCATCAAGCTTTCATTTGATAAAAACAGTGCAAAATTAACATGTGCTGAAGGTATGGACATCTATGCAGATGGAAACAAGATTTTAACCAAAGATAAAGGCGAGTCAATAATGTTAAGTAAAGCTGGAAGAAGGATTTCTATTGCGGGGCTTTATTCTGCTTATTCAAATGTAAAAGCAGTTGCTAAAAATAATGGCACAATATCAGTAGAGAATTGGAACAGGACACCATCTTGGGATATAAATGGCAAATACAACGATAATGTATTCAAAGGCGCATTAGAAGCAAGGGTTTACAAAGGAAGTTTTACATTGATAAATGATCTTGACTTAGAGGATTACTTACTTGGAATGGCAGAGGTGTCGTCTTCTACAAATTATGAAAAAATGAAAGCAATGGCTATCTTGATTAGAACTTATGCCATGTTTTATATGGAAGATGAAAATAGAAAATTTCCAGGAGCTCCATTTGATGGCAGTGATTCACCTGATGAATTTCAGAGATATTTGGGTCATGGTTTTGATTCTCGCTCAGGCAAATGGAAAGACGCAATAAATGAGACAAAAGGAATGGTGGTTACTTACGCTGGAGAATTAGTAAAAACGCCATACTTTAATCAGAGTGATGGTAAAACAAGAAGCGCAAAAAAAGTATGGGGTTGGACACATACGCCCTACCTGAAGTCAGTAGAAGATCCATATTGCTATGGCATGACCAGGAAAGGACATGGCGTTGGGCTATCAGGACATGGAGCAGAAAAAATGGCTCAAGCAGGTAAAAGCTTCAAAGAAATAATCTATTATTATTACACAGGGGTAAAAATAAAAAAGATCTAAGTTTTAATACTTGTCTTACAAAGACTTTACAGCAATGATCCTTAGTGCGTATATAATCATTATCGCCGACTACGCTTCTTTTGTATTTAATGAAATTTGGATTCATTCAATTTGGCACTATTTTTTTAGTAGTGGCTGAGTTACGCACTTTTTATTACTAATGCAATAGCCTCCAATCTTTGGAGACAAGCTTTTAGTTATGATCTGGACAAAATACGCTTGCGCTTCTTCTTATTTGCCACCGTTTTTTTATTGTTGTATCACAACAAAAGCTTATATTAGGTATCTTTGAGCTTATTTCGTCTCTGTTACGTGTTTTTCATTTTGTATAATAATTTTCATTCTTTGTATAAAGATAGATAGATTTAGGATTTATGTCTTATGCTTTCTTGATTGTCTATATTGATTTCCTTGATAACTTATTGGCGAATCACTTTTTTATTTACTCTTACAGTTGATGAATTGCAAATTAAACACTTACCCCATTTTCATCATTCTTTCTAGTGGAATTTTTGCCTGATTCATTAGTTCTGAGATTAAGCTAATTTCATGTTGCTCATTTTTCAATGATTCATATATGCTTTCTAGGCTTATCTCTCCCATACCTGAGCATCTTTTTAATAATGGGATAAATTCTTTTTCTGGAAACTCATACTTTAGTCTTTCTGCCATTTTTTCCTCTGTTCCAATCAATATTACATTAGCATTTGATTTTTGTGCATATTCAACCATGCCACCTGTACTCAAAACCTCATCAGCATACTCATAAAGTGCCAAAGGTGTCTCAGGGTGAAGTAATAGTGGTGCATCAGGGTATTTTTGTTTGGCGTTTTCAAACACCTTCTTGTCTGCATATTGGTGTATATAGCAATACCCATTAAACGGAATTATTGTTCTTTGTGGCAATTTTTCTTGTACATGAGCCGCTAAGTTGCGATCTGGCAAAAATACTATCTCCTTTGATTCTATTTTATTGCAGATTTTGACTGCATTGCTACTTGTTACGCAGTAATCACACATTGCCTTTGTTTCAGCTAGAGTGTTGATATAGCACACAAAGCTCGCATTTGGATATTGCTCTTTTAATTTTGATAATTTCTCTTTGTTAACCATACCTGCCATTGGGCATGTTGCCTTTAGGCTTGGTAACAAGACTTTTTTATTTGGATTTAAAATTTTTGCGCTTTCAGCCATAAAACTAACCCCCGCAAAAACTATAATATCAGCGTCTGTTTCTTGGGCTTTTTTAGCTAATTCAAAAGAATCACCCATAAAATCAGCAACTTCTAGTACGTCAATAGGCTGATAATTATGCGCCAATATTATAGCATTTTTTTGTTGTTTTAGGTCCTGAATTAAGTTTTTCATTCTTGAGGAAGACCGGCGTCAAATATTTTTTTGTCTTTTTTTACATGACCCAATAGTGACCTTAAAAAATCAAGAGTCCAGTAGGCCATATTTTTCATTATAAATTTTAGTTTTCTTAGTTTTTTGACCTCCTCTGAAATCTGATATGCGTTACCCATTAAGTCTTTTGATAGATTTCTTATTTCACTTTGGACTTGCCTTATTTCTTGATGAACTGCTTTTTTTACAAAATATCTGACAGCTTTTTCAGGAATCTTTTGGGGATCCCTTTTTTGGATCATTTTCCTAATCTCATCCTCCTGCTTTTTGATGTCGTCATTTTGACTATTTCCTGTTTTTATATCTCCATCGCCTCTTCTTTCACGATTTTCTGAAGGGACCTCGCTCATTATTGCACCTACTTCAAATTTGGTTTCAGAGCCTTCTACTGAGCCCTGAACCTGATCTATGACAGATGTATCAGAATTTTCACTAGATTCTTTTTGGGATTCTATATTGCTTTTAGCCTTTAATTTATTGACATTATCGGACATTTTTTATTTACTTTCTTATCAACTTGATTTAAAATTATAGCACAATTTTTATTGTAGATACAAAATAACAAATTTTTATAAATTTGTAACCCCAAAACCAAAACTTCAATTTTTTATAAAAAAATGCATAAAAAAATTACAACAATGATCCTCTCGATGTTCCTATTGGCAGGATGTTCTTTCTTTGGTGACAAAAATGACATTACGCCTGTAAAAGAAGGAGAAAAACCACAAGCTGAAAACTATGACCAGCTTATGGCAAAACTAGAATACAAGATTATTAAGGATCTTGTAAAAAATCTTCCAGAATATGAAATGCCTGAAAAGTATGAATCAGATTTTAACATGGAAGGAACAGTAGCCGTGCCAGGTGCTGGATCTGGTAATTTTACTTTGAGCGCAAAAGGAAAAGCTGATCTTTCAGAGGGAATTAAAGGCGAAAGCGAAATGGAATTGTCTGTTAATACTGATGCAGGTGGTCAAGATATTGTAGCCAATGCAAAACTTGGAATAAAGAACATGGGACAAGAGTTATATTTTAGCCTTGTTGATTTTAGTATGGACAACCCTGAGCTTGCTCAGATGGTTGATATGTTTGTTTCTCCTTATAAGGGTGTTTGGTATGGAGGGGATTTAAGGGCTCTTGAGGATATGATTAAAGCTCAAACAGGTGAAGATATTGATTTAACAACTGCTTTTAAAAAATACGAATTTAAAGCTGATCAATTCAATCTTAAAAAGAGTTTTAGAAAATACCTTCAAGAATTAAAAATCATGAAAATGGTTGAAGGCATTGAGGTAAAAGATAATATGGCTTCTTTTAAAGTTGAGCTTGACAAAGAAGGCCTAAAATCAAGTGTAAAAATGCTTATTGATGAATTAAATAAAATGTCAAATTATACAATTCCATCAACTGAATTAAACAGAATTAAGTCAGATATTGATCTTGGCATTGATAATATTGAAAAACTTGAAGGCGTGATTTCAATTGACCAAAAAGACGTAAAAAACTTCACATTTGATGGTGAATTAAAAGTAAAAGGCAATGATGAAATTATTACTATAAAAGCTGAAAATTCAGAAGAAAAAACAGTAGTTCAAGCTAGTGCAAAAGATGGAGATCCTACACAAGGTGTATTGTTTGAAATCGTAAAAAATGGCGATATGAAAAATTTTACTCTTTCAAATGCTGATAAATCAGAAATAGTTGCTCAAGGTAAATACTCAGACGATATATTTGAAATGAAAATCATGCTAAATGGACCAAGTGATGATACTGCTATGTTTAGCTTTAAAAAAGAGTCTAATATTTACAAAGGAACTATTGAGATCCCATCAGAAGAAGTAAAAATCAACATTGATCAATTGGCAATGTCAAAAAACTCATTCTTGCTAGAGCTTAATGTTACGATTGCAGGAGTTGAGGTTTTCTCAGGAAAGGCCACCTCAACAGTTAAAGAGGTTTTAGAAGTTAGCATTGAAAAGCCTGAAAATCCAACATCATTTGAAGAATTATTTCAACAAATTGCAAATGTAGTCATGGGAGGAATGGGGGAAACAAATCCTATGATGGAAGACGGATCAGATTATGACTCTGATCTTGATATTAATATTGAGGACGAAATGATGATATATGATCCTGCAGAATCAACAATGGAAATGGAGGACAATACAGCAGATCTAGTAGAAACAGATGCTCCTACATTGACTGACGATGTTATGATGAATGCTATGGATGATATGGAAAGAATGGAAGAAGAAGCAATGATGGCAAATTAATAATTTATTATTGAATTTAAAACACCCTGCTTAGAGTTCTGAGTAGGGTGTTTTTTTGATTATTTTATACTGTGGTTACAATTTGTTTTCATGAATCTGGCTTGCCGCTCGCGTGCTTGATTAGATGCAGTCGGGCTCTGCCTTTATGCAATACTAAAAAAATAAATAGCAAATCGGAACTTAGTGTAGATTTGCGAGAGGGGTGAATAGTTTTTCATGAGGGGATATCCCCTCATGAGCTCCCCTTTTTGGATTGCTTCGCCTTGGGACCCACGAGACCCAAGGCTTCGCAAG
>JAOARU010000038.1 GCA_025210675.1 Candidatus Altimarinota bacterium | reverse complement strand
TGTATAGTTCAATCCAGGATGGGGCTGTTCCATCTGGACCTAGTCCGTCTTGTGGTGTTGCGCTTGCTAATTGGCTTGTTAGAACTAGTAGTGTTAGTGTGGATAGAATTTTTTTCATGTTTGTTTTTAATATTTTTGGGTTAAGATATTTTATTTTTATAAGTTATATTTGGGTAAAAAAAATTAAAAGAAATTATTTTTATATTAAATATATATTTTTTTATATATTTAATTTTTATAACTACAATTAAGGTACAAAAAATCACCTAAATATATTTTGACATATTTTTTAACTTTTTACAAGTTTTTAGTCTTCTGTAAAATAGTGCATATAATCTTCAGGTCTTACTATGTTTCTTAGTCTTAATTCTTCGGCGTATGTTTCCATTTTGATCATGCCTATTCCCCGACCAGCTTGGATGGCATTTGCTATTTGCCCTGTATCCCCTGATCTGATTATATTTCTGAGTGCTGCATTGATAATCATAAGCTCAAAAATAGCTATACGACCTGCTTTGTCGCAACGAGGTATGAGACGCTGAGAAACAACTCCAACAAGTGAATCTGCTAGACGAGATTTTACTTGATTTTGTTGATCACCCGGGAAGGCGTTTACTAGGCGACTAACAGTTTGAGCAGCTGATGAGGTATGAAGTGTTGAAATAACTAAATGTCCTGTTTCAGCTAGATTCATAGCTGCCATAATTGTTTCAGGATCACGCATTTCTCCGATCATAACTACATCAGGATCTTCTCTTAATGCTGCTTTTAGAGCATTGGCAAAAGAAAGTGTGTCATCACCTACTTCTCTTTGGGAAAATATATATTTTTTAGATGTAAATAAAAATTCAATAGGGTCTTCAATAGTAAGAATATGCTCAACTCTATTTTGATTAATATATTCAAGCATGGATTGCATAGTAGTTGATTTACCACTACCTGTTGGTCCTGTTACTAATATTAAGCCCTGTTTTTTTGAAAGCAAACTACTAACAGCATCTGGTACTCCTAAGTTATCCATAGTAAAAGCTTCACGTGGAATACGACGAAGTACAGCTGATATATTTCTTTTTTTGTAAAACACATTTACACGAAAACTTGTTCCATCTGTATATTCAAAGGAGGTATCCATCTCACGAGTTCTTAAAAGAGTCTCTTTTTGTTCGTCATTTGGAAGTAGGTCAAAAATAATCTTTTCAGCTTGCTCTGGCGTAAGAGGTGGGATATTGTCAACAAAGCATATTTTACCGTTAATTCTGAGTCCTATGCGTTCATTGGCACCAAAATGAAGATCTGAAGCTTGTGTATCAATTCCAAGCTCTAGAATGTCGCCAAGAGTGACTTGATTCTCTGTTGTTGCTGTATCCTGACTCATATTTTTATTTTTAAATTGATTTTTATTTCTTATAATTATACACTTTTTCTGAATGTTTTTCAAGTAAAATGGACTCTTTAGAGCTTAGACAGAAATTTAGAAAATTTTTTAATGAAAATAATCATATAGAAATTGCCTCATCTTCATTGATTCCTGATAAATCAGACCCAACAGTGCTTTTGACAACTGCAGGAATGCAGCCACTGGTTCCCTATCTTATGGGGGCTAAGCATTCTCGTGGCAATAGGCTTTTTGATACGCAAAAGTGTTTTCGTACTCCTGATATCGAAGAGGTTGGAGATGATACTCATCATACATTTTTTGAAATGCTGGGAAACTGGTCGCTTGGTGATTATTTTAAAGAAGAAGCTATAGATTTGGCTTATAGGTTTTTTGTTGATGAATTAGGACTTGATCCTAGTCGTTTTGCGATTACTATCTTTAAAGGTGATAAAGATGCGCCAAGGGATTATGAAGCAGAGCAGATTTGGTTAAGCAAAGGCCTCAAAAAAGAGCAAATTTTTGAATTTGATAAAAAAGATAACTTCTGGGGTCCTGCAGGTACTATTGGTCCTTGTGGGCCTTGTTCAGAGATTCATTATGATAGAGGTGAAAAATATGGTGAAGATGTAGGTCCAAACTCAGATGAAAATCAACGCTATGTTGAAATCTGGAATCTTGTGTTTATGGAATACAATAAAAAGGAAGACGGTTCTTATGAAAAGTTGTCTCAGAAAAATGTAGATACAGGAGTTGGTTTTGAGCGACTACTTTCTATTTTAACAGAAAAGGATTCATCATTTGATACTGACTTATTTGCTGAAATCTTAACTAAAATAGAAGAAATAGCTGGTAAAAAATACAATGAAAACAAAACAGGTTTCCGTGTGATAGCAGATCATATCAGGGGGGCTACTTTTTTGATTGCTGATGGTGTTGTGCCTGGTAATACAGGACGTGATTATGTACTCCGTCGTATAATAAGAAGAGCCGTAATGCATGGTGAGAAAATGGGAATCTCAGGGCAATTTGTGAACAATGTTGCAAAAACAGTAATTGAAAAATATCAAGATGAATATCTTGAGCTGAAAGAAAGAAAAGAGCATATCTTTACTGTTTTAAGTGAAGAAGAAGCTTCATTTACAAAAACTCTCGAAAGAGGTAAAAAAATTCTTTCAGACTACATAAAAAAAGGTCATGTATCGGGCAAAAAAGCCTTTGAGCTTTTTGATACTTACGGTTTTCCTTTTGAGTTAACCCAAGAAATTGCAGAGGAAAAAGGTATTAAAATTGACGAAAATGAATTCAAGGCTGAATTAGAAGCTCAGAGGGAGCGTTCAAGAAGCGCTGGTGCGATGTTTGAACGTAAAGAAGACATGACTGTATTTGAAGGTGTTAAATCTACGTTTTTCTTAAGAGATGTAAATGAGCATTTTGCTGAAATATTAAAAATATCAAAAGCAAAATCAGTTGATAATATCTACTTTATTGCTTTAAATGAGACACCATTTTATGCTGAAAGTGGAGGTCAGGTTGCAGATATAGGCACTATTGATCAGTATGATGTAGCAGATGTACAAAAAACACCTCATGGAGTCTTTATTCATACTATTCAGACTGATAATTTAAGCTTAAACGAAGGCGATAAGGTAAAGGTAAAAATAGATTTAGAAAAAAGAAATCAAATTCGTCGCCATCATTCATTGGCGCACTTGCTTCAGGCTGCGCTTAGGAGTGTGCTTGGTGAGCATGTTGAGCAACAAGGTAGCGAAGTTGTTTGTAATCGTTGTAGATTTGATTTTTCTCATAACAAAAATCTCTCTCAAAATGAGATTAATCAGATTGAAAACCTAATTCAAAAGTGGGTTACAGATTCATATGAAGTTGTGACAGAGATTTTGCCAATTGAAGAAGCTCAGTCTCGTGGTGCAATGGCATTGTTTTCAGATAAATTTGAAAAAGGTCAAGAAGTAAGAATGATACAAATGGGAGATGTATCACTTGAGCTTTGTGGTGGTACTCATATAGACAATACAGCTCAGATCGGTGCTGTAAAAATCATCTCAGAATCATCAATATCAAGCGGAATAAGGCGTATTGAGATGCTTTGTGCTGGTGAAGCTCAAAAGATGCTCCAGGCTCAATACAGAGAACGTAAGGAAATTGAATCAAAGCTAAAAACACCTGATTTAATGAATAAGATTTCCTCATTAATTCAAGAGAGAAAAGAGTTAGAAAAACTCCTAAAAGAAAAAGAACAAAAACTGCTTGCTTATGAAGCTGAAGATGAATCCAAATTAGCTCAAAATATAAATGGAAAAAAAGTGATTATAAAATCAGAAAAAGCATCAATGTTGGCATTAAAAGCAAAATCACTCGCAAAATATATTGATATTGCTGTTTTATTTGATCCTGAAAATGGTGCAATAGCCATTGCTAGTCGAGATAAATCAGCCAAGGAAACATTATCTGCAATTGGAAAAGAGTTGCAAGGTGGAGGTGGAGGATCAGATGCTTTTGCTCAGGGCAAGGTACAAAATCCAAGTATTGAAAAAATTGTAGAAATCATTAAGTCTTTATAGAAATTAATTTAAAAAACCTCTTAAATAAAGGGGTTTTTTGGTTTATTTTTATTGTTGACAATAGTTAAAAATTAATTAATATATACATAAATATTAAAATTAACATGTCATTCAATCCCCCCTCAAAAAGACATGCAGTAGATTTATTTAAAACCCCTGAAGTCAATGAAGCTTGTTTGCTGACACAGGATAAAGACCTTGGTCAATTCGTTTTAAATCTACATAATAGTCTTGATTATGCAGCTACGCTTGCTCTTATGTCTTATTTCTATGAGCGTGTTGTGCCTGTTAGAAATAGGGCTGCAAGAAGTATTTTGTTAAAATCCAACTTCGATGAATTTGAGCTTACAGATCACTTCATAGAGGATCTTTATGGAACATTGGAACTTGTTTTGGTAATTCATCAAATTAAAATATTGATTAATAATTCCTTTGCTTCATCAGAGCTACTGGAAGTATTAATGGACACAGAAAAAAAGAGACCCATCAATTAAGACAAGCCTCTTAAAAAATCAATGAATTAAACTTGTAATTCAAGTGAATCAATAATTTCTTGATCTAGATTGTTTTTTTGTAGTAATTCAAGAATTTCTGCATCAGTCATGCCTCCATCACGCATTGTCTGTACGTCTTCTGCGATTTCCTCTGGAGTTTTTTCTGATACTGGCTTCTGAAGACAAGCTACATTTACTAGGTTTACTCTTTCCTCTCCATTGTCAGCATACATAGTTTCGCATGATTTTCCTTGCTCAATGAGTACGTTAACCGCTTCTAGCTGACCTTCTTTTTTTGCCTTTGTGGCATTTTCGATCGCTAGATTTTGAATTTCTGTTTTTAGTTCAGTGTATTTCCAAAAGCTAAGTCCAGAAAAAGCACCAAAAAATAAGCCTACAATTAAAAATGTGGAAATTGCATTTTTGGCTATTATATTTTTTTCTTTTGCCATTTTTATTTTAAAAAAAATTTTAAACAATTATAACAAATCTTTGTAAAAAAATCAATCCAAAAGGCTACCTATAAGGTCTTGAGCATTTTTGACATTGTTTTTATCGCACCAAGCATTCATCTCCTCTGTAATATGGGAAAATACCTTAATGCCACGATAGTATACACCGCTTCCTACTCCAATAAGGCTTGCTCCTGCAATCATCATTTCTATTGCTTCTTCTCCTGTTGATACGCCTCCTGTTCCAATAATTGGAATTTTTACATTTTTATAAATATCGTGAATACAGCGTATTGCAATTGGAAAAACAGCATGACCAGATACTCCACCAACTTTATTTTTTAATATAGAGCGACGCATTTCAATATTTATCCTCATGCCAGGACCAACTGTATTGATTGCTGTGATGGCATCTGCGCCTGACTCCTCACATGCTTTTGCTATTTCTCCAATATTATCTACGTTTGGTGATAACTTTACTGAAAATGGAGTTTTAGTGTTTTTGCGAACTGTTTCTGTTACCTCTGATGCTGATTTTATATCACATGCAAATGGCCTACCAAATTCAACTTCTACATTTGGACATGATATATTGACTTCAATTAGGTCTACATTAAGCTCAGATATTTTTTTTGTAATTTCAGCAAAATCATCTATCTTTGAGGCTACAATATTTGCAATAAGTGGTGCATCACATTGTTTTTTATATTCTGAAATTTCATTTCTAGCTTTTTCTATACCTGCATCACTTAGTCCGACTGCATTTACCACATAATTATCCGTTGCTATTATGACAGGATTTTTGTGTCCCTTATGCCCTTCAAGCCATATACTCTTACTTGTAACTCCTCCTGCGCCATTTTCTACTACTTCATGAAGCGATTCTCCGCTCACTCCAAGTACTCCACTTGCCAGCACAGTCGGATTTTTAAAATTTACACCACAAAAATTTACTTCTAAGTTGACCATAATCAATTTTTTATTAATTAAAACACTTTTTTTACCAAATTGCAATTTTAATTAAAATGTGGCAGAGTATTAAATGTTAAATATTTTTTAAGCATATTATGCCCCTAAGATTATTAAATCATTTTTTAAGCAAAGAAGGTTTTGATAAGGATTTAACTCGTATACTTTTTACAATAGCTCATGCTGGTAAGTATGTGGCACATGCTATTAGAACTGGAGATTTAGGTCTTGCAGGCACTTCAAATCTATATGGAGAGCATCAGGTTGCTCTTGATGTGTTGTCCGATAAGATTTTTACAGAACATTTAAAAGCTACGAATTTAGTGTATTCTATTGCTTCCGAAGAGCAAGACAATGAGATTGTTTTAAACAACAAGGCTGCTTTCTCAGTAGCATTTGATCCGCTTGATGGCTCATCTTTGATAGATACAAATTTGTCAGTGGGTAGTATTTTTGCAATTTTCAAAAATCAAGGATTCATGGGGCAAAAAGGAAGAGATATGGTAGCAGCTTGTTATTTAGTATATGGCCCTAGGACTATTTTTGTATGTGCGCTTGAGGATAGAGTTATAGAATTTACTCAAAATGAATTAGGTGAGTTTGTAGTAAGTAAGGATAATATCAAAGTAAAATCAGACTCGAAAACATTTTCCCCTGGCAATCTAAGAGCAACTATTGAAAGAGATGATTATTCTGAGCTGGTTTCACATTGGCAGAAGCTACCTCTCACACTTAGATACTCAGGCGGAATGGTTGCTGATATTCATCAGATTTTCTCTAAAGAATCAGGAATATTTACTTATCCGTCTTTTTCAAAATACCCAAATGGTAAGTTGAGATTGCTTTTTGAATGTGCACCTTTTGCATTTATTGCTGAAAAAACAGGAGCGCTTGCAGTAGATGAAAAAGGCAGGGAGATTTTGGATATTCCTGTAAAAGAAATACACCAGAGGACAACCATAATGATTGGGAGCAGTAATGAGATCGGTAAGGCTATTGATTTTTTAAATTAAGTTGAAGCTTTTAATTAGTAAATTTGCACTTGAGTCAGACTGGGGAGGTGAAGAGGAGTTACACCTCTTGCTTGCTCAAAAACTCGAAAAAAGAGGGCATAAAGTCTCACTAGCATCTTCCTGTAAAGAATTTGTAAATGGATTTAGGAAGTCGGGCATAAATGCCTTAAAGCTCCCTTATTTTCCTGATCCTGTATCTATAAAAGCCTTGTTGATTCTGCCATTAACAGCGGTCTATTTTTTATTGATGGGGATAATTTATTTGGCTTATTTTAGGTTTCAGGATTATTCCAGGGTGCTCTTTTTAAGATTAGGTGAAAAAATAATCCTAACACCAATTGCAAAATTAATGGGGTACAAAGTCTTTTGGGGTGAGCATTGTGGTTTTAGTGACTGGATTTATAAAAATCCTTTACGTGTTTTTTATAAATTATTTTCAAGATTTGTGGTCATCATTACACCATCAAAAGTAATGCAAAAACAAATTCAAAAAATAGCACCAGAATCCAATGTAAAAATTCTTAAAAACACAATTAAAGAAAAATTTATTCTTAAAAAAGCACATGATGAGGTCAATATTACTTATGCTGGTCGATTATCTCAAGAAAAAGGCTTATTTATGCTGTTAAATGCCTATAAGCAGCTTGAGACATCTAGAACTTGCTTAAATATAATTGGCAAAGGTGAATTGGAAAAAGGACTTAAAAAGCACGCTATGGAATTAGGCATAAAAAATATAGTATTTCATGGATTTTTAAATCAAAAAGAGCGTGATGAGATTTATAAAAAGAGTGATATATTTTGTTTGTTTTCAGAATTTGAGACATTTGGAATGGTACTACTGGAGGCCATGCAGGCTCAAATAGCAATTGTTTCAAGGCCAAATGGGGCAATCCCAGAAATAATTCAAAATGACAAGACAGGCTTTTTAATAAGAGATTTACATGATGCTATTTGGAAAATAAAAAACCTGGTTCATAATCCAGAAAAACGTCATGAATTAACCCAAAATGCCTATCAATATTATTTAAAAAATTTCTCTGAAAGTGTTTTTGAGGATCAAGTTAATCAAATATTTATCTGATGAAAATTTGCATAGTATCCCCTACTGACTTTATTGGCGGCGCTGAATTATTTGTATTTGATTTTATTAAATCTACCCAACATGAAGTGCATTTAATTCATTCAGGCAAAGAAAAATTGCCTATTCAAGCAAATGAGCATATATTGCAAATGTCTCGCTTAAAAAAACCATCTATAAAATCAGTAAGTGATTATTTAGCTTCGAGTAAGGCTTTAAGAGATAGGATTTTAGAAATCAATCCAGATATAGTTATTTCAAATTCTGTAAGAGCGCATATTTTAGCAGCAAAAGCTATGAGTGGTACTAAAAAGCCACTTGTATTTTGGGTGCATGATTTTACATTTCCAAGGTTTTTTTTGCGCATAGCAGAAAAGAGGGCAAATCATATTATGACCTGCTCTGAAGCAGTGAAAAATAACTTGATTCAAAAGGGTGTTAGTCCGCAAAAATTAAGTACATTTAAAAACAGTATTGATACTCAGGAATTTTCTTTCATTGAAAAAAAAGGAGCAATTAAAAATATTGGCATCATTGGTCGTCTTGATCCTTGGAAAGGGCAAGATGTGTTTTTGAATGTTGCTAAGCGATATCCTGAGCTTAATTTTCATATTTTTGGAGCAAGTTCTCATTACGATCAGTCTACTGTTGATTTTGAAAAAAAACTTAAAAAACAAGCTGAAAATTTGAAAAATATTGAGATATGGGGTTTTTTAGAAAGCAAAAAAGCACTTGAAAAAATAGATGTATTGATTCATGCAAGCCAGGAAAAAGAGCCTTTTGGTAGAGTTGTAATAGAGAGTATGAGTCGAGGTATTGCAGTAATTGCTTCAAATAAAGGCGGTGCAATAGAAATAATATCCGATGGTGAAGATGGATTTTTGGTCGAGCCTGCTGTTTTAGAAATTTCTGCAAAATTAGACCTAATTATGGCTTATCCTAATATGAGAGAGGATTTTGTAAAAAAAGCTAGGAAAAAAGTTGAAAAATTGTATAGCCTAAAAAATAATACAAAGGATCTTAGTGATTTTTTGGCTAGTTTTTGTTTTGGATTATAGGCTTTTTTTGTTTTGGATTTTATGGCAAAATGCTTTTGATTTAATTTGAGAAATGGATAAACAAAGAAAAGTTATAGTCTTGGGAAGTGGTCCTTATTCTATCGGTTCTTCAGTTGAGTTTGATTGGTGTAGCATTACCACTGCAAAAACCTTTGCAAAAGAGGGTTTTTCGACTGTTATGATTAATTCAAATCCAGAAACCGTATCTACTGACTTTGATACTTGCGATAAGTTATATTTTGATGAGCTTTCCCTTGAGAGAGTGTTGGATATTATTGAAATAGAGCAGCCTGATGGAGTAGTAGTTTTTTCAGGAGGTCAAATACCAAATAATTTAGCTGATGGTTTAGCGGAAAATGACGTTAATCTTTACGGAACAGATAATAAAAACATTGATCGAGCAGAAGATCGCAATAAATTTTCTCAAATGTTAGATGATTTAAGCATAGATCAGCCACTATGGAAAGAGTTTGCAACTAGAGACGAGGCAATAAAATTTGCAGAAGAAGTAGGTTTTCCTGTGCTTATTCGTCCATCAAAAGTACTTTCTGGTGCTGCTATGGCAGTAGCTAAAAATGAAGATGAATTATTTGCTTTTTTAGACAAGGCAGCAAAAATAGATTCTGATGCACCTGTTGTCATTTCAAAATTTGAAGTCGGCGCTCGTGAAATTGAGATGGACGCAGTGGCGCATAAGGGTGAAGTTGTGATTTGGGCAATCTCAGAGCATGTTGAAAATGCTGGAGTGCATTCAGGTGATGCTACTCTTGTGCTTCCTCCGCAAAGAACATGGATGGAGACTATTCGTCGTATTAAAAAAATCACTAAAAAACTAGCAAAAGAATTAGAAATTACAGGTCCTTTCAATATTCAATTTTTAGCTAAATCAAATGAGGTAAAAGTAATAGAGCTAAATTTGAGAGCTAGTCGTAGTTTTCCTTTTGTTTCAAAGACTGTTGGACATAATTTTATTGAGATTGCGGCAAAGGCATGTATAGACAAAATAGAAAATGCGGAAGAACGCAAAAGAAAATATCAAACACTTGATCTTGATCATGTGGCAGTAAAAGTGCCCCAGTTTTCATTTTCACGCTTAAAGGGTGCAGATCCTGTCCTCTCAGTGGAAATGGCATCAACAGGAGAAGTTGCTTGTTTTGGGTCTAGCTTTGAGGAGGCATTTTTAAAATCAATGATTTCTGCTGGATTCAAGATGCCAAAAAAAAGCATTGTTCTCTCAATAGGTAAAGACAAAGACAAGATGAGCTTTTTAGATAGTGCAAGAGATTTGGCAGAAATGGGATACGAGCTCTATGCTACTGATGGTACTGCTAAGTTTATGGAAAGTAATGGCGTAAAAACTAAATTGTTAAATAAGGCATCTTGCGGAAAAGATCCAAATTTGGTTAAGTATATTTCTAATAAAAAATTGGATCTGGTTATAAATATACCAAAAAACTTCGCTCATGACGAAGAGACAGATGGCTTTAGGATTAGAAGAGCGGCAGTTGATGCTAATATACCTCTTATCAACAATCTTCAAGTAGCAAATGCACTTGTGAGATCACTTAAAAAATTTAAAGATAGACCATTGCCTGTTAGGAGTTGGGACGAGTATGCGGCCTGAAAACACAAAGAAGAAGGTTGGATCTTGAGTGATAACTCTTTTTAATCGTAAATCTTAAAGATGGAGAAATACTCTGAGTATTTTATTTTGCCTCTAAGTCAAATGTACTTCATGTTTTAATTAAAAAAGTGTATTTGATTAAGTAAAGGGCGTTTAAAGGATTGATTAGGTGCTTTATGGCCATGGTTATGTACTAAAAAAGGACCTACCTATTAGATACAGGTAAGTCCTTTTTTTATGTCTTTATTTTACTTCTGCATCAAGCTCTATTGAATTTAATTCTTTTATTTTGTCCCATGACAATGCTTTAATTATATTTTCTGAGATTGTATAGAATTTATCGCCAATATAGATAATTCTCTTAATGTTAAAGTCAGGATTTCCATAAAAATATTCTCCTGATTTTTTATAGTATTCATCATTTTTATAGTGTGATATCTTTCCTCTTAATTTAAATCCGTCATCAAGTGATATATCGTATATATAGGCTCCTTGGAATACAGTCTCTATGTCTGCTTCGTAACCTGTTTTTTTGTTTTTATTTTCTGTGACATAAATAGGAAATGCTAAGATGCCCTTATTTTTGTCAAATAAAAGCGCTTTGTGGTTTTCTAAAACCTCGCTTTGAGTACCTCTGTATCCTATGACTTCTTTGTGTGTTTCTTTTGGATTTTCAAGGTCTGTGACATCAAAAATAGAGATTTTCATGCCAAGTACAGCTGTGTAATAAACTGCATTATCAGAGTGCACTTTATCAGCATCTATGCTTTCATCAACCTCGCGACCAAATCCAATTAAATGATTTTCATCATAAGGATGCAGATAGTCAGACCAGCCTGGGATTTTCAATTTACCTAAGATTTCAGGATTTTTAGGATCTTTTAAGTCAATTACAAATAAAGGATCAACTGTCTTAAAAGTAACTAAATAAGCCCTATTGCCCATAAATCTAACTGATTTCATATTTTCACCTGGAGCTATTCCTTCAATTTTTCCGATTTCTTTTAGGTCTTTATCAAGAATAGTAATACCTGATGATGATTTTTCGTGACCCCAGGCATATCCTTTTTGAGTAGCAATACGAAATGTGTCACCATGCTCACTCATTGAAAATTGACTTAAGACACGTCCTTCTGCAACTCCTTTTGCTTTGAATTCAATATTGTCCCCATTTAAGGCAAATTTATAAATATTTGTCAATTTAACATTTCTCCAGCCTGAGTTTCCGTCATCATCTTCAAAATAAACCTCGTCATTAGCTGGTCTTGTAATATAGAGATTTTTTGTTGAAGAGTATATCTCATCACCTGAACCTAATACTACTTTCCTATTTACTTTTTGATTCAAGTCCCTGATATCAATACTTGCAATGATTAAATAGTTTGTATCAGTAAAATTTGGCACATAGCTTATTTCTCCACATTTAGTTATGTTTTTTTCGTCCTCAAAGCTAGAATCATAAAATTTAGGTAAAAAATCTTCTTCAATGATCTTTGCGTCTCTTGCTAAAGGCATATAATAATCTCTATATTTATTAGCTACTACATACACATTGTCGCCAATTTTACGTGATGACACATAATCACCATCAAATGCCACAGAGCGAATTTGTTTTGGGCTTGTACGGTCAGCTACATCAAAAACAAATACTTTTAAGTCGTTTCCATGATAATAATAAGGTGGCATTATCATTCTTGAAGCAGTTTCCTCTCTTAGTATATGAAATGGGGCATTGCCATATCCCACAATCACCAATCTATCTTTGTCTAAATACATCTCTTTAGGACGAAAAGCGCCTTCATCAAGTGTAATTGTAGCTGCTTGTTCCATTTCGTCTGATGGATATGCTCTTACTATACGTATAGTATTATCTTTGATCATAAAAATGTGAGATCCATCGTTTTTAATAATATCTGCTTCATCTACTCCAAATTCTTGAATATTTGTAGTAGAAAACTCATCTGCTGATTCTGATTCTTCTTTGACTGCTTGATTTGTTGTTGCACCTGTGTCTACTGATTTTTCCATTGTTTCTGGATCTGCATCATCCATGTCCATATCAAGTTCTAAAGCTGTATCTTCCATAATTAAATCCTTTCTGTATCCATATCCTATATTTTCCCTTTTTTGAAATTTTGAAATTTGAATCTTTAATTCTTCGCAAGAATTGACTTTTGGCAAATCCCCTAGCATTGCATTATTTACTTCATTTCCAGTTTTAATACCCCAAACAATCTCACTCATTTCACCCCTTGAGATTTTTTTGGATTTATCTTGAACTGTTCCAGGTATTACACGTTCTTTATTGAGTGATTTTATGTATTTTTCGTACCACTCACCTTGTTCTGTCTCTTTTGTGTCCATATCAAACACATTTGCAATGATTTTGGCTGATTCTACAAAATTAATTTGCTGATTTGGCTTAAAGGTACTATCACTATATCCCTCTAGAATGTCATTATTGACGCCATAGCAAACATAGGGATAATACCAATCATTTTGATCTACATCTGAAAAAGTTTTTTCCATTGTGCATTCTTCGTCTTCCTTAAAGTCATCTTGGC
This sequence comes from Candidatus Altimarinota bacterium, assembly GCA_025210675.1. Classification (GTDB taxonomy): domain Bacteria; phylum Patescibacteriota; class Gracilibacteria; order CAIRYL01; genus JAOARU01. The sequence goes on along the minus strand of JAOARU010000038.1, from coordinate 3,254 downwards.
TCTTTAGGATGATTTTTAAAAACTCTGCTCTAGAAATTTCTTTTTCGGGCTTAAAAGTATCATCTGAGAAACCTTTTATAACATTTTCTGACTCAAGATACTGGATAGCTTTTTTAGCTCTGTTGCCGTAAATGTCGTTAAAGTCTGCACTCACCATCTGTGCCGCACAAAGCACTGATAGTAATGATAGACTGATAATTTTTTTCATAATTAAAAGAAATATTTTCAATAGTTAATACGATTATACCAAATAAGTGTTTCACTTTTTAGTAAAAATATGTAAAATGCAGATATGAATTTGGCTGTAAAATATAGGGCTCGGAACTTTAACGAAATAGTAGGTCAAGAGCATATAAAAAAAACCATAATGGCTTCATTGAAGAAAAATGCACCATCGCATGCTTTTTTGTTTTCTGGAGGTAGGGGTACAGGAAAAACCAGTATTGCTCGTATTTTAGCTAAAGCCATAAATTGCCAAAATCTAAAAGAAGGCAATCCATGCAATGAATGTAAAATGTGCATTAGTGCCAATGAGGGGAAATTGGTGGATATTATTGAAATAGACGCTGCAAGTCACACAAGTGTTGATAATGTAAGAGAAATTATTGAAAAAACTCAATTTCAGCCAAGTGTAGCAAAAAACAAAGTTCATATAATAGATGAGGTGCACATGTTATCAAAAAGTGCTTTTAATGCACTTTTAAAGACGCTTGAAGAGCCTCCATCTCATGCTTATTTTATTTTGGCAACAACAGAAAGACACAAGATCCCAGATACTATTCAATCTCGCTGCCAGAGTTTTAATTTTAGAAATTTTCAGGCAAAAGAAATCATTGGAAGACTTGAAGAAATATGCGACAAAGAAAGTATTTCAGCTGAGCCTGATGCCTTAAAAATGCTTGCTCATGAAGCCCTGGGAGGCATGCGTGATGCTATTTTTTTATTGGAACAATATTCAGGAGAGGGCAAATTAGAGGCAAGTGTACTATCTCATGAAATGGGGCTTACTCCCCATACTGCTCTTGAAAAGCTTTATCAATATATAGAGACATGTGATGCCCTGTCAGCTATTAACCATATCTCGAGCTTGGCTTCAGAAGGGCTTTCTTTAAGTAATTTTGCAAAAAGTTTTATTTATTATTTAAGAGATTTACTGCTCATAAAAATCAAAGAAAATGACACAAATGCTGTAAATAAGTTACTCAAGCAGATTGAGGCATTTCGCAAGGCATACTTAGACCTAAAAAATGCTACTATTCCAACACTTCCGCTTGAGCTAGCAGTAGCTTATTGCATTTTTGAAGATTCAAGTACAGAATCTGCAAAAGAAGATAAGAGTTGGAGTATTTTTACACCTACAAAGAAAAAGGAGCCGGAAATAATTAAAAAACCTGATCTTGTAAAACAGGAAGCAAAAGAGGTAAAAAAGCCTTTAGAACCAAAAAAGAAGGCTGTTTTTAATGCTCTTGAGCTTACACTTGATAATATTCATCAAAATTGGCCAAAGATAATAAGCAAGGTCACTCCTTCGATTCGTATGATTTTGAAGTCTAGCTCGGTAAAAGATTTAAAAAATCGTGAGATAGTAATTGCTTGTAGTTCCAAGATGTATAAAAATAAACTGGACAATTCTCGATCTCAAGCTGACCTACAAAAAGCATTTGAGGATATATTTTCTTTACCTGTTAAGATAAATACTGTTGTAGAGACAGTTTCCCTTGAGCCTGTTGTTGATGATGATTCTCGTTCACTTGATGGGGAGGAGCTTGAAAAAGCTGTGATGGAAATTTTAGGTGGCAAAAAAAAATGAGTAAAAAAGACCTTAGAAAGCATGCGCACAACCAAAGAAGTCTCTTAAATAAAGAAGGGCGCAGAAGGAAATCTGAAAAAATTTGTAAATTAATTGAAGAAAGCGATTTTTTTGCACAAGCCAAGTGCGTATCTTGCTTTGCTGCTTTTGGTGAAGAGGTGGACTTATTTCCTTTGATCGAAAGATATATAAACAAGAAATCCTTTTGCTTACCTTTTGTAAATAATTTAGAAAAGGGAGATATGGACATGTATGAGATAGATAGTGTCTATAATCTCAAAAAAAATATAATCAAGATACCAGAGCCAGATATATCAATTTGTAAAAAAATTAACCCTAGAGAAATAGATTTAATTATTGTACCTGCCCTCTTGATTGATAAAAATTTTTTTAGAATGGGGCATGGAAGAGGTTTTTATGATAGATATCTCCCAAAAACAAGAGCTTTTAGTGTAGCTGTTGCTTTTTCTTCTCAAATTGTTGACAAAATTCCTGTATACCCTCATGATGTAAGCGTAGATGCTGTTTGCACTGAAAATGGCATTATAATAAAAAAACAATTTAACTAATATTCTTTGGAAAATATGAACAAAAAAAATGTTCAAAGACCCAAGGAAGATTTTGCTTTTATTTTTTATTTTTTAATTTTTCCCACTCAAAATGGATTACAATGCAAATTTTGACCTTCTAAGGCAAAACGATCCTGAAATCTACAATGCGATTGTAGGAGAAGAGGAACGTGAAAGAAGAGGTATTGAATTGATTCCTTCAGAAAATTACACCTATCCTGAAGTATTTGTAGCAAATGGTTCAGTGATGACTAATAAGTATGCTGAAGGTTATCCTGGTAGAAGATATTATGGAGGTCAAAAATATACAGATATAATCGAATCTTTAGCTATCGAGAGAGCAAAAAAGGTGTTTAGATGTGAACATGCAAATGTTCAAGCTCTTTCTGGTTCTCCAATGAATCAAGCTGTTTATCTTGCATTTTTAAAGCCAGGTGATACTGTGCTTGGTATGGATTTGTCACATGGTGGACATTTGACTCATGGGCATCCTGTATCACATATGGGAAAGATTTTTAACTTTGTACGCTACAAGACTCATCCAGAAGATGGTGGAAGAATAGACTTTGATGAGCTAATGAAAGTCGCAAAAGAAACTAAGCCAAAAATCGTACTTTGTGGCTATACTTCATATCCTCGTGATTATGATTATACTGATTTTAAGCGTGTAGCTGATGAGGTAGGAGCTATAACAATGGCTGATGTATCACATATTGGTGGACTTATTGCAGCTGGTGCGATGAGAAATCCATTTGATTATGGATTTGATATTGTTACAACTACTACACACAAGAGCCTTAGGGGGCCTCGTGCAGGTTTGATTCTTTGCAAAGATGAATTTAAAAGCACAATTGACAAATCAGTATTTCCAGGAC
>JAOARU010000037.1 GCA_025210675.1 Candidatus Altimarinota bacterium | reverse complement strand
GATGGCTATTCAGAAATTTGGTGATTCAAGAACTATTGTTTTGTATCAGCTTACAGCGACTCCAGATAGAACTGCTGCAATAAAAGAGGGGGCTGATTCAGAAATGTACGCAGGTACTATTGCCACTTTACAAGATGGTATGGATATATTGAGATCAATGGTTGAAGGCGAGGCTGATGTTGTGACTACTTGTAATACAGCTCATCATTTCTTGGCTCAGATTGATTATCCTGAGGGGATTCGTCCTGCTTCATTGATTAGGTCTACTTGCGAGTCTTTGATTGAGGATATGCGTGATGGTGATGTGCAGGTTTTTGCTTTGTATACGAGCGGAACTCGTGGTGCGGAGGTGTATTCTGCTGAGATGAGTCAAAATCAGATATCTTTTGTTGAGCCTGATATGGATACTCAGGACGAATTAATGAATGCTATATATAAAGGCGTAAAAGCTTTTGATTCTGATATAGCTTTTGAGGAGGGTGAAAAGGTGTTTAGGAAAATTCCTGAAGGTACGACGCATATTTTGGCGGGTTGTACTGAGATACCAGAGGTTATTGATTTGGTAATTGAAAGAACTACTGATAGCGATTTAAGAGATAAGCTCAGGGGGTTAAGGGTGGTTGATCCAACTAGTGAGGCGTTTGATTCTGTTTTGAGAATTAGTAGTGTTCAAGATGATGCACGTAGTAAGATTGGTATAAATTGATATGAAATTAATAGATACACATGCCCATTTGGATTTTCCTCAGTTTAAAGATGACTTAGATCAGGTTGTTAAAAATGCTAAAGAAAAAGGGGTTTATAAGATTGTAAATATTGGCTGTAATCCTGAGAGGGCTAAGGCTTGCTTGGAGATTGCAGATAGATTTGAAAATGTGTTTTGTGCGGTTGGTATACATCCTGATGAGCATGTCAAAGAGGGAGATTTTGAGGAGATAAGTAAATTGGCTAGGCATAAAAAAGTTGTTGCAATTGGGGAGTGTGGTTTGGATTTTTTTCGTGAGGAGAATCCAGATCGAAAAATTCAAGAGGAGATGTTTTTGCGTCATATAAATCTCGCAAAATCACTTTATAAGCCTGTTGTGGTGCATTTTCGAAATGCTTATGATGAAGCGCTTGATTTCTTGATTCGTCATCATGATTTTGAATTTGTAGTGCATTGTTTTTCTGAGGATTTGAGGTTTGCTGAGAAGATTATAGAGCTTGGTGGTATGATTTCTTTTACTGGGATTTTGACCTTTAAAAATGCAAAATTAATTAAAGAAGTGGCGAGTAGTTTGCCTCTTGATAGAATAATGCTTGAGACTGATTGTCCTTTTCTTGCTCCTCAGCGATATAGGGGCGAAAGGTGTGAGCCTGCTTATGTTTATGAAATAGCGGATTATTTGGCTGATCTTAGAGATTTGTCTCTGGCTGAAATAGCAGAAATAACTACTTTTAACGCTGAGAGATTTTTTGGGATTTAGATTTTTTCGTCCATCATAAGCGATGCGTGTACGACAAATAAATTGTAAAAGTCTAATTCTTGAGTGCTAACTCCGTCTTTTTTATTAAACCCAAGAAAGATTGCTCCATTGATTTCATTGTCATCAAATACCGGTATAACAAGGCATGATTTAAGTTTGTCGTCTTCTTCAAATGATTTTAAATCAAAGTCGTCGCAAGTTCCTTGAACTCTTGTTTTGCTTGTTGTTAAAGTATTAAAGCATTTGTGATCTTTTGTGTTTATTTCTAATATATCGTCTTTTGGATTTTTGAGTTTGCCACTATATGATCTGAGCTTAAATTTGTCTTCATTTTGTTCGTATTCATAAAGCATACAAACTGCAGCTTGAGAGATGTTTTTTGCGGATTTTGTAATAAAATCAAGTGAGTTGATTTTGTCATTTAAGTAATAGCCTTTGTTGAGATTGAGGAGTATTGAGACTCTGCGGTTTATTAGTCCTAGATGTTTGTATAGTTCAAATATTTTTTTCTGAGATTCAATGCGTTCTGTGACGTCATAGATTACTAGTATTGTAAAGTTTTCATTTTGCTCTTTTTTGTCAAGTTTTCCAATGGGTTGAACTTGGATTTTTAAGTGTTTTCCAAATAGTTTTCCTTCGGTTTTGATTTCATGTAGTGTGCCTTTTGCGATCCTGTTCCATGTGCTAGGCCAGTTTTTGCGGATTTTTTCAGAATTTTTGCCTTTAAAAAATACGTCGCAGATATTTTTGTTTTTTATTTCAGGAATTTTACCCATATTCCAGCGCTCTACTGTTTTGTTGGCTCTTAGGATTTCGCCTTTTTTATTGATTAGGCAGACTATATGCGGTAGGGCATCAACTGTTGATTCCCATTCGCTTTTGGCTTTTTGTAGTTTTCTGATGTTTTGCTCAATTTCTTGTTCTTGTTTTTTGATTTCTATGGCATTGGCAAAAATCTCTGATGTTATTTGTAAAATGGCAAAGTTTTGTTCAATTTGCTCTTTGTCTACTTTGACATTGTCTAGTCCAACGAGTCCTTGTAGTTTGCCTTTAATATAAATAGGTAGTGCTATTAGGGATTTGACTCCTTGAGATTTTAGAGATTTTTTTTCAAATAAGCTGTTTGGCAATTTGTTTGTATCTTTGACGTATATAAATTTTTGTTCTTCAATGCTTTGTAAAAACCATGGTCTTGATTCAATTGATACGTTTTGTAGGTTGTCAATTTGTGGTTTGATGCCTTCTTTGCACCATTCTGCTATATTGTCTATGTGTTTACCACTTTCTTGGCATTTAAATACATAGGCTCTGTCTGATTGTGTTAGTTCGCCTATTTCTTTAAGTGATTCATTGAGTGCTGATTTTAGATCAAAAATACCCACAAAACGAGATGATATCTTTGAGATGGTGTTTTGGAAGTCGAGTTTTTGTTTATTTAAATCTTCTAAGTGACGCTTGTCTGTAATATCTCTGATTATGCCAAATACTCCATCAATTTCGTTTTTATGATTTCTTGTGACTTCGTTTTTGAAGTGCCCGAAGCGACCGTTTTTGGTCTTCATTTCTCCTTCAAAATTGATTCCAAGTTTTATGTTTTTTTTAAATATTTGTTCATAAAATTTGGAATATTCATCATGAAAAAAATATGAGAAATGTTTACCGATGATATTTTCTCTTTTGTGATGGAGTATTTCTTCTGCTTTTTTGTTGATGTATATTATAATGCCGTCTTTGTTGAGTCTGTATGCAACGTCGTTTAGGTTTTCAACAAAATCACGGAATTTTTCTTCTGTGGCTTCTAGGGCTTTTTCGGTTTCTTTTTGTTGGGATATGTCTAGGAAGTTTTCTATTACAAAATCTTTTTCTTGGATTTTGATTTTTCTGCTGCTTTTTATTATGTTTATCAGTTTGCCGTCTTTTGTTTTTATGACAGTTTCTTGGTTGTTTGTAATTATTTCTTTTTCTGGATCAAAAGAGAAGCATTTGTTTTCATTTTGAGGGTATATGATGGTGCATTTTTTGCCTATTAGTTCTGATTTTTTGTAGCCTGTGACTTTGCAGGTTAGCTCATTTATTTCAGATATTTTACAATTTTCGTCTAGTACGACTATTCCGCCTGGCATTACTTCATATACTTTTCTGAGTCTTTCTTCGCTTTCTCTCAGTGCGTTTTCTGCTTTTTTGCTTTCTGTGATTTCACGTGTGATACCCATTATGCTTGTTATTTTTTTGTGATCATCATCAAAGAGTGGCACCATTATTTTTGAGAAGTGTTGTATGCCTCTTTTTTTGTTGACTAGATGTGTTCTTTCTACTTTTATGGTTTTTTTAGTTTTTAAAACTTCTTTAATGTCTTTGTTGATATGGTCTGCGCTTTCTTTTGGGAGAAGTTCTGTAACATTTTTTCCTATTATGTCTTTGATTTTTTTACTAAAAAATTTGCTTCCGGCTTTGTTCATATTGATATATGTGCCATTTGTATCATATATAAATATAATGTCTGGATTTTTATCGGCTAGTAGTTTGTAACGTTCCTCGCTTTTTGCTAGTTTTAGTTGAGCTTTTTTTCTGTCTGTAATATCGCGTCCAATTGATCTAAATTCAATGACTTTGCGCTCCTTGTTAAAAATCGGATATACAATCCATTCGTGATAACAGACTTTTCCGTTATTTTTTGTAAATTTATATAACTGAGTAATTATGCGTGGTTTTTTTATGATGTTTTCAAATATTTCTTTGCCTAGCTCTTTATTTTCCTTTGTTCTTAGGAGGTTAAACCATTTTTCTCTTATGACTTCTGATTTTTTTCTATTAAAGAATTGATAAAATTTTTTATTGGCAAAGGTTATTTCTCCGTTTGGAAGCCATGAGCAAATGGTTTCTTCTTGTTGTTCGATTAGTGAGCGGTATTTTTTTTCGCTAATTTTCAGGGCTTCTTCCATTTCTTTTTTCTTGCTAATGTCACGCATTATGACAAAACTTGCTTTTTCATTGCGCCATTCAGTGAGGGCTACCGTGATTTCTACTGGTTTTGTTTTGCCGTTTTTGATTGTAATTAAGCTTTCGTATTTATTTGGTACTTTTTGACCTGCTACTCTTTTTTTGAATATATCAATAACACGATCAGCGTCTTCAGGTGCTATGATGTCAGTGATATTAGCCTTGTATGCTATATTGCTTGCTTTGTAGAATTTACTAAATTTGACAGCTTTTTTATTTGCATAAATTATTATGCCTTTTTGAATTATAAAAATAGCATCATTAGCATTTTCTGCTAATTCTTGGAATCCTATTTTTACATAATTCCACTTGTCGTCGCTGGATTGTTGGTTATTGGTCTTTTTTGTATTTGACATGATCTGCTTTACCATATTGGGCATGATGATGCATATCGTATGTTCTTATTTGAATCTCTACGGGTTGATTAAAGATAAGCATAGTTAGATGAATACTTTTGTAGCCGTTTTCTTTTGGGAGGGCGATATAGTCTTTAACACGGCTATTTAGAATTTGCCATTTAGGCAAGATTGATTCCATGATTCTGTAGCAGTCTTCATCATTTTCGGCGAGTATTCTAATGCCAACTACATCTAATACTTGTGAAAAGAGGATATTTTTCTTGGTTATTTTTCTGTGAATACTGTAGATGGATTTTATGCGTGATTGAACTTTGGCTTTTATTTTTTCTTTTCTAAATAGCTTTCTAAGTTCATTTTTGATTTGTTTTTCGTGCTTGTTGTATGTTTCACGGCTCAGCTTGAGGAGTGATTCATAATGAGAGTAGGTTTCTCCGTCCATTAATTCAAATAGTTGATCTTCGAGTTCATGCTTTAGTTTGCTTATGTAGACTTTTTCAAGAAGTCGCATAAGGTATTCTGCTTTTTGAGGAGTAAATAGTTCGGGGTATTGATCTTTTTGTTTAATAAGAATGCTATGTGTAGATAAAAACAATATAGCCATGTCTTTTTGGTTTTCGATATTGACTAATATTGATAAATCGGAGTCGTGCATTTTGTTTAGTATTTCCAGGTTGTTTGCTATAATTGAGCCAAAAGCTTCTTTTATCTCTTTTGTGTTTTTGTTTCTCCCGTAAGGATTTTGAATAAGAGTTGTTATTAATGAGTCTTGATTTTCTTTTGCAAAAAGAAAGTATCTCTTGAAGATGTTTTCAGAAATTTTTCCTGTCTTGAGCCTCTCTTTGATCGAGAGTTTTTCGATTGTTTTTCTTGCTAGCTCATCTCCCATAATTGCCTTTTTGTAAAAAAAGTAGGTTTTTATAATAGGGCTTTTGAGTCTATTTAACTTATTATATTTTACCTGATTTTGTTAATTTTTCAAGTTTATTTTGTAAAATAAAAAGCAAGTAAATAGCTTTTTTACTTGCTTTTTAATAGTTTTATTTTGTTAATTATTTGTCTTCTTTCTTGTCTTCGTTTTCAACTACTTCTGCATCTACTGTTTCTGAGTCTTCTTTTTTGTTGTCTTTTGATTCTGCTTCTGCTTCTTCTTGAGCTTTTTTGTACATTTCTGTGCCTGCATTTTGTAGGGCTTCCATAAGTTCTTTTGAGCTTTCTTCTAGTTTTTCTTTGTCTGCATCTTCTTCTTTAAGTGTTTCTTGGGCTTTTTCTTTTTGTTTTTTGACTTCATTTATTAGTTTTTCGTCGATTTTCCCTTCGGCGTCTTTGATGAGTTTTTCTGCTTGAAATACTTCTGAGTCTAGTTTGTTTCTGGTGTCGATTTGTTCACGTTTTTTCTTGTCTTCTTCGGCGTGCATTTCTGCTTCTTTTTGCATGCGTTCTATTTCTTCGTCTGATATGCCTGAGTGTCCTTTGATGGTAATGTGTTGTTTTTTGTTTGTGGCTTTGTCTACTGCTGTTACGTGCAGGATACCATTTGCATCAATGTCAAATGTAACTTCGATTTGAGGAACACCTCTTGGTGCAGGTGGAATGCCGTCAAGTTGGAATTTTCCGAGAGATTTGCTGTCTTTTGCTAGCTCTCTTTCACCTTGAACCACATGTACTTCAACGGCTGGCTGATTGTCGGCAGCAGTTGAGAATATTTGTGATTTTTGTGTTGGAATGGTTGTGTTTCTTTCGATTAGTTTTGTTGCTACTCCGCCAAGTGTTTCAATGCCAAGTGAGAGTGGGGTGACGTCTAGTAGTACTACGTCTTTTACGTCTCCTCTTAGCACACCTCCTTGGATAGCTGCCCCCATGGCTACTACTTCATCTGGATTGATGCCCTTGTGTGGATCTTTTCCGAAGAATTTTTTAACTGCCTCTTGAGCAGCCGGCATGCGTGTCATGCCACCTACAAGGATTACTTCATTTATGTCTTTTGTGTCTAGTTTTGCATCTTTTAGTGCTTTTTTGCATGGTTCTAGTGTGCGCTCAATTAGTTTTTCTGTAAGATTTTCTAGTTTTGCTCTAGAAATTTTCATTACTAGGTGTTTTGGGCCTGAGGCGTCAGCTGTAATAAATGGTTCGTTGATTTCGATTTCAGTAGCAGTGGAAAGTTCTTTTTTTGCGTCTTCTGCTGCTTTTTTGATACGCTGAAGTGCCATCTGGTCTTTTGATAGGTCTACGCCTTCTTTTTTTTGAAATTCATATAGGATATAGTCGATGATAGCTTGGTCAAAGTCATCACCACCTAGTTGGGTGTCTCCATTTGTGGAAATAACTTCAAAAACTCCGTCGCCTAATTCAAGAATAGATACATCAAAAGTACCTCCACCAAGATCAAATACTGCTATTTTTTGATTGGTGTCTTTTTTGTCGAGTCCAAATGCAAGTGCTGCTGCGGTTGGTTCGTTGATGATGCGTTTTACGTCAAGTCCAGCGATTGTGCCTGCATCTTTTGTGGCTTGGCGTTCTGAGTCGTTAAAATAGGCTGGAACTGTGATTACGGCTTCTTTTACTTCTTCTCCTAAAAATGCTTCTGCGTCTTCTTTTAGTTTTCTGAGAACCATTGCAGAAATTTCTGCTGGGCGGACTTCTTTGCCTTCAAATACGATCATGCAGCCACCGTCTGAGCCTTTTTTGACTTCAAATGGTAGTTTTTTGATTTCGTCTTTTATTTCTTCAAATTTACGTCCTATTAGGCGTTTTGCTGAGAAGATTGTGTCTTTTGGGTTTGTGATTGCTTGACGTTTTGCTGTTACTCCGACGACTCTGTCGCCGTCTTTGCCTGATACCATAGATGGGGTAGTGCGTTGACCTTCTGAGTTTGTTATAACTGTTGGTTCACCGCCTTCCATTACGGCGATACATGAATTTGTTGTACCTAAATCAATACCAATTATTTTTGACATATTATTTTGAAAAATTCTATCTTTTAGCACTCTCTATTTTAAAGTGCTAAAAAAAAGATGTCAAGATTTTTTTTAGCAAACCTTGTTAAGAAAAGGAGGGTTGCACAGGGAGGAAAAACTTAGTTTTGCCTCCCTGTGATGTCTGTTAAAGTGCTAAAAAAAAGATGTCAAGATTTTTTTTAGTTGTGAACGAGTAATTTGCTTTGGGTGTATTGATTGTTGGTCAGGGCAAAATCAGGAGTCTTTAAATAAAATCTAGCCTCTTTGTTTTTTTCTGTTAAAATAATTTTATGAAAAAGATTTTATTGATTATATTTAGCTTTGTTTGCTTGATTCAGCCGACTTTAGCTGAGGGTGTTCATTATTTTAAGGCAGAGGTTTTGGAGGTGCAAGATGTTAAAGATGAGTACATGGACGATAGGATTTTAAGGGTTAGGTTGCTTGAGGGTGAGATTGATAAGGAGCTTGATTTGTCGCTTGGCGGACAGGCTTTTAATCCTTTAAGGATAGCAGAGTTTTATAGGGGTGAGACGGTTGTTGTGAGTATGCTTGAAAAGTCAGATGGGACTTATGAGTATTTTTTTAATGAAAAATATCGTTTGCCTCAGGTTTTTATGTTGTTTGGTTTTTTTGTATTTTTGAGTGTATTTTTTGCTAGAGGGCGTGGCGTGGGTTCGCTTTTAGGGCTTGTTGTTAGTTTGGGAATTTTGTTTTTATTGATTATTCCGTTGATAGTAAAGGGTTATAGTCCTTTTTATACTGGGCTTTTTGGGTGTTTTTTAATTGCAATTTGTTCGATTCCGCTTTCGCATGGGTTCAATAAAATTTCTGCGATTGTTCTTTCTTCGATACTCTTGACGCTTTTTGTGTCGGCTTTTTTCTCGCTTTTTGTGGTTTATTTTACTCAGCTTTTTGGTTTTGGGAGTGAGTCTGCTTTTTCGGCTCAGCTTAGTTCTTTGGCGAGTTTGGATTTTAGGGGAGTTCTTTTGGTGGGTATATTGCTCGGTGCTTTGGGTGTGCTTGATGATGTGTGTGCGACTCAGGCAAGGGCGATTTATGAGATCAAAAAAGCAGGTCCTAATCTAGGATTTAAGTCGCTTTTTAATCATGGTATGAATGTTGGCAAGGAGCATATTTTTGCTCTGATAAATACTTTGGCATTGGCTTATAGTGGTGCTTTTTTGCCGCTTTTGCTTTTGTTGTATAATGAGAATTTGCCGCTTTGGGTGGTTTTGAATTCTGAAATGTTGTCTGAAGAGATAGTGAGGACTATTTTGGGTAGTATATCGCTTGTACTTGCTGTTCCTGTGACAAATTTATTAGCTTCTTGGTATTTTGCAAAAAATGAATCAAAATAGAGAATTGTTGGTTAGTGTGGGGATTTTTTTGAGTTTTACTCTGCTTTTTACTGCAATTGGCAAGGGTCATAATGAGGCTCAAAAGGAGGAGGTTAAAATTGAAAATAGTTTGGATTATAGTGATGTTGATCCATTTTTTGATCAAAATGGTGAGTTTGTTGATGGTGCTATTGCTGTTAGGAATAGTATTTTGGCTAAGGTAAAAAAAGATTTTAAAAATGATTTTGAGACAGGTGAGATCGTATTTTTGAGTCATGATAAGTTGGCAGAGATTTTAGCTCATGAGGAGATGGCGATGGTGGAGCAGGTTTTTGAGCTTGATCCTGAGCAGTTTGGTGTACATTTTTTGAGATTTTCAGATTGTGAGGTTGATTATCCTCGTGATAAATTTCAGGCGCTTGATATGCCAAAACAGCTTGGTTCTCGTAAAATAGTTACTCCTTTTGTGCATCAGAAGATATTGCCTTATTTAAATGAGATGTTGAGTCGCTTGGAACAGGAAAAGGGTGTCAGGTTGTATGTGGAGTCTGCTTATAGATCGCCTTATTATCAGGCTTTTTTGTTTTTGGATTATACTAGGCATTTTAAGACAGTTTCTGCTACGGCAGAATATGTTGCAATACCTTGTTATAGTGAGCATGGTACATTGATTCGTCCGGCTGTTGATTTTATATTGCCAAATGGGATTTCTGATCAGAATCCTGAATTGTTCATGGATAGTTTTCAGTTTGATTGGATTTATGAAAATTCTCGTGAGTTTGGCTTTGATTTGACTTTTACTCGTGATAATAGATTTGGATATGGCTTTGAGCCTTGGCATTTTCATTTTAAGGATTTGCCTTTGAGGGTGGGGGATCTCACAACTCCACTTTTAATGAAAAGAGTGAGTGCAGTTGATGATTGGGGTAGGTTTTTGGAGAATTTGCCTTTAAAAAAAGCAGGAACACGTACAAAAATGCGCTTTAGAAGGGAGAATCGTGCTGATGGATCAGAGTTTATAAAAGCTTACAACACTGTGTATGAGGGTTTTTTTCGAACAATGTCAGTGGTTGATATGCCGGTTTCTGCTCAGCAGGATTGTTCTAAGCATATGGTGAGATTGATTGCTATGTTTTTTGAATCACAGGGTAAAAAAGAAAAAGTCCAATTTCCTTTGATTGATGGCAGGGTTATGAGTTATGAGGGGGGCGATTTTGAGGCTTGGTTAAATGGTGTAATGCCTCAGGTTGGAACGCAGACTTGGCGTAGTGTGCTTAAAAAAGTGGAAAATGAGCTAGATGTAAGAGTGGGAGATTTGTTGATTGAGCCTTTTACGACGCATGCTGTTGATGAGATATATGGAGATGCTTTGGTGGGGCATACAGCATTGGTAATGGGAATAGCTGATGATCCTTTAACAAATGACAGGTATTATTTGATTGGATCGGGGTCGCTGCCTGTGACTGATTTTCGGATATCAAGAGCAGAAAATCGCTGGCAAGGTCAGAGTGGCTGGCTTTCGCTTGATGGATATTTGCATAGAGCCAGGCGTGATAATGTTGAGTTTTATCGGATTGAAGATTTTGCCATGTTTGAAAAAGGGGAGTAGGAGATGTGTTTTGTTTGATATTGATTGAGTATTTATTATTTTGAGTAAATTTTTTGTTCAAAGTTTGATAATGATTTAGTTTATTTAGGTGGGATTTTTTTATATAGTTTAATTAATTGACAAAATTTGTACTTTATCTGAAAATAAAGCCTTGATCTTTAATAATTTGGTGCCCCTCTTTTTTAAATATGGGGCAGTGCAAGGCAGTTTTGTGTCTGGATTGCTGGTTGATTTTTTTGAATATGATTTACAAGCAGACAGATGTCCTGTCTTGCAAAAAAAGGAGGAATGAGATGAAAAAAGTAGAATTACACCCAATGGTGCTGGTGTGATAGATTCTGTCATCCCTGAGAAGGCGGAAGAGGGTATGGAAAAGATTGGCACACTAAAGAGGTTTAAGCCTGAGATTTTGGCAGGCTTGGCTGCTTCTTTGGTCATTCTTGTCATTTGTTATCTAATGGTCGGAGCTAGGATTTCCATGCTGAATGCGTGGTTTTTCGTTGGCTCTGTTTTGGCAGGCTGTTCCGCTGCTTTGATTTCTGTAATGTTGAATAGGGGAGGTAGTTATGAATATATTTACAAAAAAATATAGGCAAATTTCTGCAATGCCGGTCGTTTTTTCTGTTTACTTTTTCTATCAGACTGATTTGAAAGGGCAGTATGATAATTGGCTGGGGGTTGGTACTATGGTTTGGGTTTTTGGACTCTTGGTCTGGCTTTTGTTGCGTGGCAAAAAAGCATTGTTTTTTCCGTGGCAGAATATGGGCTTGTTTTTGTCCATTCGGCAGTTTTATGCCTGGTGGCAATGCTTATGCCCTTGCCTTTGGTAAGGGTGTCTGCAATCATCTTGATATTGTTAGCCTGTTTTTTTAGGGTTAGACTGTCTTTTGGTGGCAGATATTCTTGGGCGCAGGGGATTTTATTACTCTTTGCTTTTTCTTTAAGGGGAGATGGCAAGAGTGGATTATGTTTTCAGGCATTCTTGCTATGGCATTTGTTGTTTTTATAATGATGCCAATGTTCAAAAAAAGTCCAAGGAGCATGAGCAATTCATGTTCAGGGGCTTTATGGTAGGTTTCATGATGAGCTATCTACTGGCTGTATTGGGAGGTATTCATCTTTTTTGTTTGTCTATAACCATATCGGTTGTTGTGCTGATGTATGACCGCCGATATTTCAGGTTGGCTATCTCGAGGGGCAGTCGATATTACTACTTCTGACAGGACATCGTTTCATCCCCCCGCTTTCGGACGGGAGTGTTTTTTTGGTTAATTATTGACATGGTAAATATTTCACTTAATATATATTTGTTCTGTTTTTAATTATGAAATATAATCCTTTCCAAAAGATAACGAGCTTTTTATTGTCTCTTTGTCTTGTTTTGCAGATTTCGCCATTGGCTTATGTCAGTGCTGATCAGATCTTTGATTTTGACAAACAAGAGTCAAAAACCATAAAGTACAAGAGCTTGATGCGAGATTTTGAAAAAGGCTCAAGCACAACTAAATTAGAAAATAATTTTAAGTTTTTTATTGATAGCGAAGAGGAAAAGCTTAAAAAATTAAACATATCATCTTCTAAAAAAGATGCTTATTTGAAGCGTTTAAAAAAACAAGCTGATTTAATTAAAAAAGGTGGATTCAAAAAAGAAATTCCTGAGGTAAAAATTCTTGAGAATCCAGCTGGATTTAAGTCAAGTAATGATATCAAAAAACCTGAGAAGATCAAAATTTACTCAGAAACAAAACCTGATAATAAGCTAGAGATAATTATTCCTGAGGAGGAGAAGATTTCTTATTTTATAAATACAGCTCGGGCTGATGAGGTTTTGGATCTGCCGATTGAGGCTGATTTGGAGGCTGATGAATATGACGTGATTATTGATAGGCATGTTAAAAAATTGGCTTATGAGCTTGAGTATAATCCGGTTAAGATTTTTGATTGGGTTTATAATAATATTGACTATACACCTTATAATGGTGCAAAAAGAGGCTCTGCAACGTGCTTGAAAGACAAGGCCTGCAATGATACTGACGCAGCATCTCTAACCATTGCTCTTTTGAGGGCTTCCGGTGTGCCTGCAAGGTACAAAAAAGCTTTGATTAAAGCAAAAAAAGATCAGCTACTTGAGCTTTTGGGTGTGGACAATTTACAGGCGGCTTATGCGGCTTTGAGCCTAGGTAGAACTCCGGTTTATCTGACCTTAGGAGAACTTGGCGAGACCATTGATGATACTGATTTTACAGAACAAGATAGCTTGGCCCTTGAATGGACTTTTGTTGAATTTTACGGGCTTTATGATTATAGGGGTGGTAATTTTTCAAATGAATTTGAGCTGCAAAATGTAAATGATCCAAATTATTCGCAATATCAATGGCTAAATATTGATCCTAGCTTCAAGGCTTATCAAAGCACTCAAAATGAGATCGCAAATGAGACCTTGAATTTTGATGTATTGGGTTTTTGGAATAGTTATTTTACCTATACTGGTAATTTGAGCCCTATTGATAAATACAAAAGCGATATTTCATTGGATCTGGATAGTGAGCAGTATCAGTCAAAAAAATCTCTAAAAACAAGAGAGCATGAGATATTGCCACCTGAGTTGCCATATTCTATTGTGACGGCTAATAGCCTCAATATATTGCCGGAATCATGGACAGTATTGCCTGAAAATAGACACTATAAGGTGAAAATAGCCTTAAAAGATAAGTCAAATAATGTAGTTTTGGAAAAGGTATATCTTGCGAGTAGTATCAATAATTTGCCGCTGGATTTGTATTATGAGGGTGCGACAGATCAGGATAAACAGCTCATAGAGAGCTATGGCGGCATTCACAAGACTCCGGCAGAGCTTGTAGATGTCGTTGCTGTTTTAAATGGTGATACAAGTAGTGCTTTGAGTATTGGTCAGAATTTAGTAATGGAATTTACCTATTACTTGGGCAATGAGGAGCTTCATTCTGATAGCAAGTTTTCTTTTGCTGGTAATAGTGAGGGGATTTTTATTGATACAACAGGATTGGTTGACGAGCCAGAATACAACGTTGAGAGTGACATTTTGTACAGTGGAAATGCTGCGATTGCTCAGTATTATTTAGTGCATCAGAATAAAGCTTCTGAATTTTTAGAAAAAACTTTTGATTTAAGCTCAAATATTATTTTTAGTAGAGCTGTTGTAACTCAGACTAGAGCATTAAATGAAATTGATGGAAGCCCGACAGCTTTTAATTTTTCAGGATTAAATATTGATGCCTCTACATATTCTGGAAACTATTCAAATCGAACTGATTATAAATACCACAAAAAAGATTACATGCTTTTGAGTGGGCTTGAGGCTTCTTATTATGAAGCGAAGATTTTTGAGGATATTACGGGGATTGGCGCTATTTCTACAACAGAAGGGCTTCAGTATGCTTATTTGAACAATGAATACACACTGCATACCATAGATGATTTAAATGAATCTGTAATAGATACTCTTGATCTGAGTCAAAATACAAAAGCCAATATGCATGCTGACGTGCAAAATGGCAAGACGGTGATTACTCCAAATAAGCCAATTGTAAATGAGGCTTGGAGTGGAATAGTCTATGTGTCTATTAATGAGGCAG
Source organism: Candidatus Altimarinota bacterium (assembly GCA_025210675.1). GTDB lineage: Bacteria > Patescibacteriota > Gracilibacteria > CAIRYL01 > JAOARU01. Next base: position 16,285 of record JAOARU010000037.1, on the reverse strand, counting down.
GAACTGCAAACTATGCGATTGGTGAACAGGTTCAAAATGGGGGATTTACTGTTGGGGAATTTTTGGAATATGTATTTAATAATGTAAATAATGAGCAGGTAGGGGGATTTTTATCTGAAAGAGGATATAATAATTTCTATTATTATGAGGGTGTAGGTGAGTATGATCGTGTTGCGTGTAGTGCGTCTGATGATCTGATAAATACCGTAAGGTCATCTCAGGGGTATAATCATTCTTATGGAGTGCCTTGCTCAATGGGTACTGTGCAATTTGGTGATTATACACATAATTATATCCATACCTCTGAGGCTTCAAATTTTGGTAGTGGCTGGGTAACAAAGTCACATGTGCTTGATTTGATTGATCAAAGAGTGAGCGTGTATTCGCAAGGTGAAAAGCATAATTTTAGTTTTTCACCTAAATTGGGTACATATAGGCAGGCTTTTTGTATGTCGCCTTATAATCTGGGTCCTATAGAATGCCAAGATGGTTATGATGCGACTATCTACTACAATCCTGAGCACGATGCGGCTTATATGGCTTATGGTGATTTTTTGTATAAATTAGCTGAAGACAATAATAGGGTAGTTGGAGAAATGGGTTTTCCAAGTTCAGAGAGAATCGATGCTGCCACAAGTCGCCTTGGCACAACTGGAAAATATCAAAATTTCTTAAATGGGCAGATATATTGGATAGATAATCTAATTTTTGATGATGTTTATTATGTTCCCAATAAGATAGATGAATGTATGAATAATCCATCTATATGTGTCACTATTTCTGATGATACAGACTTGCAAGGTGGAACAGGTGGTAGATTTGGATTTCCTATTTCTGATCCTGTATTTGACCAAAATCAAATTACTCAAGACTTTGAAAGAGGTAGGATTTTGCTTAGCTCGGGAAATGCTTCAGAGGGTGGATATTCGCATATTATTGCATCAGGTTCTGCTTCCCAGAATGATGTCTATTGGGAAGGCATGTTGGATCAATTTATAGAAGAGGGCATATATGGCTTTGTTGTTGGTGCCAGTATGGGCGTTGCCATTGAATTTGCTATTAAAAAGTTAAGTAAAAAATTAGGTAAAAAAATCGTTAATAGGGTCATACCTCTTGTTGGAATTGCTTTTTTTGTTGATTCTGTTTTTTTTGGAGTAAGTGAGATTTATGAGTTAACACAGGCTTGCAATAGTAACGAGCTCTATATAGATGGAAAAATCCCTGCTTATTATTGTGGAAAAAGAGATGCTGCAATAATTTTGGTGGGATCAGGTTTAGTAGTGGGTACATCAGGAATGAAGGCTTGGAATAAGTTAGGGGCAAAAACAGAAAGAGCCATAGCTGGTAAATACAAGCTTTTTGAGTTGATCAAAAATGACAATCAATATAAGAAGATTTTTAAAAAGCTCAAGCTTGATCCTAATGTGCGCAATAAGTTTTTTGAGATGATAGCTGATTTGTCTGATGATGATTTGCTTAGGTTGATCAGTGATGACAAGGTTCTTGATATGCTTATAAACAAGGAGTTTTGTAGAAGATTTCCATCAGCAAAGAAAATCATAAGAACAGAAAAAGGGGAGCTAATAAATAATCCTAATAGTCCTGATACCCCATCTTGGAACAATAATGAGACAATACCTACACTTAAGCTCGAGTCTAATCTTGGAAATATGTCAGAAAGTGATATAATTAGGGTAGTTAGTGATGGTAATTCTTATGCGAGTGTGTGGTGGCTTAAGGCGGAAGATGTGAGGCGACTTAGGGATTTTGTTAATGAAAATGAAGACCTAGGAGACTTGATAAGAAAATATTACTCATTGCCTGAAAAACCAACTCATTTTATGAAAGGAGCAATCAAAAAAGATGTAGAAGTTAGAATTGGTGAAGTAGCTCCATGTAATTGGAGTGGCACTAAAACACCTGGTGGCAATACTCAGATCCAAATAGTTGGCAAGAATGGACAAACTTTTAATAGAAATAACTGGCAAGAGTTTATGGAGGTAGAGACGAGCTGGGATTCTGTAGAGAAAAAATATATCATAGACACCTTCAACTTAGATGAATTATGAATAACGATATTTTAAAAATAAGGGTAAATCATTTTATAGACGGCAAGCTTCATGATGATAAGTATGCCAATTGGTTTTTTATGAATGGTAAAAAAGTTTACACAGAAAGAAATGTGATATCCTTACATGTCATCAACAATAAATATATAATAGCCGAACTTGCTTCTGATTTTCTCGGATCTCCTACTGCTCCTGATTCCTGTTTGCACTGTTATGACAAAGATGCCAATCTGCTTTGGGTTGCAGAATCCCCTAAATACCCAGATGGTACACCTGCTCTGCCAAATTGTTATCAATTTTATTTTGGTCAAAATGATGAACATGAGCTAGTCAGATACTTTAATGTTGCAATTAATAACCATCAATCTTTTGCTGGTCCGCATATCCCTTTTGACCCAAGAGAGCCAGATAATCTACACTGCTATATTATTGACGCTAAAACCGGCAAGGTACTTTATGCTAGGGATGAGTCATATATGTTAAATGGAAAATTTACAGGTATAAATAATAAACTCCTTTATTATTGGTATTCTTTTAAAGATGAGAGATTTGTGTGCTTCCCTAGAAATTTTAAGTTTAAGGGGCATTATTATGTTGGTGATGAATAACTGGCAAGAGTTTGTGGAGGCGGAAGGGGGGTATGTGGGTGATAAGTTTGTCATAGATACTTTTAGTTTAGATGAATTATGAATAACAAAGAAATAATCAGAGATGTTAATCATTCTCCTGAAAATCAACCAGGAATTTACTCAAATTGGCTATCAATAAACGGTAAAAAGATTTATTTTGATAGACTTTGTGTTGGTGCACCATTGATTAATAATAGGTATGTAATTGTTGAGCTCAGGCCTGATTCTTACGAGTCTCCTACTGCTCCTGATTCCTGTTTGCACTGTTATGACAAAGATGCCAATCTACTTTGGATTGCAGAATCTCCTAAATACCCAGATGGTACACCTGCTTTACCAAATTACTATGACACTTGCAGAGGTATTGATCATGAGCGTGAGCTGATTAGATATTATAATTTTTCTGTTACCAATACACAGTCTTTTGCTGGTCCACATATACCTTTTTACCCAAAAGAGCCTGAAAACCTACAGAATTACATACTTGACGCTAAAACCGGCAAGATACTTTATGCTAGGGATGATTCTTATAGGCTGAATAGAAATCTTACAGGTTTTTATGAAACAGCTTTATATTATTGGTATTCTTTTAAGGATGAGAGATTTGTGTGCTTCCCTAGAAATTTTAAGTTTTTTAGTTATTGATAGGTAATATTTAAAAAAAGCGGGGATATCCCCGCTTTTTTTATTGTGTTTTGAAATGATAAATGTTGCTGTGGATTTTTGTGTCTCCTTGGTGTCCTACAATTTGCCAATAGTAGTCTTGATTTGAGAGGAGATCTTCTGTTGGTGTGAGGTTTTGGGTTTGGATATTTTGATATTTTGAGTTTAGGACTTCTTTTGAGAGTCCGATTTTGATTTCAAAATTGTCTATTTGTCCGCCTTGTGCTTGCCAGCTAAATGTTGGTGTTAGGGGGTTTTCTTGTGAGTGATTTTCTGGTGATGTTGCCTGTATTTTGTAGTTTAATAATCCTGAGTAGTCTGCATCATTGCAAAATATTTGAATACCTCCTTGGGCATATCCGTCAAAGCATAGTCCTATTTTGTCTGCTGATTGATATGGCTCAAGTGTGTCTTCTGCGATGTGAATCATAGTTGATGCTGTGTGGGCATTGAAATATGTATTTTGTTGGTCAAAAAATAAATGATATACATTGTTAAAAAATCCTTCTCTGATTTCTCTCATAATGTAAAATACATGGAAATTTCCAGTTGAGTTTTGAAGTATTCTGTAAAGTCTCACGTCTTCTATACCTTTTCTGTCTACTAGGTTTGCTTTTTCGCCTAGATTGGCTATTTGTCCGTCAAGCGTAAAAGGGAAATAGATAATATTGTAAGTGCATGGTGCTCCAGCGTAGTCATAGTGGCCTTGCATTGAGAAGGCATGGTATTTGTCTGGGGTGTTTGGATCTTTAAATAAATCAATGTTAAATGTTGTATCTGAGTAGTTATTTTTCTTCCATTTTTCTATGATGCCTGATTTGTTTTCAAAATTGTTTGTATCCAAGATTTCGGTAAGTCCCTCTAGGGTTCTGCAGGACTCTTTCCATTTGTATAAGTTGGGATTATTGGGGTCTGTGTCAATTATTAATGGCAATTTTGTGGCGTCATTTTGATATATGTCTAGTTTTGATTTTTGTATGTACATATTGGTTAAAATGATCTCATTTGACCATGTGCCTTGTGAGTCCATTTGTTTTGTGTACCATTGCTCATTTTGTTTTCTATAAACTGCAACAGGGTTGCCATTGTGATTTGTTGTTATTGATAGGTCGTAGTTCTTATCTGGTGATATATTGGAATAGCTGATCGATTGACCATTTAATCTATTTATTTTTTTGTAATATGAGCCTATGTTTGTGTTGTTTGAGCCATATGTTCGAAAGGCTACATGGATATCGTCGTTGTTTATTGAGTAAGCAATATCTCTAAATTTGTTGTAACTAAAAATCTCACTGCTTGATACCATTGAACCATTTTGAATGCGTTTATATCTAATTTTGCTTTTGTTGCTATTTGTATCGTCTACTGAATGATTAATAAAGCTATAAATCACTGAAATGCTTGAGTCAGGGAGTTTTTGGGTTTTTACTTCGGTGAAGTATATATCATAGCTTGGTGACCATGTTCTATAATTGCATTCAATTATTTTTACAGGTTCTTGCCATGTTCCGTCTGGATTTAGCTTCCTGTAGATTATTCTTCTGTATTGAGAGTTGCTTGGGTTTCCTGCGAATTCTGTGTAGATGATTTCTTTTGAGCCATCGTCGTTTTTGTAGTAGCCTCTTATGTATCTTTCAAGAAATATATCTTGCTTGATCATGCCTCCGATTAAGCTTTCTTGGTTCCAGGGAGATTGGGGTGGGGCTGATGAATCGGCAATTTGAAATGGGCCTGATTCAAGTGCCGCAAGATTGTCATTTATATCATAGACATGTAGCTCTAGGTGCGCATTTTCTGATGAAAAATTGGCATTGAAAGGCATTTGCCAGGTGGTGTGGGTTGTATCTAGGGGAATATTTGTTTCAATGGTTTGAGTATTGTAGTCGTTATTGTATTTTAATTTTAAAGCAATGATTTCGCTGATTTCATTGGTGCTAGATGATAAGTCCCAGCGTATTTCTTTGGTTTCTCCTAAGTTCCAAGTGTTGTTTTCTAGTCCAATTACTCCAAAATCACCACTTGGTGGAGTGCCGTCAATAATTTCAAATGGACCATATTCAAATGCCTCTGACTCATTGTCTCTAAAGTCTCTGATGATGGCTTTTAATTTGTAGCCTTGTCCATTTAGCGAACTTGGTGCGTACCATTTGAAGCCTGCATGATTGCCGTCGAATTTTTGAGTGTATATATAAAACCAGCGGTTTTGTTGTGGTTCAAAGTAATACAGATCGGCTTCTTTTACTTTTACATTGTCTGAGCCATATACAAATACATCGTAGTCTCTTTGGTTGTTTATAAGGTTGGTATAGCCGTTTATTTCAATGTCACTGATAATTGGCGGTGTTGAGTCGTCTTTTAGTTTTGTAAATACGCGAACATTATTTTTTGGAAGGTTTTCTTGTGCAGATGAAATTACTGGTGTCATTATTTTTTCGTATTCATCGTCATCTATCCATAGCACGTATTTGCCTGATAGGTTTTGACTTGAAAAATTACCGTTTTTATCAGTGATAGCATTAAATCCATATCCGCCAACTGTAAGGTATGGTTTTTTGTTGCCTACTGAGCCTGAGATATTGTTTGTGATCACATTGCTTATTGTTATTCCTGAGGTATAGTATATTTGTCCATTGTATTTTACACCTAAATTAACCGTGGCTTTGTTTTGTGAAAAGTTGACATCTGTTACAAATGCTCCTGATTGGTTAGGATTGCCAAGAGGGGCATATTGCCACCTATTGCCTATTTTTTTCATTATTACGTAGTCTTCTCTGCGTGGATCCTCGATATGATCCCAGCGCATATTAATGCCGTATTGACCATCTTCTGTCTCGTACCAATGTGCTATTAGGTAATTGTACAATGATGTCATGTCGGGATATGTCGGGTGATCTATATCTAGTGATATCCAGTTGTTGTCGTCTATTTTGAATTCATTTGGAGTGTCTATGTAAAATTTTATATTGTTTACATTGTTTAATTTAAAGTCGTTTAGTGAGTAGTTATTAGACATGCTGGATAGAGGTGCGAGTCTTGTTGTGTATTTATTATGCATTGATTCTGTGTTGCCTAGGAATCCAAATAAATTGATGTCATCGACGGTATTGTTGACTTTGTCTATTCCTGTTTTTCTGTATCCAATATTTTTGTATGTTATGTAAAAAATATTTAAATTTGTCGTATGTCTGGTTAGATTTGTTATGATTATGTCTGGTTGATTGATAGTACGCATAGCGTATATATCGGCATAGATATTGCCATAAGTATCAACATTTCTTTTTGGTCTGAGTTTATCGGCGAGATCTATGTTGATTTGATCTATGTTTAACATATCCTCATTGCTCATTGTTCCATATAGCATTGCCCTGTGTAGTATGTCGTTTTCGTATAGTTGCATGTTGTATAGGAACATCAGGCTGTCTAGTAGTGTGCCATTTTCTATTTCTCCTGTTTCTGGGTCGATTTTTTGGTATAGGTATGCAAGGGTTGGTTTGATTTTTTGATAGATATATTGATTGCCTATCTGATAAAATCTCGAATGATAGAGCATTTCGATTGTTTTATTCATCAGGTAATAATTTGGCTTATTGCTGTTTTGATATGAAATTGTGCCATCTTGATTGATCCTATTTAATATGTAAGAAATAGCATCTATTAATTCGCTTGTATACCTCCCGTAGGCTTGCATGGCTAGTATAAATTCAAGTGTGGTTTCAAAATCGCTCTGGTAGTTGTTATATAGCGGTATACCCCCGTCTGTATTTCTTGAGGCTATTAATTCATCTAGCATATAGCTGTTGTTTTGAATATTTTTTGTAATTCTTGTTTTTAAGGCTTTTTCTCTGTTGTTGCGTGGCTTTGTATCGCTTAAATAGCTGATCATTGAGTTGTATTGATCATTGTTTGTTCTGTTGTAGTTGCTGATATTTAGGGCTATATTGGCCGTGATCTCATATTTATTAAAATAGCCAATGCTTCCATCGGGATTTTGTTCTTGGCTGAGTCTGTATAGTATGCTTTCAATAGGGTGTGATTCTATGCCTCGATAGTATTCAATAATAGGATTTGCTTGCGGTTCATCTGCTTTTGCTTGCGGAATAATTTTGTCTATAAGTCTTTTTTCTTTGATTTTTTCAGGTTTTTTTGTGGGAGCTTTTAATAAGACTGGGTCAAATTTGCTTTCTTTGATTTGATTTTTTAATTCCTGAATTAGTGGCTCTATTTCTGATTTTTCTTGTTTAAGTTGGCTAACGTCTATTGGCTTGATGTTTTTTTTCTATTTCCTTGAAGTCTTCAGTTTTTATAATATTTTCACTTATAAAGTCATTTCTCTTGCTTTGAGGGTCTTGCTCGGTAAAATAGCGGATTTTTTCTTGAAGCTTTTGTTTTTCGCTTAGATGACCTCTTTCTAGTATTTCTTTGCCTTTTTGGAGACTTTTTGTCTCTCTGTATTCTTTGACTAGGGTTTTTATTTTTTGAGGCATTTTATAATGCTATAAAACAACATCATCGCTCATTTTGTATTTTTTTGGCTTGAGGTTTTTGGCTTCTTTGTATCGCCCCTGTGATTCTAGTCTTTTTTCTTCTTGAATCATTTGTTCATAGGCATTTGGAAGTATTATTTCTGCGTCCCAGTCTACTTTTGACCAGTCTTCCGGTTTTCTTTTGAGATCTTCTGGAAATGGTGGAAGGTCTTTGAAATTTATGATTTGTGAATTGATTTCTTTAAGGGGGGATTTTGCTTGAGTGGGTTTGGCAAAAGCCATATTTCCAAGTAAAAGATTGATGCTCAGAAATATAGCAGTAAGTTTTTTGAGATTTTGATAGTTCATGATATTAAAAAATTAGCCCATAAATAATTTACAGGAATTTTATAAAAAAACTAGCTATTTAATCTCCTTTTTTAGCCAACTCTTTTGTTTATAAAGGTAAAATTCGAGACAAGTGATTAGTATATTTGCAATAGGATAGGCTAGCCAGATCCCAAACTCATTTAGTTTAAAAATAACAGCTAGGATATAAGCAGAAACAAACAGGGTAAAAGTCTGACCCATGGTGAGAAACATTGAGGTTTTTGTTTTGCCTGCGCCTTTAAGTGTGCCACCTATGACCATTTGAATGCCTATTAGGCCAAAGCCTGTTGAGATGATTTTGATGAATAAAGATGCAATTTTAATCAATTCTGGTTCATTTGGAACGAAGAAGGTTGAGATTTTTTCAGCTGAAATAAAAATCAGTATGCCTATTGTAAATAAGGTAAAAAATCCTACTTTTATGGCTGTGATACTAATTTCTTCGGCTCTTTTGTGTTGACGTGCGCCGATATTGTTCCCGATTAATGTTGATGTTGCGATAGAAAATCCAATTGCAGGGATTATGATAAAGCCAAGTATTTTTGTGCCTATGCCATAAGCTGCTGTGGCAGTTGTGCCAAATGTCGAGACTATGAACATCATCAAAAACATGCCAAATGATCTTGATGACATTTCCAGGGAAGTTGGTAATCCAAGTTTAAAGATTTTTTTGATCCATTCTGGATTTGGGATCATGCTTTTTAGTGATAATTTTACATTGTATTTACAGAAAAAAAGCACCATTAGCCCCAATATTCCTGAGAGTGATTCAGTGATAAAGGTAGCTATTGCAACTCCTTCGACTCCCATTGCTGGTATTTTCCACCAGCCAAACATTAGAATTGGATCTAGGAAGAAGTTTAAAATTACTGTAAATAGCACTATTGCCATTGGTACTTTCATTTCTCCTATGCTCTGAAGCGATGACTGAAATACTGTGTAAGTAAAAAGCGCCGTCATTCCCAAAAATGAGATTTGGAGGTATTTTGTAGCTTCTGATAACACATAAGGGGCTTCTGTTAGGTATGATAAAAAGAAATTTGCAGTAAAATATCCAAATACACTGAGTATGATTGAAGAAATCCCTACAAAGGTAAGCGTTTGTCCTGCTAGGAGTGCTGTTTTTTCGTAGTCTTTGCGTCCGTTGTATTGTGATATGAGTATACTTCCTCCTGTTGTGAATCCAATCACAATAGAGTGCAAAAAAAACATAATAGGAAAGCCAAGCGATACAGCAGCAACTGCGTCTTCGCCTAGTCTTCCTACCCAAAAAGTATCAATAAATTGATAGATTGTTTGGAGTATATTAGAAAGTATTATTGGAGTTGATATAAGGAATATTGACTTTAATACTGAGCCTTCTAGTAGATGATTCTTTTTTTTCATTTTAATTTATACCTTAGCCTAGCACAAATTTTAACTATTGCTAGGTGTAAAAATTAATATCATTAGCTCTCTTAGTGCAGTATGAATTGTGGTATGGTTTTTTTAAAAAATTGTCTTATTGGTGCTTTTTGTTGTAATTAGGACAGTATAATAGATATTTTATCTTTTCTTTTTTGCAGCTAGGGTGTTTATCTTTGGGTGTGATACTACGTTTTTAGTAGATTTATCTAGTCTTAACATGCGATATTTTTTATTGTCGTTTGGTTTTCTAGAGCGTTAATGTGAGCTTGTAGGCTTTTTTCGTCTAGGAGAATATTTGTAATATGCAGCCTTTTATCAATTGCTGTGATTGTGTCAATAATTTGTTTTTTTATTTCTTGAATTGTTAAAGTGTCTGTTTGTGTTAATAGTTCTATGATTCTTGCTTTTGTTCCAGATGCAAGCTCTTCAGCTTGATCAATTGTAAAAACTTCAGGGTATTTTGCTCCGCACATCATAGGGTTGAGGGTAAAATTACTATAATTATAAATCAAGTTTGATATTTTGCAATAAAGCTGGAAAATAAAGTACGCACATGAAAAATATTACTTCAGCTGAGGGTGTGTTGTCAAAATTTCTCTCTTTAAATTGTCATAAAAATTTTGAACCATGCAAGTGTATTAAAAAAACCCAATCCTGAAGATTGAGTCTTTTATTTGTCCGTAATGGTGGGCCTGGCTGGAATTTTCTTTCGTTTCATGCTCTCGCAAAAGCTATCGCTTTATGCTCGAATTATTCCACTCTGAAAAAGAACCAGCGAGCTGATTATAAGGGTCGCTGGTTAAACCCCAGCTCATAATTAAAATAACCTGCCGCCTTCGGCGACAGAACATTTTAATGGTGGGCCTGGCTGGAATTGAACCAGCGACCAATCGGTTATGAGCCGACTGCTCTAACCACTGAGCTACAGGCCCTCGGTTATATAAATAAGTTCTGAAAAATGCGTATAACTGCGTCAGCTTCTCCCTCACTCCTTTCAATGTAGCTCCGCTACACCTCAAGTCGCTCGGTCAATCTTCCTTGTTCTACAACATTTTTGAGAACTTATCCCATATTTTGTTCTGAAAAATGCGTATAACTGCGTCAGCTTCTCCCTCACTTACACCTCAAGTCGCTCGGTCAAAGCTTTCTGCAATATCTTAATATTATTCTGCTTCGATTTCAATAGTAATTTTTGCGTTTATTTTTTCTGCAAGGTGAATTTCTACTTCGTGTTTGCCTGTTGTTTTTATATGATGAGCCATTTTTATTTGTTTTTTTTCAAGTGCGATTTTTAGGTCTTTTTCAATGGCGTCTATGATGTCTTTTTCAGATATTGCACCAAATAGTTTGTCGCCTGATGATACTTTTCTTTTAAATTTAATTGTAGCTGATGATATTTTATCAGCGTATTTTTTTGCATTTTTTGTGATTTCTTCTTTGTGTGCAATGCGATTTGCCTTAATGGTTTCAGCTGCTTGTACTGCATGTTCAGTTGCTTTTACAGCTTGTCCTTGAGGAATAAGAAAATTTATAGCATATCCATCAGCGACATTGATTATATCGCCTTCGTTACCGAGTTTTTTGATTTTTTTGAGTAGTACTACTTTCATTTGTATTTAAAAAATTTGTTTCCAAAACCAGGGAATAAATGATGTCCAGCCTGTGCCTTCTTTGAAGACTCTTTCTGAGTGAATGTACCATGATTCAACATTTGAAAATCTGTCTGGATATAGTGATAGATTTTCGATTTTTACATTTTTAATGTTTTTATTAATGTTGAGTATATATTCAGGTGAGTAAAGGAAGACTGCCGGTGTGTCTTCTGAGATTATCTTTTCTAGTTTTTTGAGGTTTTCTTGGCGCAATTCTTCGTCATGTGTTTTGCGGATTTCTTCAATTAATATTGAGGCTTCGAAGTTTTGATATTCTGAAAGGTTGAGTCCTTGCTTGACTTGGGAAAGGTGCCAATACGGGAAAGCATCAGTATTATACCCTAAATTTTGACCGTATAAAAGTAGGGTGTAGTTTCTTTGTTTAATTTTTTCGATTAATTCAGGGTTGTCTAGTGCTTCAATTTCGACTTTGATACCTGCTTTTTTCCATTGTTCTTTGATGATTTCTGCTGTGTCTTTTAGGTAAGATGGTGAGGTTGCTGTAAGGATTTTTAGTGTTAATTCTTCGTTTTTGTTATTGACTCTGTATTCTTCTTTTGTCACTTCCGGTTCGACTGCTGGCTCTTCTGGTTGCACTTCTGGATCATCTGTTAACTCAGTTGGTTCTTCGGTTTCAGGTGTTTGAGTTTCTGGCTCTTTCGGCTCGGCTGCTGGCTCCTCAGTTTGTTCTGTAAGGTTAATGGTTATTGTTTCTTCGTCTATTATTTGATCTTCTTTTATGAATTGTATTTTGTAGGTGTTTTGACCTTTTTTAAGTGTGCCAATTTCTGTTGAGGCTTTGTATGTCCATTCTGTGCCGTTTTGATCGAATTTTTGAAGTGTGTAGTTGTTGACTTTTATGCTTGTTGTGCCTTCTGGGAATCTTCCTGTTATAAAAAATGAGTTATTTGTGGTGTCTGTTCTAAGAAGTTCGCTCGGTTCTTTTAAGTAGCGAGCTTTTTCGCTTGGTACAGCGTGTAGATTGTTTGTGTTTATTGCTTTTTCGGTTGTTTTTTCTGTGTCGCTTTCTGTGTTTTCTTCGGTTGGCTTTTCTTGGGGAATTTTGCTTTTCAGGATCCAGCCTGAGTCTTTAAGTGCTCCTGATGCTTTTTGTAGGTCATATTCAGATAGCCAGTTTTTTTCGTCTATTTCTAATAATGGTGTGTCTATTCTTTTTCCTGGAATTTGATTTAGGATTTTTTCTTTGTTTGTAGCTAATTGAAGTGCCCAGCGCATTTTTTTGCCTTCTTTGCCTTTAAATATGTCGTTTTCCATGTTTATGAAAACTGCAATATATTGAGGTAGGTTAAAGCTGAGCTTTTCAAATTTTTGATGTTTTGTATCAACCATATCTTCTGTTTTTAGATTTGGTCTTACTCCGTCTAGTTCGTCAATGTTTTTTTCGAGTTCTTCTGTTGAGTGATACAGTCTAAATGTAATAAAGTCTATTTTTGGCTTTTGAAGAATAAAGTCTTTGAATTTTGAGAGTCTTATTTCGTCAAAATCCGGATCTTTTTGTGAGATTGTCTCAAATTTATAAGGACCTGCTCCAATTGGAGATTGGCTAAATGAGTCAATAGATAAGTTTTTGACTGGTGTTTTGAGTAGGGCGTGGCGTGGTATTAGTCCTACTGTAAAATTGGTCAAAAAGAATTTATAAGGTTCTGCTAAGCGAAATGTTACTGTTTTTTGATCTATTTTTTTAATTTCTACGCCTTCAAATGCTGAGCGTAAAAATTCATTTTCAAAGTCTGGGTGCTGAATAATGTCTCTAAAGGTAAAGATAACATCATCAGCAGTGATGGGATATCCATCATGCCAGCGTAGATCTTTTTTTAGGGTAAATGTGTAGGTTTTTTTGTCTCTTGATAGTGTGTGATCTGCTAAAAAGTCCTCTTGAGTTTCTGTTTCAGAGTTGTAGCGCATTAGTCCAGCAAAAACCAATTGGGTTATATCGGCTTCAGCTGAGTTTGATTTTGCTCCAAAGGTAAAAAGGGGATTGAGCATGAAGTTTTGGTCAATTTGCCCAATTGATCCTTCTACAAATTCACCTCCGTCAGAAGGTACGGTGTGGGTATTTTGAACCCAAAATCCACGTATGATAAAGCTTCCGGAAATGAAAAAAGTCAAGATAGATACTGCTAGGAGTATTTTTTCGAGTCTTGAGAAACTCTTGTGAATTTTTTTAAGCATCGGATTATTCGCTATCAGGTAAAAGTGGGAATATAAAGGCATTTATGCAAAAAATCATTGCAAGTATTATAGTTAAGCGAAAGATCACTTTTTCTGCGCCTCTTTTTGTAGCATAAAACTCTCCCCCTGTCTCTCCTCCGATTGCACCAAGTCCTGTACCTCTTTGTTGGATAAGGATTAGAAGTGCTAATAAAATTGATACTGCTACTTGAATTGTCTTTGATATGGCTTTCATTTTTTTAAAAATTGAAATATAAATGGTGGGCGATATGTGATTCGAACACATGACCTCATCGGAGTCAACGATGCGCTCTAGCCAACTGAGCTAATCGCCCAAGCTTATAAGATTTTGCCAAAAATATATTAAAAATGCAATAGGGAAAAAGAAGTGTTGTTTTTTGTTTATTTAATGGGTGATTAACTTGGCTCAATCTTTCTTTCTGATTAAAAAATGTGTTCAATAGCTAGAGGTTTAGGTGTAGGGCTTTGAAGTGGGAATTTTAGGCTGAAAGAGGGTGGGTTTTTGAGTAGTGAAATAGGATAAGGTAGGTTTTTTTATTTGATTATTTAAGGGGGTGGTGTGTAATTAGGTAATTTTCTATTGAAAAAAAGCCCTAAAAAAGAGAGAATTTCTAGTGATTTTTTGCAAAAACATGAGAAAGTTCTATTTGGCTGTATTAAGTATAGTATTGCTTTTGATGCCTTTTCATGCGTTTTTGACGACTTATTTAAATCATTTATTGTTTGATGGTAGTGGTGCAAATAATATGTATATTGCTATGTGGAAGGAGGTTTTGTTGTTTATGATGTTTTTGGGATTTTGTTATGAATTTGTTATAGGGCGTATTAAGATAGCCTTTGATAAGCTTGATATAGGCATAATTGCTTTTTGTGTTTACTTGTTAATTACTGGTTTGCTCTGGACTTCTGGAGGGTTGATGCAGTTGGTGTATGGTGTTAAATACGGATTGATGTTTTTGGTGGTGTTTTTTATGGTTAAAAATATTTCATTTACTAAGTCTGAGAAAAATACGCTTTTTTATTTGGCATTGTCTTCAAGTGTTATAGTTATAGCTTTTGCAATTAGTCAGAAATTTTTGCCTGAGGATTTTTTGGTGCAATTTGGATATTCGACTAGTCATAGTTTTGGTGATGTAAGTCAGGCTTTGGCATATTGCCAAAAGGTGTCACATACTGATTTGTGTCGTGTGCAGTCTACTTTTTCAGGTCCAAATCAGTTAGGGGCTTATTTGTGTTTTATTTTGCCTTTGGTTTTTTTCTTGGGCACGGAACGTGATAAGGGCTTGTTTAGAACTACTCATTTGTTTGTGTTTTTTATGGGTTTATTTGTGCTTTATTGGACATTTTCAAGGGCTAGTTGGTTGGGTGTTGCCGGTACTTCTGTGATTGCTTTTGCTTTGCTGTTTAGAGAGAGGGATTGGTTTCGGGTTTTTTCTGAATCCATCAGTTTCTTGAGTGCTTTTTGTTTGATTTTGGCTGTATTTTTTGTGAGGCCTGAGGCTTTGCAGGTGGCGACAGGGGGTGTGTTTGAGGCTGTGTTTTTAATATTTCATTCAAAATTATTTTATTTAGGGGTTTTTGTGGTTTCAAGTTTGTTGATATTGATTTCAATGTTGAGAAAAATGCCGATACTTAGTTTTTTGACTGCTATATTTAATTTTGGAGTTTTTGCTATATTTCTTATGAGTAAATTTGCTGGAGAGTTTTTCTGGCAATTTATATTGAGACCATCTTCGACTCAGGGGCATTATGAAAGAAGTAGAGATGGTGTCATGTATATGATGAAATATCCTTGGGGTTTGGGGCTTGGTGATGCAGGGCCTGCTTCAAGTCATTTTTCAGAAAATGGGCCTGGGTTTATACCTGAGAGTTGGTATTTACAGGTTGGTCTTGAGGGTGGATTTTTGGGGCTTTTGTTGTTCTTGGTTGTATTGGGAATTGTGCTTTATCGGCTTTTTGTGGTTGATAATGAATATGGCAAGCCTTTGTTTATTGGACTTTTGGCGCTTATGACGCATGCTTTGCTCTTGCATACTTTTGAAAGTTCGGCTGTTGCTCTTAGTTTTTGGATTATGACTGGACTTGCCCTTGCTTCAGATAAAAAGCCTACAATTTGGGAAAAAATAAGCTCTACTTTTTCTCATTTTATATATACAATAAAAGAGAGGTTTAAATAAAAGATGTTTACATTTGAGATCATAATCTTTGCTTTGGCGTCAATTGCTTCATTTGGATTTTTTGGTGTCAGTGTGTATAGATTTAGAAATCATAAGATAAGATATCCATTAGGAGATGATAAATGTGGTAGTATAATAGGGTTTAGGGGGTATAGATTTGTGGTTTTGTTTTGGTTTTTGTCTATTTGTTTTTTGATTGTATTATTTGCTTATTTGATATTTTTTAGCCCCTTTGCTTAAATGAAAAAAATTTTAGTAGTTGATTTTGGAAGTCAATTTGCTCAGTTGGTAGCTACTCGTATTCGTTCACTGGGTGCTTATTCGGATATTTGTGCGCCTGAGGACGCTATGAGTAAGATTTTAGAGGGAGATGTTGCAGGCGTGGTGTTTTCAGGAGGCCCTGCAAGTGTCTATGAAGAGGGTTCGCCGACTATTTCCAGGGATATTTTTGAGCTTGGTTTGCCTATTTTGGGTATATGTTATGGGCATCAGTTGATTACTCATTTATTAGGAGGGGAAGTGGTTTCGTCTGTGCATGCAGGGGAGTTTGGTAAGGCTGCTTTTAGGGTTACAAATCCAAAGGGTATTTTTGAAGGATTGCCAAGTGAGTCTGTAATGTGG
>JAOARU010000036.1 GCA_025210675.1 Candidatus Altimarinota bacterium | reverse complement strand
GGCAAAGATCGCATTATGCAGGCACTCTTGGGTGTCATACTAATAGCTCTTAGTGCTGTGATACTTAATTTTGTTAATCCAAACTTTTTTAAATTTTCATAATGCTTTACTCGAAACCAAAAAGAAAATGGATTGTAGGTGTACTATCATTTGTACTTGTAGGATGTTTTTCTTTTTTTGGATCAAATCTTGATCACTACAAAGCCTCAGGTGTTACTCCGCCTAAAATTGACTGCTTAAAAAGTGGGTTATATGGATGCGATGAAGATCCAACAAATAAAACTCAAGATCATTTTATAGTTGAAAAAGCAGTTCCATATTGGATTGAGTGGATGATTTATTTTGCAGCGGGTGCAGCCGTGCTTGCTATTATGATTGGTGGTGTGATGGTGTTTTTCTCAGGTGCTAATGAAGATTTACTAGAAAAAGGTAAATCAATAATACTTTTTGCTATTATTGGTCTACTTGTGGCCATGTTTTCATTCTTTATTGTCAAGCTTATTGAGAATTTATCTCTTCCAGGAACATGATAAAAAAAGCTTTATATACCTTAGGCGTTTTTATAATGAGTATAAACTCAGTATTTGCTGCTCAAGCAAATGTAATTCCAATTCGCAGTAAAAACATAAAAAATCTACCATCAGGCGATATTACAAGAGATTTTATACCAAGTATAATAAAAATGATCATGTCGCTTACAACAATAGCCATTGTTTGCATGGCGCTTTATGCTGGGTATCTGCATGTGACTAATTTTGGAGACGAAGAAAAAATAAGCAAGGCTAATAAATTGTTAATGTATGCAGCTGGAGGCGTTGTTATAATAGTTATTTCTTATGCTATTGTTTATGGAATCACTCAAATTCAATGGAATCGAACATCATGAAAAAAAGAAATCTATTAATCTTGGCATTATTGATAATTGGAGTGGTTTTTGTAATAAAAGAGCCTGCTTTTGCGGCTAATGAAGTTGAAAAGCTTTTAAATAAAAACAGACCTGATTTTATACCATCAATTAGCAAAAGCGTGAAAACTGAAGATCAAGTCAATTACTTGGCATTTAAGGTTATTGATATAATTTTGATACTTTCTGGTATTGTGGCAGTATTTTTTATTACACTTGCAGGTGTTAAATTGGTTACATCAGGGGGTGTTGAAGACAGGATAGATAGTGCTAAAAAAACTATTACATACGCAACAATAGGTCTTTTTGGGGTTATACTCTCGTGGGCAATAGTTACAAACGTTGTTAAGTTGCTTTTTACAGAATTCTATTCACCAGATAGTAAATGTCTGGCCGTGGGGCAGGTTTGCACATCTGATAATGATTGTTGCTCAGGAGATTGCTCAGGTAGTGAATCAGGTATATATGAAGTTTGTGTAAGTGCTAACTAATACTTGGCTCTTTGCCAAAATATGGCTCTATAAAATCAGCTTTTTGAATAGGGGATTTTTTGAATATTTCATATAAATCTTCTGAATCAATCTGATCCTTGCAAATTGTATACAAATTTAAACCAAGCTCTTTTTTAAGTGTATTTGCCACAATCATTGAATTTCTAAGAGGTGTAAAATCACCAGGACCATTTAATACAAAAATATCAGTCAAATCAGTTTTTTTAAAATTATTTTTTTCAAATAATTCTGTAATTTGATTTAGCAATATTTTGCGTGGTATTTTTGGCCATTTTTTAGAATCAATAACCCCAGAATCAGTCATTAATACACAAGAAAATTCTTCAAATACCTGCTGAAAAGCCAATATTAATCTTCCCCCCATAATTTTATAGAAATATTTTCTGGTAATTTTGGTATTTTTCTTGAAAAGAATGGCCAAAGAGAAATCTTAACATCTGATATTTCTTTAAAATTAATTAAAATATTTTCAGACTCTTCTGCGTCTTTGCCTACTACCTGTTCTTTTACCTTATTAACAAAACGTATACCGCTTTCTGTTTCTGGTTCAATCAAAAATGCCTCTATGCCTTTTGCATGAACATTGACCTTTAGTTCTTCTTTTATTTGATCCTCAGAAAACACATTTATAGTAATTGAATCAGGATCAAGCGACATCAAAAACATGTCAGCATCAACACTTTTTGCGAGATTGTCTTGTAGTATGGACACCAAGTCAGATTCTGAAAAAGCCCAACTTTTTGCCTTTAATTTGCCATATACCTTAAATGAATCTATTTCTTTGCTTAAAACATCATCTTGCACTTTTATTTCCACAATATCTTTTTTTAGAAATTTGCTATGTGGAACCATTTGCAGATTTGTTCCATTTAAGGCGTTTTGATCTTTTATGTAATTTTCAAGATCTTTTTGGGTTTCTTCTATGAGCTTGTCTTCCAATTGCTTACGGGCAGCATTAATGTCTGATTGTTTAATTACAGGATCATAAATAGTTGTCCCACCTGTCATGTCTTCGCGAATTTCTGCCCAGAGATATTTTCTTCCTGCTTCTGATAATCCAGGTAAAAATAATTTTGTGCCAACAGGCTTATTACCCCTATCTCCTGTGATGTTGCCGTAAATATCAGTCTCATCAGCTTTTACTTTTATTTTGCGTTCACCATTTTGTCCATTTTTGGCTGCCGGTATTTTGACCCAATCAGAAATCCTATAAACAACTCCATCTTCAGATTGAAAACGTGTTTTTGGCTTCAAGGTACGCTCTTCTTCAAGAATATTAACCAATACTATCTCACCTTCAGCATAACTACCCTTAAAATTGCGGCTTAGTGTTTTGAATTCAATTGTTTTTTCAAATTCAGCCTCAATTTCTGCCCCACTAATCATCTGCTTACGTCTGAGTATTGAGGTTTGTTGAAGTTTTTCTTCTGGGGTCAAGACTACATTTATAACTGTATCTATCGTCTTTCTTTCGGGTTTTATATATATGGTTGCACCTGGTAAAATCAAAGTACTTACAAAGAAAAACAATGCCAAACTAATAGATACAAAGCTAAAAAGCATTATTTTTGATGGACGAATAAATATTTCTTGCCAATTTATTTTTTCTACATCATCTACTGGTTCATCTTCTTTGATTTCTATTTTTTTATGCTTAATTATTCCTTTTTCCTCTACTGGTGGAGTAGGGGATTTGTCAGGATTCATCTCAAATTCATCTAATGTATCAAAGGTTGTTATGCCGGCTTGATAGAGCATTTGTTTAGCTTTTTTGTCTTTTGTTATTATGTAAATCTCCTTAGCGTTCTCTTCGGCTTTTGTTCTTAGGATTTTAGCATTTATAATGCTTTCAAAAAACACTGCTCCACGAGGAATTATCAAGACTACCTTGTCTGATTTTGCCCTTTTTAAATCAGATATAATTTTGTCTAATTCATCATGTTTTTCTATGTAAATTACTCTTTGTGAGATCATAATTAATCTTTTAATACAGAAAGTCCTGGGAGAATTTTGCCTTCAAGAAATTCGATCATAGCACCTCCTCCGGTTGAAACATGAGTAAATGAATCTTCGCTTATATTAAAGCGATTTATAGCCTCAATTGTATCACCTCCGCCAATTACAGTCATTGCATCAGAATCAGCAATAGCTCTTGCTATTCGTTTTGTACCCTGTGCAAATATATCATGTTCAAATAGCCCCATAGGTCCATTCCAGACTATCACCTTTGCATTTTTGATGCACTCTAGAAAATAATCCTGAGTAACAACGCCAATATCAAGCATAATGTCATCTTCCATAATTAAATCATTTTGCTTATTGTTAAAATCAGCATTGCTACTAATTTCTTTTGCTACAATAGTATCAATAGGGATATGCAATTTGCCGCCCATGCTCTCAGAATCAGCTAAAATCTCTTGGGCTAGGTCAGTTTTGTTTTTTTCACAAAGTGAAGCTCCTACTTCAAAACCGGAAGCATATAAAAAGGTATTTGCCAATCCTCCCCCTACCAATATAGAATCAGCAGTTTTTAAAAAATGTCTAATTACACCAATCTTTGTGTCAATTTTTGCTCCTCCTGTCACAAGAACAAAAGGATGTTCGTCATTTTTCATTATTTCAGAAAGCACTTCAGCCTCTCTTTCAACCAATAATCCAGCATAAGACGGTAGAAAATGAGCTACACCAACAGTTGAGGCATGTCCTCTATGAACTGAGGCAAAAGCATCTTGAATAAATAAATCACAATGTTCTGCTAATTCTCTTGAAAAATCTCTCGTGTTTTCCTTTTCTGCTGTATGAAAACGTGTATTTTCAAGCATCAATATTTCACCTTGCTTTAATTCTTGCTTTAATTTTGATACCTCTGCGCCAATACAATCATTTGCTTCTATTACAGGTCTATTAATCATTTTTGACAACTCTGTTGCTATCGGAGCAGTGCTTAAGTCATCTACAAATCTGCCTTTTGGTCGACCAATATGAGTCATGATAATCACTGATGATCCATTTTTAAGCAGATAATTAATAGTTGGTAGGGTTTTTTTTATTCTTGTTGCATCCATTACTTTGCCTTCTTTTAAAGGCACATTAAAATCAACTCTAAGGAGCACTTTTTTACCTTGGAGATGTTCTTTTTCTAAAGATGATAATTTTTTTAAAGGCATTTTTTCAGGGAAAGATTTTCTGATGCTTATTTTCTCAGAAAACCAAAAAAAATGCACTATTTTTTAATGATTTCATTAATAGACATTCTTAACAGAGCTTCCCTTCCTTTTGGATCATTTTCAAGTATTTTTTTTGCTGGCCCTGCACAATGCTTAATACAATTAAGTGCTGTTATTCCTTTTTTAATTCCCAGTCTTCCATTTCTTATAGTATGTGTAATCAGATCAACAGCTTTTGCATCATCCTCAGGAGTCTCATTTTCTATTAAAACGCCTCTGAGAGTCTTGTCTTGTATTAATCGAAGTGGAGTTATGTGAACTCCTGCTAGTGTAGGGTGACGAGTTTCTATAAACACACTTTGATCACATGGCCTTTTAGTAAGAGGGCATATATCGCCTATAGTTCGACTTAAATCAATTTTTGCTGCTTTAATTATGCGACCAACTCCTGAACCTGTAGGAAGAGCTTGACCAGTAACATTCATAATAAAATCATTTAAGTCTTGAGCACTTGCTAGTGGTTTTTCTTTTGCGACAATAGCCTTAACTGCTTTTGATTCATTGCCCCTCATTTTATTTTTAAGAGTGCCCATTTCTTATTTTAATGTTATATGTATACTATAACACTTTTTTTGTATTTTTTCAATAAAAATAATTTTTATTTTTATTGAAAAATGTTAAAATAAATATCCTTAGGAGGGTGATTTTTTTAATGCAAGATGGACAAAACAATGAAAGATATAGAGGCATTGGTAAGCTTAGATGCTCAATTAAAAATAGAATCTATGGCTATAATATCAAAATTAGCCCAAGATTTTAAAAATAAAGCAGGCATCTTAGATGTTGATACACCAAATATAGATAGGCGTATTGATGACAAAGAAAAGTATTTAGGAGTCATGTTTTCTCCTGAGATACGTCTTTTTCTAAAAGAAAGGCTTGCCACTTTGATTATGAATGAGGATTTTAATCCTAAAGTTGTCGATTATATAACTATTTTTCTTCAAAAAAATGGTGGCAAAATTACTCATTTATATATGAGTAAAAATATTGAAAATCTGATTGGATTTACAAGAGAGGATGTGGAAAACCCACTTGCTTTTCAGAGAATAATGGGAGCAAATCAAATTACACATCATAGGCAAAAAAGAGAATATATACCAACAGAGTTAGCTAGAGCAGAAGCCAGAGAAGAGGGGGTGCCAAACATGAATCAAGCTGGATATGTAGCTTTTACTAAGAACGGAAGAGTGGTATTTGTCTCAGACAATATCACAACCACTGAGTTTCCAATAGAAAAAAGTAGGCTTTGTGTGTCTTGCGGAACATTAACAGATGAAACAGGAGTTTTTGGCTATGGAAATAGTATTGAGGCTAGATATGTCCATGTTAATAGTCAATTAGAAAAGGCAAAAAAGGCATTGGGCAATATTCGAAGTCAAGTCAACCAAACAAGATCTAGTCTAGATAATGTAAGTGATGAACTAAAAATAGAAAAGGAAAGAGCAGTAGCACTTGAAGAAGGCATAAGAGCCATGAAAGAAAGAATATCAAGACTAGAAGAAGAAAAAGACAAATTAGCAAAAATGGCTATGTTTGATTCTTTGACAGGTATTAGGAATAGGCGTGCCTTTGATCAAGATATGCATTATGCTATATCACAAAAAGAAAGAGAGCCTCATAATAAAATGTTTTTGATGACATTTGACTTAGATTATTTCAAGGATATAAATGACACTTTTGGACATGATATTGGAGATGAGGTTCTTAAAGAATTTGCTAAATTAATACAAAGCAGGAGTAGATCAGTAGATAAAATATATAGAAATGGAGGTGAGGAGTTTGCAATGATTTTTGAGGCTAGAACCAAGAGTGGTGCTGAAATCTTTGCAAATGAATTAAGAGTGCTAATTAAGCAAGAATTAAAAAAGGCAATTCCAGATAGACCAAATCCAAATTACAGAGTGACAGTTTCAATTGGGCTTACTGAAATTGACTTAAATAAATATCCTGGAGTCAGTAGCAGTGAAATATCAACAAGTATTCAAAAAAAAGCAGATAGAGCTCTGTATGATGCAAAGGAGAGAGGTAGAAATAGAGTCGTTACAACTTTTAAAAGATTTCCCTCTAGGTATAAGTATTAGTAATATAAAAACCCCTAAAGGAGAGACTTTGCCTGATATCTTAAAAGCAAACAAGCTTCAAACAATAGAAAGAGAAGTTCTATCTATGCTTGACTTGAAAAATGTATTATTTATCTAAGACTACTAAATGAGGCTGAATTTAATACTTCTTGTATTAATCAGGTTAGATATTTGATTAATGGTTTTATAAATTCAATTTATGTGTTGGCTTATAATCAAAAAAAGCAGCTTTTAATAGGTAAATCTATATATAAAAGCTGATGATATCCTAAGGACACTAATAGAATGCAGAGATTTATTAACTGAGCTTTTGAAGAGGTGCGATAGAGAGGGCAAGCCTCTTAGTTAATCCTCTAAAATCTATAGTTACTATATCTCCTTGTATGTTTTTTACTGTACCTTGCCCAAAACTAGGGTGTAATACCAAATCTCCAACATTAAGACCCTCATCTTCTTGGTAATACATGTCCTCATAAAAAGGAGTATATAAGGTTTCTGATTCATAGCTTGTATTTTCTTGGTCTTGTTTTACGCACTCCTCTGGGATTTCATCAAGAAACCTTGAGGGAATACAATTTTTATATCCTCCAAACATGATTCGCTCTTTTGCATAAGTGATATGCAGTTTTTTCATAGCTCTAGTCATAGCCACATACATCAATCTGCGCTCTTCTTCAATATCTTTTAGTGAAGCAAGTGAGTTGGAATGAGGGAGTAATTCTTCTTCGCAGCCAACTATAAAAACCACAGGAAATTCTAATCCCTTTGCATTGTGCATTGTCATAAGATTTACCCTGTCTTGATCTTTCTCTACACGATCTGCATCGGTAATAAGTGATACGTCTTCAAGAAATAGCTCGAGTGATTGATCTATGCCGTCAAATTTATGGGCAACTGAAATTAGCTCATTTATATTTTCTATGCGCATCTTGCCCTCTTCTGTACCCCCATCTAAATAAAAATCTTTTAAACCAAAATCATTTACTATCTCATTGATTGTTTCCGATACATTTTGTTCTTTAGCTTTTTTAGCTAGATTATTAAGAGTGATATAAAAATTGCTAAGAGATTTTTTTGCTCCCGACTGAATATTGTCACACATTTCAATATGACGAAGCACAGGAAATACCTCAAGATTGTTCATTTGGGCAAAAGCCTCAAGTTTCATTAAGCTGACTTTTCCTATCTTGCGAGGCGGTACATTTACTATCCTATTAAATGCTCCAGAGTCTTTTTCGTTAGTCATTAGGCGCAAAAAAGCAACTATATCCTTGATCTCTTTGCGTGAATAAAACTTCAAGCCACCTATGATATTGTAAGGAATTGAGTATTTCAAAAATGCCTCTTCTATACTTCTTGACTGCGCATTTGTCCTATATAAAATAGTAAAATCATTATACTTGATGTCTTCAGAGTTTTTGATTTTGCCTATTTCTAGGGCTAATTTTTCAGCTTCTTCCTTGCCGTCCCTGTATTCATTTATAATAATTCTTTCTCCATCGCCATTTTCTGTAAACATTATCTTCTTGACTCTTTCCGTATTATTGGCAATTACACTATCAGCAGAAGAAAGTATATTTTGAGTAGAGCGATAATTTTGCTCGAGTTTTATAATTTTTGCTTCTGGAAAGTTTTTTTGAAAATCTAAAATATTTTGAATATTTGCCCCACGAAAGGCATAAATAGACTGATCAGAATCACCAATAGCACAGATATTTCTATATTTTTCAGAAAGCAATGTTGCAAAGGTATTTTGTACTTCATTTGTATCCTGAAACTCATCAATCATGATGTATTTCCAATTTTCTTGGTATTCATCAAGTATTTTTGGGAAATTTTGAAAAATCTTAACTGGAAGTGTAATTAAGTCATCAAAATCAACGCAATTTTCTTGTTTGAGTTTGTATTCATAGCGTTCATATACCTCCTGAACTTTTTCTTCAAAGATATTTGACGGATAAAAATCATTATAGCTTTTGAGTTGATTTTTGAGCCAAGAGATTTTATTTAAAATTGGCTTTGGTTTAAATTCTTCTTTTGGGATACTTTTTTCCTTGCATATCTCACGCACTTTTGCCAAAGCATCATCTGCATCAAGTATTGTAAAATTTTTCTCTCTATTAAGCGCTGTGATGTGTTTTTTTAAAATACGTACTCCAATAGAATGAAAAGTGCCTATCATTGGGCGATCATAGTTATTCACCAGAGATCTCACCCTATTTTGGATTTCTCCAGCTGCCTTGTTTGTAAATGTAACAGCCAAGATATTTGAAGGATTTACATCATCTTTAATCAATTTAGCAATACGACGTG
This sequence comes from Candidatus Altimarinota bacterium, assembly GCA_025210675.1. GTDB lineage: Bacteria > Patescibacteriota > Gracilibacteria > CAIRYL01 > JAOARU01. The sequence continues at coordinate 3,707 of JAOARU010000036.1, read as the reverse complement.
TAAGAACCATTGTCTTGCCACTGCCTGCACCTGCAACTACAAGCATTGCTCCGTTTTTATGAAGCACTGCTTCTTTTTGCCTTTCATTTAAACCATCTAGTATATTCATCTTTCTAATTGTCTCTCAAAATTATAAAAAAATGAAGTATAAAAAAATTGACTTTTTAAATAAATCACATCATAAATAATATTTGTCGAGAAGAATAAGTCAGTCGCCATTGTGGTAGCTTGGTTTTAAATCTCGGCAAACTCTGACAACAAGGTGATTAGTCTGCTATTTTAAAAAGCTTTACATCGCTCTGTTTATTGTATGCAATTTTTATTCATGTATTTATCAAAAACAATTTTTCAAAATAAAAATTTGTTTTTCTAAAGGCATTTTATTATGTCAATTTGCAAAAAATTTTTTTTTATGAAATAATAAGATAAATTAGTTTACTTATATTTATGAACCAAGAAAAAGAACCAAAAGAACAAGGCGAAAAAAAAGAGCGAAAATTTTTTAGACCAAGAAAGAAACCAACTTTTATTAAAAAAGGCAAACTCAGAATAGTAGCCATAGGAGGACTAAATGAAGTGGGAAAAAACTGTATGGCATTTGAGTATGGCAATGAAATCGTGGTAGTTGATGCTGGTATGCAATTTCCAGAAGAAGAAATGCTCGGCATAGACTTTGTGATACCTGATATGAGCTTTCTTGAGCAAAATAAGGATAAAATTAAAGCTCTTGTTATAACTCATGCTCACTTAGATCATATTGGTGCTATTCCTCATTTTTTAAAAAAATTTCCACAAGTACCAGTTATAGCTACAAAACTCACAATTGGTATGGTGCAAAAACATATTGAAGATGCAGGAATTAAAAATGCTATACTTAGATCTATTGATCCAGATAAAGACAAATTAAAAATTGGTCAAAATTTCGATTTGTCATTTTTCAGGGTAAATCATTCAATTCCAGATGGTATGGGAATCTATTTAAAAACTCCATCTGCAAAAGTTGTGCATACTGGAGATTTTAAATTTGATTTTAGGCCTGCAGATGGTGTCAGGATGGACATGGGGCGTCTAGCAGAGATTAGTAGTCAGGGGGTAGATATACTTTTTGCTGACTCTACAAATGCAGGAAAAAAAGGATACTGCAAATCAGAATATGTGATCGCTCAAACTCTTGAAGAAATAGTTGAAAAAACCAAAGGTAGATTGATCATAGCTTCATTTTCATCTTTAATTGGACGTATTCAGCAGATTGCAAATTTTGCTCATAAAAATGACCGCAAAATTTTTGTATCTGGAAGAAGCATGATTCAAAATATTGAACTTGCTTCAAATTTAGGATATTTTAAATCTCCAAGAGGCACTATACGCAAGCTTTCAGGTAATGCTCACAATGATTTACCATCTCATAAAGTATTGATTTTAACAACAGGATCACAGGGTGAATCAATGAGCGCCCTAACCCGCATATCACTTGGAGAACACAAGCAGATTCATATTCAAAAAGGAGATACTGTTGTTTTTTCATCTTCTCCTATTCCAGGAAATGAGCGTGCTACAACAAATGTCGTCAACAATCTATTTAGGTTGGGGGCACATGTTATAACAAATGATGCCATGGATGTACACACTTCAGGACATGCTTATCAAGAGGACTTAAAATTAATGCAGTCAATACTAAAGCCAAAATACACAGTACCAATTCATGGTGAATTTTATATGCGTATGGCGCACAAGGAAATGCTTGTAAATGATTATGGACTTCAAGAAAACCAAGTAGCAATCATAGAAAATGGATCTATTCTTGAATTTGAAAAAGGGCATCTCAGAAAATCTAAGGAAAAAGTGCCTTCAGACCTAATAATGATTGATGGAATCGGAGAAGGGGATACAGGAGCAAGGGTACTTAGAGATAGGCAGGTTATGTCTGAAAATGGTGTGATTATTGTGTTATTTAAGGCATTTGAAAAGTCAAAAAGACTAGTTGGTGATCCAGATATTATTAGTAGAGGATCTATTTATATGAAGGAAAGTAAAAACTTTGCAGATGGGGCAAAGCAAGAAGCCAGAAAGGCTTTTGAGGAAAGCATAAAAAAGAACCCAAAAGCAGATCTAAAAAAACTAAAATCTGATATATATCGCAAAATAAACAGCTTTATCATCAAAAAACTTGACAGAGAACCTATGATTATCCCCGTAATAGTCTATGTATGAGAAATTTTCATTTTAAAAATATCGTTCACAAAAAGAAAAAGATTTGCATAATTTTTACAGGAGGAACTATCTCAATGATAAAAGACAAGGAGACAGGTGTACTAGTGCCTGCCTCTAATCTTGAGGACTTAATCCAATCAGAGCCAGAACTTCAAGATATCGCTAGGCTTGATTTTGTCAATTTATTTAATTTGGATTCTAGTGATTTAAATTTTTCTCATTATGACACAGTTTCAAATAAAATAATTGAATTATATAATGAATTTGATGGTTTTGTAATAGCAACAGGCACAGATACTATGGCTTATTTTGGGACTGGTTTATCATTTTTACTGAAAAATCTAATGAAACCTGTGGTTTTGACAGGTTCACAATTTCCATTGTCTGGAGGAATGCGTAGTGATGGTAGAATAAACCTCTTTAATTCAATACTTTTTGCAAAACTTGATTTTCATGAAGTAGGGATTTGCTTTGGAGGTAGGCTCCTTAGAGCTAATCGTTCTACAAAAATGGACGCATTTCGTTTAGATGCTTTTGATAGTCCAAATTTTCAAGATCTTGGCTTTATATCAAATGATTTATACTTAAATCAAGATTGCATTAAAAACTCAGGAAAAACAAAAAAGATAGGAAAATTAATAAATAATGTCGTTTTTCTGAAAATTTCTCCTGATATGCACCCTGATTTTATATCTAGTATTCCTGATGATATAAAAGGTGTTGTTATTGAAGGGTTTGGCTCAAGCGGTAATATTCCCCAAAAATTACTTGATGCAATTAAAAATAAGAGTGCAAAAGGGGTTATTTTTGCCTTAAAGTCACAATGTATTAAAGGAAAAATTGATTTAGGGGCTTATGAGGGTTCAGCAAAAGCAAAAGAAATTGGAGCTTGGTCATGCAAGGACATGACTAGTGAAGCTGCGCTATTAAAATTGACATGGATCTTGAATCAAAATGTTAAAAATAAGCAAAATCTTTTTGAGTCAAGTCTAATAGGGGAGTTGAGTGAATAGCAAAAAAGCCCCCAAACAAATTGGAGGCCTTTTATTAAAATCATTTTACAAACCTGGTACTGGAAACTGAGAACAAAATGCCTCAACTTCTTCACGAATTAAGGTAAGCTTAGCTTCATCATCTTTGTTTTTAAGAGCCTCAAGCATCCAATTACCAATTTTATTCATATCCTCTTCTTTCATGCCACGAGTAGTAGCCGCAGGAGTTCCAAGACGAATTCCTGAAGGTTTTAGAGGTGGATTTGGATCATCTGGAATCACTTGTTTGTTGACTGTTATTTCAACTTTATCAAGTGTTTGCTCAGCTTCAGTTCCTCCAATTCCAAAACTTGCTGACGTGTCTGCAACCATCATGTGATTATCTGTTCCATCAGTAATCAATTTCAAGCCTCCTGCCATAAGTGTTTCTGCAAGGGATTTTGCATTCTTGAGAACTTGCGCTCCATATTCTTTAAATTCAGGTTGCAGTGCCTTTTCTAGAGT
>JAOARU010000035.1 GCA_025210675.1 Candidatus Altimarinota bacterium | reverse complement strand
GTTTTCTCCTTCATAATTTGTTACCGCAATTATGGTTTTTTCTGATAATCTTTCTGTTGTTTCTACTGTGATTCTGTATAGACCATCTCCTATTTTTTCAGGATTTAGATTTGTTATGGTTATTTCTTCTCCAAACTCAATCTCTTCAACAACTTCAGCCAGGCTCACTATCTCTGTTTTTTGACTTGAATTACCAGCTTTATCAGTTACATCAAACACCAAGTTTGCATGAGTTTCATTTGGCGTATTCCATGTAAAGCTTATCTGTTTACCCTCAAACGAAATTTTAGAAACACCTGGAAGCTCAGCATTTTCAAAAAATGCTTTCACTGAAGCAGCATCAAGATCCTCTGAAAACTCAATCTTCAAATCATAAGAGGTATTTCTTTGGCTTGGCTTTTCTGTGATAAATCCTACAAATTCAGGTGCTAAAGTATCTTTTTCAATAGTAAACGTACTTACTTCGCCTTCATTGCCTTGTAAATCTTTTAGTCCAACTCCAAATTCATAAGATCCGTCATCAAGACCTGAAATATCAATTGAAATTGTAGCAACACCGCCCTCGGGAATAGATCCATAAGAAACACCTTCTATTACAATCTCAGAACCAACCTCACCTTGAACATCTAATGAAATAACATTCTGATTTGTAAGAGTAGGATAATTAGCAAGAGTTGGTGCTTCTGGAGCTGTATTGTCAATTACCTCAACATTAAATACAATCGAAACTTCATTTGATCCTGTATCAGTAGCCTTAAATGTGATTTCATACTTACCCTTTTGTCCACTCAAAGGAGTACCCTCAAGCATCATTGTATTTGTATTTAAGGTTAACCAATCTGGTAAATTTTCAAATGAATAAGCCATCTCACCAGATTCAGGATCAGCAAAAACCCCATTTAGATCTATTGAAAGAGGCTCATTTTCCTTAACGCTTTGAGCTGGGATATCTCTCAAGATTTCTGGTTTTTCATCAATATCCTCAATTTCAATTTGAAATGTTTCTTGACTTGTAAATTGACCATCTGAAACTTCAACTACAACACTTACAACGCCATTTGAAAGATTTTCAAAGTTGATTTTTGAATTATCTAAAACCTTGATCTTGTCTCCTTCAATCACAAATGCACCCTCAGCAGATGAAGATATAATAGAGTAGGAGAGAGTTTGCCCCTCTGGATCAATGGCAGAAAGTGTACCAATTTCTGTTCCATTTTCAGTATTTTCACTAATTGTAGGGGATACAAGAGTCAATTCTGGCTTAGATGGTGCTTCTTCTACATTTTCTACTGCAACTGAAATTAATTTTTCATAATATGATCCATCTTCATTTTTCGCAGTAATTGAAATAGTAATATTTGAAGCTGACTCATGATCAATTTTTGCACTATCTAGAACTACAAACTGCCCAAGAGCATTAATTCCAATGGCTCCTTCTGGATTTGAAACTGCCTGTACATCTGTAAGTCTAATTGCCTCAAATGTACCAATGATAGAACCTTGCTCAATTCCTTCTGAGATTTTGCTTTGTATCACTGTTTTTACTTCTGGAATACGTTCATCTTCAATTTCGATAGTAAATGAAGTTTGTGCTGTTTCTTTTCCATCTGAAGCTTTTACAAGCACTTCATAATTAGCTGTCAATGCACTTGGTGCAGTACCCTCAATAGTTAATGTGTCAGAATTAAAAGACGCCCAGCTTGGTAAATTTTCAACTATATATGTGATCTCTTGACCTTCCGGATCTTGAAATACCCCATCAAGTGATACTAAAAACGCCTCTTGTCCTTTAATAGAAACATTTTCAATTGGCTTCACAACCTCGGGCCCATTATTTAACTTATCCACTGAAACTGTTTGTGATGGCTCTGATTCACCTTTTGGATTCTTGGCAACAATCTGGTATTCATAAGAGTTTTTATCTAAATCAACCCCTGTATCAACATATGAATTATCTTTTGTTGTGGCAATTTGCTCAAATCCACCTGCCTGAACAGCTCTTTCTGAGTCGTTTACAACCCTTTTAAACACTACATATTCATAAGCACCGTCCACCTTAGCCCAACTCAAAACAGCCTTATTTGGACCTTCTACACTTGCTTCAAGTGATGTAGGGGATAATGGCTTTTCTTTTGTCTCAATTAACCCAGGATTGTCCTGAATATCATCAACATACTCGGGCAATACATTTGTGATGTGATCTTGCTTCATAATATTTATCCCACCATCACCTCCTTTTTGGGTAATAATGCTAATTACTGTAAAATTACCATCAGATTGCTTAATGCCAGCAAAAATAGTAGCTGGAGCATCCAATTTTTTCAGATCTATACTAACTGCATTTGACTGAATATCAAAAGCCTGAACTGACGACGCATGAGATAATGTAATATTATCTGTCAAATTAGGAAGACCAGAGATTAGCATTTTTTCATTTTTAATCTCAACTCCTTCATCAAGGTTATTTAAATCAACACGACTTGTTTCATATTTGTCAGTGATTTCCTCACCCATCATTAATCTTCCTTGTCCCATTCCATCAACCGGGTTAAGCCATGAGCCTTTGTAGGCGTCAATGTTTTTAGTCAGAGCTGGATCAATCTTTTCTCCAAAATGAAGCCTTGCAATATCTGATCCTGTTTTACCAAGTTCATAAGAAGCACCAGTCATAAATTTAGTGACATCATCTCCGCCATTATCATATTGACTGGCTTCCGCAAAAGCAGTAATACCATTATCAAATCTATGTGATACCCTACCAGAAACATTCCCTTCTGTGTCAGCTCTAGCTGACAAATCTATGCCTTGCCATTCTGTACTTGCAGCAAATGTTCCTTTTATACCTGTTTCTGACTCAGCTTCATGCTTGAGCATCTCATCATAATCTTTTGCATATTGCTCAAATGAGGCTTTTAAAGTAGTTGATTCACCAATTCTGGCTTCCACACCAGCTCCGTATTCTGAATAATCACCACCTCTAAATGCTGCCCTAGTCTCACCTGCTGTATAAACACCATTATCAATGGATTCATAAGTATCAACTGTTCCTAAATCCTTACTATCAACACTATAACGAAGCGCTTTTGCATTTAATAAAAGAGCCTTTAAAGCACCTCTATTTTCCAAAACTTTTTTATCAATTTGTGCACCAAAACCAGTTTGACCAATTGCCTCAAAGCTATCTGTTGACTGCATTTCTCTTAAATGCTGTGAAAACTCACCAGTTACCCTAAATGTCCAATTATCAATCTGTCTTGCACCAAGTGTTACAAGAACCTGTGATAACTCTTGTCCTCTACTACTAAACTCTTGATCAATCCTAAGATCAACAGCTCCCTGGTATTTATCAGCAATATCTGCACATGCTCCCAAAATTAAATTTGCTCCATAGGCAATTTCTCCGTCTTTCATGCCCACATCTACACCTGCCTTTACTAATGTATTTTTTTGCTCTTTTTTATATTCACCACTAGCTATAAACTCCTTCATCTGATCAACCATTGAGGCTTTACCTTTCAAAGTTAAATCTTCTGCATTAGCTTCAACAGAAAGAGATTGAGTATCTTGAGCTAATCTGGACTCAGCACTAAAACCACCCCTTCTAGCCTGTACAACAATAGCTTGAGTTTGAACAGTGTTAATAAAACCACTATCTTTTAAATCCTGAATCGTAGCAACTGAGTCATCTGAATCCTTTTCTGCAATAATTTTATCAATTATTTTTTCATATCTACTCGTATAGCTCTGATAAAGGGTTGTTTTTTCTTCTTGGTAATTCTCCTCTGTAATAATTGAGTTATTTTTAAGTCCTTGCAACCTTGCAATATCCTCTCTGTATTCCTCATTAGCTAAAACTAATATTGGAACTATGTTGTCTTTATTTTTTTCAAGATTTTGCTGCATTTCAAGTTGCATTTTCAATTCCTGCTCTCTTGCTGTTGTGTCTAGGGATTCTGATCCTGCTTCAGGATCATGATGATGAGGAGCTTCTGCGCTAAAAAAAATTCTTCGTTTTTCAAGAATTTTTGAGGGATCATAAAAATATTTTTGGTTTTTCATGTTTGTTTTTAATTTTTCATATTATTATATCAAATTTTTTTCATTTTGACAAATATAAACATATTGCAATAAATAATTTTTATTTTATATAAAAAATTGACCCTCCAAAAAAATTACAGGTATCAATACAAGCAAGATTTTAAAAAAATCGCTTACAGGGTAAAATACGAGGTCGTTATATTTTTTCTTCTAGATAGAGCCAAATTTAAATACAAAACTCCCCTATGTTTTTTAAGTTTAAGGTTTGCACAATTTTTATTGTGCAAACCTTACTATAATAATGGCTTTATTAAGCCATATATTTTTTAAGATCATAAAAAAAGGGGAATAATCTTTATTTTTTAATCAATATCAAAAATGGGGATACTATTTTTTATATCCTTATATATAAGAGGGAATTATTTTTTATAAAACTGAACAATGTATTTATTCAATGAAGTCATATATGTAATCAATTATTAAATATAAAGATTTTGAACATCTTAAATTATTGAACATAAAAATTGTTCAACTATTTACTAATGTTACTTTCCCATTTCAAAAACTCTTTGTCAAACTGATCTTCATTTTTAAATCCACACAATTTGAGCAGCATGTTTCCAAGTGACAAAATATCATTTTCTCTTATATTATGTGCATTGTGACGTGTTTTTGCATCCTCTATTCTTTCTTTTACTTTTACCAACTTGTCATGTAAGGCTTTCTTGTCAGATATATAGATAATTTTTTCCTCCAGTGTTGGAATTTTTGACTCAATCGCTCTTGATCTATGCACCCTAATCATATCTGCACAAGACATAAACCCTCTATCTTTTAATATATCAGCTCCGAGTTCAGCATGATGAATATTTTTATATTTTTTCCACTGATTAAGCCAAATAGCTTTTTTTTCTTCCGTGATCTCCTCTATAAAGCCATTTTCAAAATCAATTTTTGGGAAATTTACAAGTCTCACTAAATCATGCAATAAGCCAGAATTATAAACCAATTTTTCATCAACTAAAATCCCCTGTTTAGACAAATTAGAAGCCATAAAAATCCCCAAATTAGCTACTTTTTTAGAATGATGCTGCACATGCAAGGGTGTCTTAAATTCATCTAATAATCCTCTTACTTGTTTAATATCAGGATACCCCTTATCCACAAATCTAAAACTTATCTTACGCTCAAACTCCCCTTCTCCATACTCAAAATCAAGCTCTATCCTGTGCTCAGGCAATTCAAAATCAAGCAAATTTTCAGCCCACTCTATAATAAGTACAGCATTTTTATCTAGAATCTTCTCTTGCAGATATTTATATATATCTGGGTCTTTATTTTTACCTAAACGATACAAATCCACATGCACAAGGCACAAATCCCCCACCCCATACTCCTCTATTATAGTAAATGTTGGACTCTTTGGCTTGATATCATTTTTAAAAGTCCTTAAAAAAGCCTTTGAAAATATAGTCTTACCACTCCCCATCTCCCCAGAAAGCAAAACCAGCTTGCACCATTCAGCTCTCTCTTTAATCCTAAGTGCCAAATGCTCAGCACTCCTTGAAGTCTGCCCTTCTGATTGCGAGAGGAAAAAGCTTGTTTTTTTCATTAAAAAATGAGATAATGATGTGATAAAAAAATAAATACCAACAAATAATATTTCCCACAAAATGAAGAAAAATACAAGTAAAAAAACAAAAACCCTAATCGAAAAAACAAAAGAATTTTTCGATAAAAAACCAATAATTGCATTTAGTGCACTAACGATGCTTTTAATGGTGGGTGTATTTTTATTGGATCAAGGAGCGAGTATGTTTAAAGCTTCAATCCTAGAAGGTTCACCATTTGACGGGACAACAATGCCTATAAAAAAGGTTCCAAATTGGGCAAAAACAGGTGGCGCAAATACAAAAAAATACTCAGAATATTCAAAATCTGAGCTTGTTAACCTTCCAGAATACAACCTAAAAATACTTCAAAGCTCAAATACAGATACGAACACAATCAATTCAAAAATCACATACTCAGTCGTATACATGGGAAATTACAAACTAGACCATAAAGAAAAAGTTGGCTCTCATCTTGCAGTAGATATCAAGTTGCCGATTGGAACACCTGTTTACTCAGTGGCAAATGGTGTTGTATCAAAAGCTGTCACAGGTAATTCAGGATTTGGTACACACTTATGTATCAAACATACAAATGTTCCTGTAAATGGCAAAAAAGAAACTTTGTACTCATGCTATAACCACCTTAACGATCTAAAAGTAAAAGTTGGACAAGCAGTTAAAAAAGGTGATCTAGTAGCACACTCAGGAGAAACAGGTACATCAACAACTCCGCATTTACATTTTCAAATTGATACAGAATCAGCGCCATGGCATCCTTGGTGGCCATTTACATCTGCCGAGGCATCAGCGGCTGGACTTAATTTTTTTGAAGCAATCAACGCAGGGCTTGGACAAGATGACGCCTTAAAAAACACAATAAATCCAATGGAATGGGTTCAGGAATATAAAAATTACAAATCATCAGGAAATTCATCATCAGAAAAAGAACCAAACAAAAAACCAGCAGAAGACACAACAACAAAAGACCCAGAAGCAAAACCTGATGACAAGCCGGTAGATACTCCTAAGACTCCAGATACATCAGAAACACACGACGAACCTGAAATATCAAAAACACCAGATTCATTCCAGATTGACGTAGAAAGCTTTATTAGAATCAATGAAGATGCAGAAGTAAAAATCACTGCATTGGATGAAAACAATAAAGTAATGAAAGATTTTGAATTAGAAAATTCACTAAAAGTCAGAATAAATGGTGATGCAGAAATCTATCCATCTACACTATCTGAAAAAAACTTCAAAAATGGCATAGCAACACTAAAGGTCAGATCAGACGTACAAAACACATTTACTATTCAGGTAGGGGCAAATCAAATTGAGGTAAATTCAATTAAAGAAGCCTTATCAGTTGAGCAATTTGATATAAATATTGACGGAGAGCTTGCAATAGATACACCAAGCAAGATCATCATTAATACATTAGATAAAAATGGTGACAAAACAGCAAATTCATTCAAAGGCACAGCAATTCTATCACTAGTTCAAGGAGAAGGAGAATTTAGCCCAAAAGCCCTAAGCTCAAAAAACTTTCAGGACGGAAAAGCAGAAGCTATATTTACACCTAGTAGCTCAAAAAACGTAAAAATTAGAGTAAAAACAGGCACAATCGTAGGAAACACTCGAGCAGTCGCAGTAAGTGACGAAGTCAAAGAAGTAGCTATATTTAGCGATGTACCAACATCACACGATCATTTTAAAGCCATCACAGAACTCAAAAAAGAAGGCATTATTGATGGATTTTCAGATGGAACATTTAAACCAAGCCTATCAATCAATAGAGTAGAAACTGTAAAAATGCTTCTGCTAGGACTAGAAATCCCTGTAACTACAGGAGAAGTTGCATTTAATGATGTAGTTAGCGGAGAGTGGTTTGAGGATTATCTCTACACAGGGGTAGAAAAAGAAATTGTAAATGGATTCCCTGACAATACATTTAAACCAGCTCAACAAATCAATCGTGCAGAATTTTTCAAAATTCTACTAAATTCAGCTGACGTAAAACTACCAAATGTAAAAAAAGCTCCATTTAAAGATGTCGAACAAGACGCATGGTTTGCACGCTATGCTCAATACGCAAAAGACAATGCTCTTCTTGACTTCAATAATAACAAATTTGAGCCTGCAAGATTTATGACAAGGGCTGAAGTCGCAGAAGCTCTATACAGACTTAATCAATAAACATGACAAGAGAACATCCTAATCGACTGTCGGCTAGAGAACAGGTTAGAACAACTACTGCAGAAGTTATTGAAATACCAAGAGCTATTGGTGCAACAATAGAATCAGTGGAAGCAAGACTTAATGCTGCACTAGAAAGACAAAATCCAAATCTAAATAAAGCCAGACTAGAACTATCAAAAAGACTATCTTTTGAATTATCAATAGATAGGAATATCCAAAAAATTCTTACAGAATACCTAAGGGAATCTGCCGAATCAAACGAATCAGCAGAAGTTAATCTGCTACAACATATAAAAGGAACTATTTTTCTAAGCAGAAATTTATTAATAACTGCAACACAAGATATTTTTGATCAATCAGAAATACAGGGAATTGATTATCTTGATCAGCTAAAACATGTCCTCAATGATATGTTTACTAGAAATTTTGGCAAAGTTACTAATCATAAAAAAATCAAAAATGCTATCAACGAAGCCATTGAAGAAATCAGAGACGTATTATGACCCAATTTGAATCATATCAACCAGAAGCACAAGAACAAGCACAGGAGCAGCAAGAGGTCTTGAACAGAGGCAGACTTGACGCTTTGAAACAAGGACTCCAAACAGATGTCTTGAGATCTATTGAAAGCTCACCAGAAGAATACGAGCAGCTCAAGCCTTCTGAGCTACTCAAGCTAGAAGATAAAGCTCCAGGTACCTTGTCAAAATTGTTCATAAAAAATGCAGAATACAATGGAAATCAGCTCATAAGTGGCACTATTGACTTTAAAGGTAATTATTTAGCACTTAAGTACATAGGCATTGGAGATTTTCAAAATATTGACAGCGTATACCTAAAAATCACAGACACCCAAGGCAATGTAAGAGAAGGCGTACGCAGCAATCAAGCTCCTTTTGGTGATTTTACAAGACATGGATTTGTAGATAAAAATGGCTATATCCCAATCATGCAGGGATATTCTTTTGAGTCAGTTCAAATTCAGGAAATGCAAGAAGAAATAACTCATAAATATGAAGGCAAGCGTGAAAAAACTCCTGAATTCAGAGAATACGTAAAAGAACAAGAAAGACTATACGAAGAAACATCAGCTGAAAGAAGACTGTACTTAATGCTAGATGGTCACATTAAAGGAGATAGTATAAACGCTCAAATTGAAGACGCCAAAGACTTTTTAATAACTCTTAATATGAGCTCAGATGAGTACATAATGCTTTCCGATTGGATTAAAGAGGCAGAAAAAGTCGATAAAAATCTACCAGAAGGCTTTACTCCTGAGATGTTAAACATGAATTTGAGATCCGTAATTGACCAAGTTGGCAAAAAATACTTCTCACATGAAGAATTACCTATATTTAAGGCGCAAATCGAGCAAGAATCAAATTTTAACATATTTGCAGTAAGTCAATGCGGTGCAAAAGGAATAGCCCAATTTATGACAGAGACAGCAGGAGATCATAATTTGGACAATCGATTGAATGCACTTCATAGCATTAATGCATCTATGCAAAAAATGCGCCAAGATAGTGATTACTATGGCAGTATGGAGCTAGCCTTGATAGCCTATAATGCAGGTGGTACAAGAGCCGTAAAAACAGCACTATACTTAGAAGAAACAAATAACGATATACAGAAAGCAATGAAATTGGCAAAAATTCCTAAGGAAACTCAGAAATATGTACCAAAAATTCTTGCAAAATCAGAAAAATACATGTAAACTTTAAAAAAAGAGACTGTGATGGTCTTGGTGTTTTTGAATCTATTTTGTTGAATAAAATTTTTGTACAAGAATAAAAATATTATTCAAATAATAATGCTAAATAAAAATATAAAGTCTAATATTTAACTAGATAAATAAAAACATGATTCACTTAATGGATAAGATATATAAATTCAAATAACCAAGCAACCACCTTTTTTTGTATATTTCTAGTATCATAAAATCATTGAACAGAAACGGTTTTATATAATAGATTTTTACAAATAGCCCACCTTAGTTTATAAGCAAAAACTAAGATGAAAACAGTAAAAAATTAAGGGTTTGTTATTTTTTTGTTTACACAAATCAATTACCCTCTAGTTCTACAATTTTTAATCAAAAAAACCTTCAAAATCCTCCTTTTTTAAATGAATAGGGTTCATTTTACGGATTTTTTCAATTATCTTTGGCAATACTTCCAAAAAATGATCAATATCTGCATCAGAAGCCTCCGTACCAATACTAACTCTCAAGCTTCCATGGGCAACTTCATGCGGCAAACCAATCCCAAGAAGCACATGTGAAGGCTCAAGAGATTCAGTTGTACAAGCACTTCCAGTATTGACAGAAAAACCCTCATTATCCAAAAACAAAGTAATACTCTCCCCTTCTGCATTTAAAAAGGAAAAATTGCAATTATTCGGCAATCTATTATTTATATGTCCGTTTAATCGCACCAAATCAACATTTTTAATAATATAATCTGTAATTCTATCTCTCATTTTTACTAAACGTTCATTATTAGCCAATCGTTCTTTTTGAGCCAAATAAAGAGCCTCTGCAAAACCTACGATACCAGCCATATTTTCAGTACCAGCCCTAAGTCCAAACTCCTGAGAGCCACCCAGAATTTGAGGTTTTATCTTAATCCCCTTTCGTTTATATAGCATACCAACGCCTTTTGGGGCTTTTATCTTTGATCCATTTAAGGTCATCATGTCTACACCCATTTTCTCAACATCAAGATCCACTACCCCCGCTGCCTGACAAGCATCAGTATGAAAAATCACATCTTTTTCCCTGCACTTCTGAGCTATCCTTGGGATATTATTGATTGTTCCAATCTCATTATTGGCATAAATTATACTTGCAAATCCTGTATTTTCTTTAAAGTTAAGCATTTCAGGAAGAATCTCCCCTTCCAAATTTGGTGTTACAAAATCCACACCATAACCCTCCTCAGCTAATCTCTCAAAAGGATAAAGTACAGCATGATGTTCAACTTTGCTAGTTATTAAATATGAATTTTTAGCTAAATTTTGATAAACATAACCAAAAATAGCCAAATTATCACTCTCAGTGCCACTTCCAGTAAAAACAACTTCATTGGCATCACAATTTAACACCTCTGCCACCTTTAAACGAGCTTTATCAAGCTCTTCTGCGGCTATTCTTGAATGAATATGAAGCCCAGACGGATTTCCAAATAAATCAGTCAAAAAAGGCATCATTTTTTCAACCACCCTAGGATCAACCTTGGTAGTTGAAGCATTATCAAAATATATATGATTCATATTAATGTACATCGAAAGAGTCAATCATTTTGCGGATTTTGCCTTCACATCTTCCGCATACCGTAGCACAGCCTGTCTTTTCTTGAATCTCTTCAAAAGTATTTGCTCCAGTTGCATAAGCCTCCTGTATGTCGCTTTTTAAGAGATTTTTGCAGCCACAAGCTATTTCATCATTTGGAATCTTGTCTGTTTGTCCAGAATTACGATAATAATCATAAATAGCAGCACGAAGAGCTTGATCACCCAAAACGCTACAATGAATCTTGCGATCTGGAAGTCCCCCGAGATTTTCTACTATATCTCGTGGCCTTATCTCCATAGCTTCCTCAAGAGTCATGCCCTTAATCATCTCTGAAAGCATAGAAGTAGATGCAATTGCACTGGCACAACCAAAAGTCTGCCACTTACAATCTGTAACAATATTATCCTTAATCCATAAATACATACGCATAATATCCCCACAAGCAGGAGACCCGACAGTTCCTACACCATCAGCTTTTACTTCTTCTGCATTCTCTAGGAGGTTTTTAGGATTAAAAAAATGATCACGCACCATATCTGAAAACGCCCATTTGGTCATTTGTAATTAGATAAAAGAATTTGAAATAAGTTGTAAATCCCTAATCTCAAAGCTCCAATTCCAAAAAATGCCACCATAGGCGATATGTCAATAACTCCAAAATTTGGAGTTATTTTTCTAGCGAGTTTCAAGACTGGATTTGCAATACTATTAGCAAAATACACAAAGCGATTTTGCCTTACAGGAAACCAAGACATCAGTACAACAATAAAAATCACCATTTGTACTGCATCTAAGAAATTTATCGAAAATATCATTAAAAACTTGAGTAAATTTTCCATTTATATACAACTATTTCGATCCAATTCTTACACACTTTTATATAATTTGCGAGAGAAAATTAATTATTTTTATTGAGTATTTTTTGTACTCATTATGTATTATGCGTATTTATATGAATTGATAAAAATGGCTTATTGTTCACAAAAATTATACGAAATTAATTAAAATAAAGCTTGTCAAAAAGCCAAAATAGTGAGAAATTTTTATTATAAATTTTTATCCTCAAACCGTGAATCATATCTATTTTTTTGATGAAGGAGGCGCAGATCAAAAGTCTCTCTTAGGAGGAAAAGGTGCAAACTTAGCTGAAATGACCCGCCTTGGATTTCCTGTACCTTATGGTTTTACAATTAGCACAAAAACTTGCCTTGATTTTTTTGATGCAAATAGTAAATTTCCTGAAGGCTTAGATAAAGAACTTAACTCTGCCATAGATAAGCTTGAACAAAAAATGGGAAAGAAGTTTTCATGCGAAGAAAATCCCCTACTAGTTTCTGTACGCTCAGGTGCTGTTATCTCCATGCCAGGTATGATGGATACAGTACTAAATCTTGGACTAAATGATAAAACAGCTGAAGCATTGTCTAAAAAAACTCAAAATCCACGTTTTGCATATGATGCTTACCGCAGGTTTCTTCAAATGTTTGGAGATGTAGTACTTGATATAAGTCATGGAAAATTTGAAGAGACATTAGTAGAAAAAAAACAAGAAAAAGGCATATCAGAAGACACAGAACTAAACGTAGACGATTTAAAAGACCTAGTAGAAAAATATAAAATAATTATCAAAACAGAGACAGGAGAGGCATTTCCAGAAGATCCTCGTGATCAACTAATCAAGGCCATCACTGCTGTTTTTGCTTCATGGCATAATCCACGTGCAATTAAATACAGAGAAATCCATGATATTCCAGACTCATTTGGAACAGCTGTAAATGTACAATCAATGGTATTTGGTAACCTTAGTGAAACATCAGGTACTGGTGTTTGTTTTACTCGTGATCCTTCTACTGGTGAAAACGGAATTTATGGAGATTTTTTGATGAATGCTCAAGGCGAAGACGTAGTAGCAGGAATAAGAACGCCAAGAGAAATCACAGAACTAAAAGAAGAAATGCCTGAAGTTTTCAATCAACTCATGGACACCTGCAAAAAGCTAGAAAACCACTATAAAGACATGCAGGATATTGAATTTACAATCGAAGAGGGCAATTTTTTCATGCTTCAAACTAGAAGTGGCAAACGTACAGCTTCATCATCTGTTAAAATAGCAGTAGAAATGGTAAATGAAGGATTGATCACAAAAGAAGAAGCAATAATGCGTATTGATCCAAAATCATTAGATCAGCTTTTACATCCTTCTCTTGACCCAAAAGCAGATAAAAATGTAATCGCAATAGGAATTCCGGCAAGTCCAGGTGCAGCCTGTGGCAAAGTCGTATTTCACGCAAATACGGCAGAAGAATGGGTTAAAAAAGGGGAAAAGGTAATTCTAGTCAGACATGAAACAAGCCCAGAAGACATCAACGGAATGCATGTCTCAGAGGGTATTTTAACAGCATGTGGAGGTAAGGCATCACACGCAGCGGTAGTAGCTCGTGGCATGGGTACTCCATGTGTAGCAGGTGCAACTGAGGTAATAGTTAATCCAAAAGTAGGCAAATTTACTATTAAGGACAAGGATATAGTAATTAATGAAGGCGATATCATCACACTTCACGGCTCTACTGGTGAAGTAATCCTAGGACAATGCGCTACTATTGATGCTCAAATATCAGATGAATTAAATCAAATTCTAACTTGGGCCGATGAGGCAAGAGGCATGAAAATTAGAACAAATGCTGACACACCAAAAGACGCCAAAAAAGCTCGTGAATTTGGTGCAGAGGGCATTGGGCTTTGCAGAACAGAACACATGTTTTTTGACGATGACCGTATCGGCATCATGCGTGAAATGATTCTCGCAGAAAACAAACAAGAAAGAGAAGCTGCCCTTGAAAAACTCCTACCACTTCAAAGGATAGATTTTGAAGATATCTTCAAGGAAATGGACGGACTTCCAGTAACAATCAGGTTTCTTGATCCGCCACTTCACGAATTTCTACCAGAAAAAGACAAAGATATAGCACAATTTGCAGAAACATTTGACCTAACAATTGAACAAGCAAAAGATCGCATCAAAAATCTTCACGAAGTAAATCCAATGCTTGGACACAGAGGATGTAGACTACTAGTGACATATCCAGAAATTCTCAAAATGCAAACTCGTGCAATAATAGAAGCAGCATTAAACGCCAGAGAAAATGGCATTGATGTAATACCTGAAATCATGATCCCCTTGATTGGCAAAAAGGAAGAATTTGTATATTTAAAAAAAATCCTAATCACAACCATAGAAGAAGTATTTAAAGAAAAAAACACAACTATCGAATACCTAGTAGGCACAATGATAGAGTTGCCTAGGGCATGTATGATGGCTCACAGAATAGCAAAAGAAGCTGATTTCTTTTCATTTGGTACAAATGACCTTACACAAATGACTTTTGGATTTTCACGTGATGATGTAGCCAAATTTCTACCTGAATACATGAATAAAAAAATCATGGAAAAAGATCCATTTGAAACACTTGATCAAGATGGAGTCGGAGAACTTATTAAAATAGCAATAGAAAAAGCCAGATCAGTTAATCCAAATCTAAAAATAAGCGTATGTGGAGAACATGGAGGAGATCCAGCTTCAATTGAATTTTTTAACGCAAATACATTTAATGTGGCTTCATGCTCACCTTTCCGTGTCCCATTAGCTCGTATTGCAGCAGCACAAGCAAAAATCAAAGTTTCTAAATAAATATTTTAACTTTTTATTCAAAAAATGTCCTTATTTCAAAACACTCTCAAACAAATCGAGAAAGCATCAAGGGCCATGCGCCTTTCAGATGATGCAAAAGAGATAATTAGTGCTCCAGAAAGAATGCTGGAAGTATCAATTCCCGTTCGTATGGACAACGGAAAAATCAAAGTTTTCCAAGGCTTTAGAGTTCAACACTCAACACTTAGAGGCCCTGCAAAAGGCGGCGTTCGCTTTCACTACGAGACTGACATGGAGGAAGTAAAAGCTCTTGCAACATGGATGAGTATCAAATGCTCAGTTGTAAACATTCCCCTAGGAGGAGGAAAAGGTGGTATCACTTGCAACCCAAAAGAGCTGTCGCCAGCAGAACTAGAAAGACTCACAAGAGGATTTGTAGAAGCCATATCACCAATCATTGGACCAGACAAAGATGTGCCAGCACCAGATGTAAACACAAATCCACAAATCATGGCATGGTTTGCTGATGAATTTTCAAAATTAAAAGGTGTAAATCAGCTAGGTGTAGTTACAGGAAAGCCTATTGAAGTTGGAGGATCACTCGGAAGAGGACAAGCAACAGCGCAAGGTGGTGTATATGTACTAAATAAATACTGCGAAACTGAAGAAATTGACCAAAAAAAATTAAAGGTAATCATTCAAGGATTTGGAAATGCAGGCAATAACGCAGCACAGATACTTAAAGCACAAGGATTTGAAATAGTTGGCGTATCAGATTCAAAAGGCGGTATCTACTCAGAATCAGGGCTCAATGTTGATGAGATAATGAAAATCAAAAACGAAACAGGAAGTGTTCAAAATACACCAAACGTAGAAAAATGCACAAATGAAGAATTAATAGAAAAAAATTGTGATATTTTAATACTTGCTGCACTTGAAAATCAAGTTCACAAAGACAATGCAAACAATATAAAAGCAAAAATAATTCTAGAACTTGCCAATGGACCTATAACACCAGAAGCAGATGAAATCCTTTGCGAAAAAGGCGTAGAAGTAATCCCAGATATTCTTGCAAATGCAGGAGGAGTAACCGTCTCATATTTTGAAATGGTACAAAACGCAATGAATTACTACTGGACAGAAGAAGAAGTTCAGGCCAAACTCAAAACGATCATGGAGCAATCCCTAGAAGATGTATTAAGAGAAAAAAATCGCTGCAAATGCGATATGAGAACAGGAGCATTTATCTCTGCTATTGCCAGAATAGAAAAGGCACTATCCCTAAGAGGAAGAATCTAAGTGTAACAAATTTAATAAAAAAGAGGGCTTCGACTCTCTTTTTTATTATACTATAAAAAATATTGACTTTGTGTAATTATATTATAGAATAATATCTAATTTTAATAATAAATGAAAAAAAACCCTGAAACCCTTAATTTAAACAGTGTGTCAAAACCAAACAGAGAAGACTTATTAAGCAGAGATATTCACAGAATGATTATTGAAATAAACGGAAAAATGCTACTAATAATAGCTAAACTACCAGGATTGCCAACATATGTCGCACAAACACTTGACGGAAGACCAGCAGGATATATTCATCTAGAAGACCTGGAAGATGTAGCTTAAATTTGTTAATATATAAATAATCGAGATTCAGCCTAGCAGTCTCGACTTCTTTAGGCGGCGGTTGCTGTTCACTAGATTTTTGCTCATGCCACTCGACGTATCAAGTACTGCCATCATTAACAATGATAAAATAAAAGCCGCCACGACTAAACTGGAAGCTTTTTTATTTTTTCCTTTCTCTGTTTCTTTTTTAGGATTTTTTAAAGGATTGATCCCTCCTTGATCTTTATACAAAGCCAAAAAGAGTCATCATATTATAAACTCTTTTCTTGTATGTCAAGACTTTACCTTTTTTATAAAATCCCTTATTGACGCCAATCTTTCATCTTCAGTTCTACTTTCGTCAAGCGCCATTTTCATTAAATGAGAACCCACCACAGCTATATCAGCCTCATCAGGAAGCAAATCAATATCAGCTTTACTAGATAAGCCAAAGCCAACAGCCAGAGGTAGATTTGTGGCTTTCTTAATACGTCTTAAATAATCAACTATTTGCTCACTTTGCTCACTATGAAGACCTGTGATACCCAAACGAGAAGTGCAATACACGAAATCAGAAGCGTATTTTGCAAGTTTATTCAACCTCTCATCAGAAATATTTTCAGAGACCACATTTATAAAAGTCAGATTGTTTTTTTTACACTCATCAATCAAGCCCTCACTCAAAGCCTCATCAAATGTCACATCAGGAAAAATCAAACCTTTTATGC
This sequence comes from Candidatus Altimarinota bacterium, assembly GCA_025210675.1. Lineage (GTDB taxonomy): Bacteria > Patescibacteriota > Gracilibacteria > CAIRYL01 > JAOARU01. The sequence continues at coordinate 3,023 of JAOARU010000035.1, read as the reverse complement.
CAACTGCCTTGGATTTTTTGCAAAACTCGGCAATACCAATCTTGTAAATAGTATTAAAATAACCCATAAAATAAACCGGTTTATCAGTGTATTTAGTAATGCGTTCCGCTAAATCAAAACAATCAGCAATTCTAGTGCCATTATCTAATGCAATCTGATTTGCCTTCATCATTACCTCGCCATCTGCTACAGGGTCCGTAAAAGGCAGCTGTATTTCAATAAAATCACTTCCTGTATCAAGCATTGTATGTAGCACTTTTTCACACATTTGCATACCTGGACAACCTGCCACAACATGAGTCATTAACTTTTTCATATTTGATTACGCAAAAATTCTTTAAAATTCTCATCTCCAACCATTTTTGTTGTAATAAAAAGGTCCTTGTCCCCTCTTCCGGATAAATTAAAAATAATGTTTTTTCCTTTCATTTGAGGTGCAATTTTTATCACATGCGCCAAAGCGTGCATTGATTCCAGTGCTCCAAAAATCCCTTCAGTTCGAGCAAGCATTTTCCAGGCATTTTTTACCTCATCATCGAGAGCAAAATCAACATTTATTCTTCCTGAATCCTTAAGATAAGATACCTGAGGCCCCACACCAGAATAATCAAGACCAGCTGAAATTGAATGGGTTAGGTACATCTGTCCGTCCTCATCATGCAAAAAATAAGACTTCATGCCCTCAGAGACACCTTTTGATCCTGCCTGAAAACGAGCCGCATGATCCCTTTGATGAATACCCTTTCCACCTGCCTCAACCAAAGTAATATCCACCTCATCATCAAGAAAATCATAAACAAAACCCATTGCGTTTGAACCACCCCCCACACAAGCAACTAAATAATCAGGTAATTTACCATATCTCTCAGTAAATTGTTCTTTGACTTCCTCTCCTACTATCTTTTGAAAATATGTATTCATCACAGGATAAGGATGTGATCCACAAACAGTCCCAAGTAAATAATGCGTATCGGAAGAATTTGCCATCAAGTCACGCATAGCTGCATTTATTGCATCACGAAGCACTTGCCCACCCTCCTGAACAGGCACAACAGTTGCTCCAAGTTGCTCCATCCAAAAAACATTTGGTCTTTGACGAGCAACATCTTTTGCACCCATATAAACAACGCACTCAAGCCCAAGCTTGGCACACATTGTCGCAGTAGCAAGCCCATGCTGACCTGCACCAGTCTCAGCAATTACTCTTTTTTTACCCATTCTTTTACAAAGCAAACCCTGACCAAGACAATGATTCATCTTGTGAGCACCAGTATGTAAAAGTCCTTCATTTTTTAGAAAAATATTTGCACCATCTAGCTCTTTTGTGAGATTTTCACAAAAGAGGAGTGGCGTTTTGCGTCCTGCAAAATCTTGTCTCAATAAATCTAGCTCATCAATAAAGCCCTGATCCTCAATCGCCTCAAAAAATGCCTTTTCCAAATCCTCCATGACTCCAACGAGCATTTCTGGGACAAATCTACCTCCAAACTCTCCAAATTTTCCTTGTTTATTTAAAATATATTGTTTTAGGCTCATCTGAAATTTTAAAGCCTCTTAATTTTAACATAAAAAAATTGTTTTTTATAAAAAAAGTTTAAAATAAAGCTAAATTAATTTTACTTTTTTAAAGAAGGCACAACCTTGACATGAAAAGAAGAGGTGAACAGGTTAATTGGCAATCTAGGCTACTTGCTCGCTAGTGACTGCTGATCTCTGACAAGATAATATGTAGGTATTTTCTAGAATTACTGCATTTTTGGTTCTATTATAAGAAATAGCCTTGAATGTATTATTTATACCAATAAGACATCTTCAAAAACAAGTCCCAAAAAAGCCCTACCCCAAAAGAGAGACTACCCAAGTGTGTAGCCTCCTCTTGAGTTATATTATTGGGCAATAGCACCTAATATTTTTGCAAATTCAGCCCTGGTAATAGGACTAAGCGGCTTAAATGTCTTGTCTGAATATCCTCCCACAAAACCATTGTCGCTAGCATATTTTACAACACGAGCAAACCAATCTGTATTTTTAACATCTTTAAATTCTTGACCATCAAGCTCAATAGCCTCCGTATCTACACCACTTGCCAAAAGCAAAATCTTTAAAGCCTGCCCTCTTTTGATGGTTTTTGAAGGCTGAAATAATACCTCACCATTTTTCTCATAACCATTTACCCAGCCCTCTTCTTTTGCTAATTGCACATAAGGACAATACCAAGAATCCTTGTCTACATCTTTAAATGGTGCTTCTGTGCAACCTTGGACTTCTTTATCAAGAGTAATTGCAACCATTTTCAAGGCTTCTACTCTTTTTATATAGTTATTTGGCAATATTAAACCTGTTCTTCCATCTCCTTTTATGGCGCCTTTTTTCATTAATTTCTCAAAATAATTCTTAGCCCAGTGCTCTCTAGCATCTTTAGGCAAATCAATCTCCTGATCCTTGTCTTCATCGTCTATATCTACATCTGCATCAGTGTTATTTTCATCAGTGTTATTTTCATCAGTATTATTATCTACTATATCCTCCTGCTCTTCAGTATCTACAACTATAAATTGAGAAAAATGATCAAGCATAACAAGCAATTGCTTACCATCATCAGAATAAGACACATTATCTGAATTTATAAGCTCATACTCATCAGTTTTGTCATTATAATAATACACTGTAAATACATCCTTGCTTTGATATTCAGTAGGTAAATCAATAGTAATCTTTACTTTTTTATTAAAATTTAAATGAATATTACCTCCTAAATTAAATCCTAAAATAAATTTTTGATTATCTGGAATTTCTTTTGGTAAGCGAGTTGAAAGAATTTTTGAACCTTGTTTAATCTTGCCTGCAAAAATCTCGCCATTATTCATTTTCACCTGAGTCCCTTGCTCAAACTCAATTGTCATATCTACCCTAGAATTTGTAATAATTGTAGGACGAGAAAATACTCCGTCATCAGGCAAATCAACACCTCTATCAGTCAATTTTACAGGTGATGATGACTCAGTAGTTGGCATCTGATAAGG
>JAOARU010000003.1 GCA_025210675.1 Candidatus Altimarinota bacterium | reverse complement strand
GAAACGTCCAACAAACAAAATCAGGCTCACTATACATAGTCGGCAAAAGACACTCCAACCTCTCAGCCACAGAATTTGCAGCACTACATGGACAACTCGGCGACCAAATAGAACCAGTCAATCTCCCCGAAATGATTAAAATAGTGGATTTTATGCTCAACCTAAAAGACATCGCCAAAAGCGCATCATATATCCAAGAAGGCGGCATGCTCATAACAGCCACAAAAATGGCCCTCCGAGCAGAAAAAGGACTCCAATTTAATATTGAAAAATTCTGCACAGAAGAACTATTTTCTGAATTTTTAGGATTTGTAGTAGAAATAGAAAACGAATCAGAATTTACTAAAATTGCCCAAGAAAAAAACATTCATATAGAAAAAATAGCCACCATAAAAGGCACAAAAATCCTAGGAGAACAAATTTCAAACCTAAAAAATATCTGGAAAAACGGACTCAGAAAACTAACAAATTAAACAAACCAAAAAACCACTAACACAACAAACAGTGGTTTTTTTATTGCATATGACAAACACATTAACCAAACCTGAGACATATACAAAAAAATCCTACAAACTCAATATGCCCTTCTTTTTCTTCATGCGATCAGTAAAAAGTATCCCCTCTAAATGATCCAATTCATGCTGAACCACTCTTGCATTCCAGCCCTCCAAATAAACCTTAACCCTCTCCTCCTCCTCATTTGTATACTCCAACTCAATACTATAAGCACGCTCAACATTGCCCCACTCATCAGGCAAAGACAAGCAACCCTCCTCTTTTATCTCAGTATCAAGAGAAAAACTCATAATCTCAGGATTTATCATTGCAGTAAATCTCCCATCAATACTACACATTACCACACGATAATTCTCACCAATCTGAGGTGCAGCAAGCCCCAATGCCTCTTGTTTTTTAAGCACCCTTCTCATCTCCACAAGAATCTCTTTTGCTTTTTTTATACCAGCCTTTTCAGACTTAGCCCTCAAAACCTTATTGCCCTCTCCTATTAATATCTTTGGGGTTTTCATCTACAAACATTACAAACTGCTAAATAATTATAATAAATATCAAAAAATATCGCAAATTTATGAAACACCAAAAAAAAGACGACCCCGATAAGATCGTCTCAAATATCAATTTATTTTAAAATCTCCTTTTCAATAACACTTAGTATATCCTGATTTTCCTTCAAAAACCTCTTAGCATTTTCCCTACCTTGACCCAATTTTGTCTCCTTAAAAGAAAAGAAAGCCCCAGCCTTTTTGATAATATCCCTACTAACAGCCAAATCAATTACATCACCCTCTCTTGAAATACCCTCATCAAACATCAAATCAAACTCAGCCTGTCTAAATGGCGGAGCGACTTTATTTTTTACAACTTTTACAAGCACACGATTACCTGTTGCCACTTTTGCATCGCCTGTTCCCACTTCGATTTTTGCCTTTCTCCTAATATCCATACGCACAGAAGCATAAAACTTCAAAGCATTACCACCTGTTGTAGTCTCAGGACTTCCAAACATGACACCAATCTTATGACGAATCTGATTAATAAAAATCACAGTCGCCTTTGACTTACTCACAGCAGATGTCAATTTCCTTAAAGCCTGACTCATCAATCTAGCCTGAAGACCCATATGACTATCACCCATCATTCCCTCAATCTCAGCCTTTGGAGTCAAAGCCGCCACAGAATCAACAATAATCAAATCAACAGCCCCACTTCTCACCAAAATCTCAGTGATCTCAAGAGCCTGCTCACCAGAATCAGGCTGTGAAATAGCACAATTTTTAAGATCCAATCCGATCTTCTCAGCAAATTCCGAATTAAGTGCATGCTCAGCATCAATAAAAGCCACCTGTCCACCCTGCTTTTGAAATTGAGCCGCAATCTGCAAAGTCAAAGTAGTCTTACCCGCACTCTCAGGTCCATAAATCTCAATAATCCTACCCTTTGGTATACCACCACCAAGAGCAATATCAAGAGAAAGAGCGCCAGTTGGCACAGTTTGCACCTTGACCTGTGCAGCGTCATTCATTTGCATGATTGCACCTGCACCATATTCTTTTTGAATTTGTGATAAGGCATTTTTAAGAGCCTCTTGTTTTGCGTCTGCCATTTTTTAAATAAAAAAATAAAAATTAATCATTTGCCTCGGGCATATTGTAGTAATTCCTAATACTACGCTCTGTTCCATAGCTCAAATCACTCCCTTGGCATTCCTTACATACAAACTTGAGCTTCTTACCTTTACTTTCAGTATCCACCAATTTTGCACAATCATGACAATAAAAAACAATCTTTTGCTCCTCATAATCATCATTAGGCACTGGTTTATATTCGACCTTTAAAATGTCGTTTACATCAAAATCAGGTATTTCTTTTTCTTCAGTCATATTTTTTAATCTCCAAAAGATAATTGATCAGGATCTTCAGGCTGCAAATTCAACCTAGCCAAATCCTCATCACTCAAACTCTGAAATGACTTCTTAGCTGAGACCTTTTTTTCCTTAATCATAGAAAAATAAGCCCCCGCAAAAATCATCACATGACAAACTATTGATAAAAATATGCCAAATCTAAAATTGGCATCAGAAAAATCATTAAACAAATCAGAAAAAACAAACACAGAAAGAGTCAAAGCAAATACACTCTCACCAGACAAAAACATCCAAATGATATAATTATAAAAACCAAGCATCTTTTCCCTGCCTGTTACCAACTCCCTTATCAAAACCAATAAACTCACAAGAGCAAAACCAAAAGACACAACACCAAATATCCAATACCTAGAAAAACCATTTAACCTGGTGATATCCTCAGTAATACCAATCCCCTTATTAATCTCAAACCAAGGAGTAAAAGCAAACAACATTGCCATCACACATGATATGAGTAATATCTTATTAGCCTGTGATAAATGATTGAACTTACGCTTCAATTGCTCTATATTCATATTGCTTATTTTACTTACTACATATTGCCAAACTTAATTAAAAAAATAAAGGTCAATATGTTATAATCAAGACATGAAAAAACAAGAAACACTTGCCCAAGGACACAGAATGTGTCCAGGCTGTATCATACCGGTTGCCCTTAGAAATATTCTAAACGCAACACCACACCAAGTAATAACTGCAAATGCCACAGGCTGCGCAGAAATTTGCCTAGGAGCTTATCCATACACAGCTTTCAACGACCCATGGATTCACTCACTCTTTGAAAATCCAGCCTCAGTCATATCAGGCGTAGAAGCCCTATACAGAAAAAAGAAAAAAACCAGCCAAGAAGAAAAAGAAATAAAATTTCTCTGCATTGGAGGAGACGGAGCCATGAGTGATATTGGACTACAATTCCTCTCAGGTGCAATTGAAAGAGGCACTGACGCTGTTTTTGTCTGCTTTGACAATGAAGGCTTCATGAACACAGGCAATCAACGCTCAAGCGCCACACCTATCTACTCTAGCACATCAACCTCACCCTACGGCAAAAGCCAAAAAAGAAAACCCCTAGCAGAAATAATAATAGCCCACGACATACCATACGTAGCCCAATGCTCACCTTCACATATTTTTGATTTACAAAAAAAAGCCAAAAAAGCCTTTGAAACAAAAGGACCAGCATTTTTAAATGTCTTAGTAACATGCCCTACCAACTGGAAAACCCCACCAGAAAAAGGACTAGACATACTAAAAGACGCAGTAGATACAAATTTTTGGCCATTATTTGAAGTCGAAAACGGCAAATGGAAATTAAACATCAAACCAAAAGACCGCAAACCAATTGAGACCTTTCTAAAAGGACAAAAACGCTTTGCGCACTTATTTAAAAACGAACAAAAGGCAAGAATCACTGAAATACAAGCCAATATCGACAAAAACTTTGAAAGACTACTAAAACTAGAGACTTGCTTTGGAGAATAAATACAAAAAAAGCCCTGCCCAACAAGTAAGGCTTTTTGCTGTATTGTTTTTTAAATTATCTTAAAGTCTATTCTTAAGACAATTTACCTAAAAACACACCTCTTCTAACAACCCTCATATCGCACAAATTACAGCAACAATAAACCATAATTCACCAGCTCCAACCCAAAACACCATCAAATCCCCACCCTCCCCTCAAACCTTTTTTTCTGCTGCCCCATATTGTGCAAACCACGACCTCTTTATCTCTTCATAGAGCAACGCTTTAAGTGGGGGCAAACAAAAACCCAAGAAAAAAACCTAACCAAATTCTCAATCATACAAAAAACCCACCACTCAAAACCTTGCTCAAATCACACTCAAACCCCCTATCTCTTCCCGCTTAATTTTAAAACAACCTCCATATCATCATCTTCAGCCTTTTTATTCCAAATCTCCTTATCGCACTTCGTACATCTATGTAAAATCCTGATATTATCTATATCACCCTGAACCTTTACGGGTCTCATTTTAGCACCACACTCAGACACTCTATCACCAGGATTTTCCTTATCCACATGCAAAGACCACAAACATTTTCTACAATGATTGCGACAAGTCCTAGGCGCTTTTGGATTAAGATGTCCACAATGAGCACACTCAAAAGCCTCATTTATCACTCTAAACCTCTTAGACATTAAACTTAAAAAGCAAAATATCCCCGTCCTGCACTACATAATCCTTTCCCACACTATGAACAACACCCTTCTCACGAGCCTTGCTCCAGCCACCATGCTCAATAAAATCAGCCGTCTTAACCATATCCGCACGAATAAACCCCTTTTCAAAATCAGTATGAATCTTACCCGCAGCCTGTGGAGCAAGTGTATCCCTATTTATAGCCCATGCTCTAGCCTCTTTCTCGCCAACTGTAAAATAAGAAATCAAATCCAAAGCCTCAAAAGCCTTACAAATAAGCCTCGAAAGACCACTCTCCTCTAACCCCATGCTCTCAAGAAACTCCGCTTTTTCAGATCTATCAAGAAGCGCAATCTCCGATTCAATCCTTGCAGAAATAGCTACTATCTCCTCATCTTCCGATAAATCAAGAGTCTTTTTAGCCTGCTCATAATCAAATGTGGACACCTCATCATCTGCCACATTTGCTATATACAAATATTTTTTATCAGTCAAAAGATGCAATTTATAAAGCACCTCTTGCTCTTTTTCGTCTAACTCAACGCCTTTCGCCTTCTTACCCTCAGAAAGCCTGTCATAAATCTTTTTAAGTGCATCTCTTTCAAGTATTTTTTCCTTATTACCAGATTTACTATCACGCTCCGCTTTTTCCAGAGCCTTTTCAGTTGTATCCAAATCTTTCAATATCAACTCTGTCTCAAGTATCTCCTTGTCTCTAAGTGGATCATGACTACCCAAAACATGATGTATATCACTATCCGCAAAAAACCTAAGAACAATACAAACAGCATCAGTTTCTCTAATATTTGCAAGAAATTTATTACCAAGACCCTCGCCTTTTGAAGCACCTTTGACCAATCCTGCAATATCAACAAACTCAATACTCTCAGGTATCACTTTCAAACTCCCTGCAATATCAGCTAATTTCTCAAGGCGCATATCAGGCACAGCAACACGACCAACATTTGGATCAATGGTGCAAAATGGAAAATTCTGAGCCTCTGCTTGAGTTGATTCAGTCAAAGCATTAAAGAGCGTACTCTTTCCCGCATTTGGCAAGCCGACAATACCTATTTGCAATGACATCGTTTTAGATGATAGGGATTTTTTTAATGTTTTGCAATTAGATTTTTTTAAAACACCCCACAAAACACACTCCGCTTAAATAAACACAAAAAACACCTCTATCTACTGCCTCACATTATGCAAACCACGACTTCCTTACTCCTTCATAGAGCGACGTTTTAAGTGGGGCACATATTGTGCAAACCTGAACCTAAACCTAAACCTGAACCACACAAAAAACCCACCACCCAAAAACCTTGCTCAAATCACTCACAAAGCTATAATTCACCAACTCCAACCCAAAACACCATCAAACCCCCACTCTCCCCTCAAAAGCCTTTTTCAGAGTATTCATATCAGCATACTCCAAATCACCACCAACCGGAATTCCTCTCGCCAAACGAGTTATTTTAACGCCACTTTCCTCTAGCCTCTCAGAGATATAAACACTTGTTGACTCACCCTCCATAGTCGGATTCAGAGCAATAACAAGCTCAGAAATCCCCTCATCTTGCACCCTTTTAATCAACTCTACAATCCTTAAATCACTCGGCCTCACTCCATCAAGCGGCGAAAGCACACCACCCAAAACATGATACCTACCACGAAAAAAACCACCCTTCTCCATTGACACCAAATCCAAAAAATCCTCAACCACACACAAAATATCATCATCTCTCTTATAATCACTACAAAGCTCGCAAATATCCCGATCAGTAAAAGCAAAACACCTCTCACACACTTTCAAACCATCTTTCACAGAAAGTATATTTTTCGCCAAATCCTCACGCTTTTTATCATCAATTCTAAGCAAATAAAAAGCCAGTCTCTCAGCAGTTTTTTGCCCGACCCCAGGCAAAATCTTCAGCGAAGTAATCAAATCCTCAATCTGTTCTGGTAAAACACTCATCTATTTTTGTAAAAATATCTAAAAATCCTATCTTTCCATTCAAAAAATCATCAACAGCAAGCTCATTAACCCTATTGATCTTCTCACACATACTCTCACCAGCCAAAATAGCCCTCCTAGCAAACAAAATACTCGGAAAACGCCCAGAATCAACCTCTCTAAAATGCAAATCCTTATCAAAAAAACTCAAAGGCTCAATTCCCAAATCATACCTCGACTCCTCAAAAAGCGCATAAGCAATACATATACGCATATCAGGCACACCCATTTGTGCTACAACACTCCCATCACAAAACTCAACAGCAGAATGCACAATACTCTCAGGATGCACCACGACCTCAACCTGATCAGCATTCACATCAAACAACCTCACAGCCTCAATTAACTCCAAAGCCTTATTCATCAAAGTTGCAGAATCTATGCTTATTTTCTTGCCCATTGACCAATTAGGATGAGCCAAAGCCTCCTCTCTGCTCACACCTTTCAATCGCTCCAAAGTCCACTCCTGACCCCTAAAAGGTCCTCCCGAACAAGTCAAAATAACCCTTCTAAGCTCAGAACGTCGCCCCGCTTTTAATGACTGATAAATAGCAGAATGCTCAGAATCAACAGGAATAATAGTCGCACTATATTTACGAGCCTCTCGCATTATCAATTCACCCTTTGCCACAAGCGTCTCCTTGTTCGCCAAAGCAATTTTTTTACCCTTATAAATAGCCTCAAGAGTCGGCTCTACACCAATTTGCCCAGATACAGCATTTAACATAATGTCAAAATCAGTCTCTCTGACAAACTCAGCCAAACCCTCAGCCCCTAAATGAATATTTTTAGTAGCAAATTCCTCTGCATTTTTTTCCAGCAAATCCTTATTTGACTTAGCAGAAAGCCCCACAACCTCAAAATACTCAGAAAACCTCCGAACAATATCAAGCGCCTGCATACCAATAGAACCCGTCGCACCAAGAATAAGAATTTTTTTCATAAAAACATTCTAGCAAATTTACAAATTGACTTCTAATTAAAAATTCATACAACAACACCCTGCCCAAAACTTCAATCCAAAAAAAACAAACAAAACCCCTTCCTCAAATCATCTTTTCAAACCATCTCCTCAGCTCTCCTACGCACCCTATATATCACATCTTCAGACGTTGACGAACCCGTCACAATCCCCAAAATCTCACAATTATTTAACCAATCTTTTTTAATCTCATTTTCATCTAGAATATGATAACTCCTAGCATACTTACTACAAAGCATATGCAACTTACGAGTATTTGAACTGCTTCTACCTCCAACCACCAAAACCACATCACACTTCTTAGCCAAATCAACCGCACTTTTTTGTCGCTCTCTCACATCAAGGCAAATTGTATTTTTACTCTTAAAGTCATTACACTTTCCCCTTAAAATCTCACTAATTCGCTCAAACTTATCCTCCACCTCAGTCGTCTGCGAAATCAACGCAATCCTATCCTCAAAACCAACAGCACAAGCCTCCTCCTCACTAAATATCACCCGAGACGGTATATCCTCAGTAATAGACCTAATCTCAGGATGCTCACCCTGCCCAACTATAAACAAACTATACCCCTCTTTATAAAACCCCCTAGCACTCTCCTGCAAAGCCAAAACAAAAGGACAAGTTGCATCCAAAATATCACTTGTACGCTTTTTTAACTCTGCATATCTACACTGAGAAATTCCATGCGCCCTAACAACCACTCTACCACCACTAGACTCACTCGGATCATTTATAATCCTGCCACCCTCTTCACTAATCTGTGCCAATATCTCCTCATTATGAATCAAAGGACCAAGAGTCTCAAACAAACCCCCAAAACAACCAGAACACATCTTGTAAGCCTTCTTAACACCAAAACAAAAGCCGGACTTATCTGCAACAATAATTTTCACAAAACCATCTTAGCACTCTTTATAAAAAAAATCACAACACTTTTAATAATGACCCAAAAAAAGCCACAAAAAATTGGCACTTTTTATTTTTTAAGGTAAAATAAAACCATGAAAGACAGAAAAGAACAAATCCTAAAGACAATTATTGAGCATTTTATCACAACTGCTAACCCAGTCGGCTCTAAAGTACTCACAGAAGTTTACAAATTTCCCTGCTCACCAGCAACCATCAGAAACGAGATGCACAGCCTCGAACAAGAAGGCTTTCTCGAATCTCCGCACACATCAGCAGGCAGAGTACCAACCACTTTTGGTTTTAGGTTTTTTGTATCAGAATTACTACAAAAAGGCGGAATAGACGAATTTAGACCACAAATCAAACAAGACTTCAACAAAGCAAAAGAAACATACTTTGAATCAAAAAAAGCTGACGAAAAAATATTTGACACAGTTTCTATCCTCACCCAACTCACTGAAAATGTCGCCTTTGCCACTATTCCATCAAACAAACGCACCTTCTTCCTAGGTGCATCAAAAATCCTCGCAGAACCAGAATTTTCTCATCAACCAGATCTAGCTAGCAGTATTTTTCGAGTCCTAGAAGAAGATTTTGTAAAAATCCTCTCATCACTCGACCTCAAAGAAGAAGTCCAAGTCTTCATCGGCAAAGAAAATATCATTCCAGAAATTCAATCATGCACCCTAATAGCCAGCAGCTTTGACGTCTACGGACACAAAGGCGCACTTGGTATCCTAGGACCTATCCGCATGAATTTCGCTCGCAACATACTTGCACTTGAAGAATCAATCAGATTTTTAAACGAAAAAACATGAAAAAACTCGCCCTAACACCACTAATCACACTCAACATTACCATACCTGCTCAAACCCAATTTAGCCTATTTTAATCTTTAAAAAACCTTGAATTTTTTAACCAAAACACCCAAATAGCAAGCCTAAATCAAAAATGGAAAATTTCACAAATTCAAGATAAAATAAACCAAGGCAAAATTTCAAACGACACACTTTTAGAATTTTTTAAATAATATGACCAAGAAAAAACAAGAAGAACTAGAGCAAAAATACCAAGACATCAAAGAAAAATACCTAAGATGTATGGCTGACATGCAAAACATCATACGCAGATCACAAGAAGAACGAATAGAAATGCTAAAAACAGGATCAGCAGATATTATCAGCAAAATCCTTCCAGTCATCGACAACTTTGAGCGAGCCATCAACACACTCCCAGAAGAAATAAAAGATCACAACTGGACACCAGGAATTATCGCTATTGAAAAAATCCTAATCCAGATACTAAACCAAGAAGGACTTGAACAAATTGCAGAAACAGGAATAAAATTAGACCCAAGCAAACACGAACCACTCATGATAGACCCAGAAGCTCCAAACGACACAATCTCAGAAATACTGGAAAAAGGCTATATCCTAAACGGCAAAATCATTAGAACAGCCAAAGTCAAAGTCGGCAACAAAAATTAACCTAAATATATGGAAAACTACAAAAACCTTGAACTACTAAGTGCTGCAAGACAAGAATATCTGTACACTCTCAATCAAGCAAAACTCCATCAGGCAAGAACAGAGGTACAATACTTCAAAGAAAACTCCAATAACAGGATAATGGGATTAATCAATTTAATTAAAAAACCACAAAGGAAACCAAAAACATGACATCAAACATTGTTATGGCATTTATATTTAAAGACATACTCACTACTGTTCTAAGAACAATAATTCTTTTAAATATCACCTGTGGCTCTTCTAATACAGTAAGCAAATTTCGCCTCAACTACTCCATTGCGACAAGCCCCCGACCGCTTAATTAGAAGGAGGTCGGGGGTTCAAAAACACTTCGCTCATTATTAAAAAATAATCCATGCTT
>JAOARU010000034.1 GCA_025210675.1 Candidatus Altimarinota bacterium | reverse complement strand
GCCATACCGCGTGTGGGATGACACCTTTCGGGGCGTAAACCACTTTTCTGAAGGAAGACATTCTGACGGTACTTCAGGAATAAGCGACGGCTAACTACGTGCCAGCAGCCGCGGTAATACGTAGGTCGCAAGCGTTATCCGGAATTACTGGGCGTAAAGCGTTCGAAGGCGGACAAGTAAGTCTTTGGTTAAATACCCACGGCTCAACCGGGGTTTCGCTAAGGAAACTGCTTGACTAGAGGAGTGCAGAGGTAACTGGAATTTCCATTGTAGGGGTTAAATCCGTAGATAATGGAAGGAACACCAAAAGCGAAGGCAGGTTACTGGGCACTTCCTGACGCTGCGCGAACGAAAGCGTGGGGAGCAAAAGGGATTAGATACCCCTGTAGTCCACGCCCTAAACGATGAATACTCGATGTTCGGAGGTTCAATCCCTCTGAGTGTCCAAGCTAACGCGTTAAGTATTCCGCCTGGGGAGTACGGTCGCTAGACTAAAACTCAAAGGAATAGACGGGGATCCACACAAGCGGTGGAGCATGTGGTTTAATTCGACAATAAGCGGGGAACCTTACCAAGCCTTGACATCTTCGGAATTCACTGGAAACAGAGAAGTGCCTTCGGGAACCGAATGACAGGTGTTGCATGGTTGTCGTCAGCTCGTGCCTTGAGGTGTTCGGTTAAGTCCGTTAACGAGCGCAACCCTCGTCGTATGTTGTATTTTTCATACGAGACCGCCGGTTTTACATCGGAGGAAGGTGAGGACGACGTCAAATCAGCATGGCCCTTATGGCTTGGGCTACACACATGCTACAATGGTTGGTACAAAGGGGAGCGAAGCTGCAAAGTGGAGCAAATCCCATAAAACCAATCTAAGTTCGGATTGAGGGCTGCAACTCGCCCTTATGAAGTTGGAATCGCTAGTAACCGTAAATCAGCTACGTTACGGTGAATATGTTCCTGGATCTTGTACTCACCGCCCGTCAAGTCATGAAAGATAGGGGCGCCCGAAGTCGTGTTACCCCTTTTGATTATCATATTGGTAGTCGAAAGGGGGGCACGCCTAAGGTGAAACTATTGATTGGGACTAAGTCGTAACAAGGTATCCGTAGGGGAATCTGCGGATGGACCACCCCTTAACAGGGATTAAGCTAAGATTATCTCGTCGTAGATACTTAGCTAGATTGACACATTTATGTGAAAATTCATTGTACCGTTCGTGTTGAAGAGCATAGATCGTGCTAAATAACACCTAAACAGGTGTTTTTTTAGTGTTTAAGTAAAAATAAGCTTGTTTTTATTGAATTTTAATAAATCATGTTTGTATTTATAAAATTATTATAAGTTACAAACTTGCAATAAGATTGCTTTAAGTTACTTTTTTGTTAAAAAAAGGAGACTATGAGACTTATTGTATATGAGAAGTTGATTATCATTTCAATAAAAACTTTCGTTCCGGTTATCCTTGGTGGGATTGGTAAGATATTGGTACACAGCTTAGTATGTATTGCAGATGGCAAGATTTGCCGATGAGAAGGAGGAGTTTAAGATCAATTTGCATCATGAGATTGTTTTGATGGTTAAAACGACGATCTTATTTTTATTTTTATGAGGATAATGAGTGCACTTTAAAAGTCCCTTCATTTAGGATTTGATTTCATTGACTTTTTTTTAGAAGAGTTAATTAGGTCGCTTGTTATGACTTATGGTCTCTAGGCTCAGCTTTATGATGAGCGCACAGGGTTTTTTCTTATTCCGCTGATGTTTCTGGTGGAATGGAACAATTTTTAAGATGGTTGTATGAGTTTTTGATTATGAGATCGTTATCAAGAGGAGTAACTACATTGACTTTAATTGAGACAATAAAAAAAAGGAGTTGTGACCAGATAGTCATAACTCCTTTTGAATTCTTGATTTTATTTAAATAATCCGTCAAAGAATTTTGTAATTTTCATTTCCCATTCTACTTCATGCCATGATTCTGAGCCTTTTTGGAATTGCGCTCTGGCTTGAGCATGTTGATCTTTTGGGGCTGAAGTAATCATTGCATCAATTTTGGTTTGAATTTCTTTTTCTTCTACTTTTGGAGCTGATTTCTTCATTAATTCCTGAAAGCAGATTCTGGCTTTTACTGCTTTTTCGGCGTCTTTTGCTGCTTCTTTTCTTAGATCTTCTTCTGTTTTGCCCATATTTTCTAGGTGTTTTTGCCAAGGTATTTTTCTGCTCATAGCAAATTCTTGTAGGCTGTGGATTTTGTTGTCAATTTCTCTTTCGATTAGCACTTCTGGTATATCTACTTCAGATTTTTTTGCTAATTCTTCAAGAAATTTTTGCTCTAGTTCTTGTTTTTGATCGTTTTCATGCTTCTCTTTGAGTGATTCTTTGATTTCTTGTTCCATTTCTTCAACTGTTTTTTTGCTTCCTGTGAGCCTTTCGATTAGTTTTTCGTCGAATTTAGGGATAACGCGTTCAAATACATCATGTACTTTTACGTGAAATTTTACCTTTTTATTTCTAAAGCTTTCTTTTGCGTAGTCTTTTGGAAATGTTATCTCAAAGTCTTTTTCGTCATCTTTTTTGAGTCCTGTGATTTGGTCTTCAAACCCAGGTACAAAAGCTCCAGATCCTATTACAATTGGGTGATGTTTTGATTTGGTGTCTTCTAGTAGTACTCCATCTTGATCGTATCCTTCAAAATCACATTCCACTAAGTCGTCTTTTTTGGCTGCTCTGTCTTGTTTTTTGAGTTCTGTCATTCTTTCGGCAAGCATTTTTTTAGTCTCGTCGATTTCTTTTTTTGTAATTTTAATTGTCTTTTTTTCTGGTACTTTAATGTCTTTTAGTTCAGGCACTTTTGCTTCTGGGACTATGGCAACAATGGCCTTGTAAACAAGTGGATCATGTTTATCAATGCTTATTTTTGGTGCTGATATGACTTGTATGCCTTCTTCTTTGACTGCTTTTATATAGCTTTGATTGATCGCCATCTCGATAGTTTCTCCTTGAATAGCTGTTTCCCCGACTTTTTCAATAAGGATTTTCTCAGGTACGTGACCTTTTCTAAATCCTGGAATATTTTTATGGAGGCTTATTTCTTTTATAACTTGCGCTCTGTGTTTTGCTAAAGCCTCTTTTGATACCTCAATGGTAAGCTCTACTTCTGATTTTGGAAGTTTTTTCAAAGTGTGTTTCATTCGTTTAAATACAGTCAAAAGATATTCTTGCAGATTTTTACGATAAAGGCAAATAACTTGAATAAAAAAGTGTATTATGATAAAATAATTAGATAAAAATGAAAAATTTAACAGGTTTAAATTCAGGCGTATTTGATTATATTCCCGAAGCAGAGCTGTCTGAGGACAAGGTTGATAATAGTAGTGCCTTAGATGAGCGGGCTATTTTAGAAATGAATCAAAAAGCATTAGATGTAGTTATTAAACGTAGATGGGTAGCTTCTGAATATCGTAGTAATAGGGCTCTTGATAGCTTAAATAATGATCGCCAAAGATTTATCAAAAGAAGAATTGCAGGACTTGAAACGCATTTGAATTTAGTAGGAAAGGCAGCTATTGATCAGCTTTCTGAGTTGAATTTGAGACTTTTTAATATTGATTTTGCTATTCATGAAGCAGAGTCAAGGCTCGTAAAAATCCAAGAAGAGCGTCAATTAATAGATTCGTTAACTACTGTCAATATTCGCTCTGAGGGTGGTATCTTAACTGGTGTTTTAAATAAAATTGGACATCTTAAATCAACCGCAACTGATACTATCAGGGATACTGCAGAATCAGCCGGATTTCGCCCAAAAGATGGCTGGGAAGAGCAAAAACTCCAAAAAACTCTTGATAAGCTTAAGAGTATGAGGAGTAATACTCAGGATAAAATTAACAAAATTAATTCAAATAGTGCTTATTCTGAATTTAGCAAAAAGCGAGAGGATACAGTTAATTTTCTAGTTGATAAAACAGGCAAAAAATCTGCTGAGATTTTAGAGATTGTAGATGCTTATTTTGATGGAGATGGGGAATTATTTAAGCTTATAGATGGGTTGGATATTGCTGATATTGCAAAGGTTCGCTTAAAAGATTCATTTAAAAGAATGAATCGGGCAAGAGGTGCAAATATGAGTTATATTGCAGCACAAAGACGTAAAAAAGCCCAAGAGTCTTCATTGGAAAATGCAAAAAAGCTAAATAGCAATCTAGAGAGCTTTAAAAAGAGATTTAAAAAAGGGCATGTTTATATTTTAAAGATTAATGATGATGTTGTTTCATCTGAGGTTTCGGAGATCACCCCTGCTTATATTGAGTTTAAAAATGGCTACAAAATAGACTTTGCTACTAAGACAATTGGCAAGTATAAAAAAACCAGCCTGACACAATTAAAAGTTAATGATTACAAGGTATTTACAGATCAGGAGCGTGTAGCACAGCTTGATAAGCTGGAAGGAGTGGAAAACCTTGAGCAGTGGGTAACAGAACAAAACAGAGGCAAGATAGGCTCACAAGATGAGTTTTATGGAGCATTTATTGAGAAAAAAATAGATGATGATAAATATGTGGTTTTTGTAAAAACTTCAAAAGGAATATTTGTGGATATTGCAGATTATGCTACAATAAGCTTAGCTAAAGATAAAGGTGTCTATTGTAAGAAAAAAGACGATAATTCTACAAAGTATTCTGAGGCAGCATGAAAATAGAACTAGAAGAAAAGAGGTTTTTAATTGACTTCATAAATAAGGCGCATTCGATTAGTCAAGAGGAAAAAGAACTACTTCTTGGTTTTATGGATGATGAAAATATCGCAGAAGAAGTAATTGACGCACTAAGTCTGATGTTTGTAATTGAGGATAAAAGGCTAAAAAGTGAATCGTATCATCTTAAAAATGAACTTTTTTCTTTGTATGAAGATCGTGAAAATGCCAGGAGTAGAATGCAAGAGATTTCTGATAAATACCCAGAGTATATTGAAGAAGAATTGCAAAAGGCTATTCAAGAGATAGACGAGATTGACAAGGATTATGATGAAAAAGAAGAGCAATTAGTAAAAAGCGAAGAAGAGGTTCAAAAAATCGAAGATATTAGAAGTAGTCTAGGTATATAGATTATTGAAATTGAGAAATAGGTTAAAAAAACAATCTCAAACTTGTTTTTTGCTTTTATTTATGGCAAAATGCTCAAGAAATCTATCAATTTTAAAATGAGTGAAAATAAGCAGTATTCAGCTAGTGAGATACAAGTTTTGGAGGGTCTTGAAGCAGTTAGAAAGCGTCCTGGTATGTATATTGGAT
>JAOARU010000033.1 GCA_025210675.1 Candidatus Altimarinota bacterium | reverse complement strand
TGCCAGAGGTGCAAAAACAGCTGATATTGCAATATTGGTTGTTGCAGCAGATGAGGGTATGAAGCCGCAGACTATTGAGGCTCTAAATCATGCCAAAGAGGCCGGTGTGGCTATTATAGTGGCTATCAATAAAATTGACAGACCAAGTGCAAATGTAGAAAAAGTAAAGGGTGAATTGGTAAATCATGAATTGATGCCTGAAGATTGGGGTGGAGATACTATTTGTGTGCCTGTTTCAGCCCTAAAAGGCGAGGGGATTGATGCTTTGCTTGATATGGTGTTGCTTACAAGTGAAATGCTCGAGCTCAAGGCAAACCCAAAGCGCTTAGCAGTAGCAACAGTAGTAGAGTCAAATCTTGATGAGTCAATGGGTCCTATTGCAACTGTTATTGTAAATACTGGTACTCTCCAGATTGGAGATGATTTTATTATTGGATCAGTAGGAGGAAAAGTAAAATCAATGGTTACTGATGATGGTAAAAAGGTCAAAAAAGCAATTCCGTCTGATGCGGTACAGATTTCAGGACTTGAGTCTGGCGTGAGTGCAGGTGAGATTTTGCAGGTATTTCCATCTAAAAAAATAGTCAGAAAAAAATTAGAAGAGATAAAAACCCTAGAAGGCGAGAAAAAGGGTGCAGGTATGGGTGTTGGAGAAATTATGGATCAGCTTAAAAAGGGTAAGATGAAATTTCTTAAGGTGGTATTAAAAGCTGATACAGATGGCTCTCTTGAGGCTCTAAAACAAGAAATAGAAAAAATTAAACACGAAGAAGTTGGTATTAAGATAATTCATGCAGGAGTAGGAAGTGTAACTGAGACAGACGTAACGATGGCAGCTGCCAGTCAGGGTATTGTGGTTGGATTTAATATTCGTATATCACCAAGAGTAAAGCGCATAGCAGAGCAAGAAAAGGTTGAAATTCAAAATTTTGATATAATCTTTGAATTAACAGATATGCTTAAAAAGATTCTCGAAGGTCTTCTTGAGCCTGAATTTGAAGATATTAAAACAGGACATGCAGTTTCTAAGCAGATTTTCTGGTCAAAAGGCAAGACGCTTATTGTTGGTTGTAAGGTCGAAAAAGGTTATTTTGAAAAAGGTCAAAAAATTGTTGTAATTAGAGATGGTGAAAATATCGGAGAAGGAAAGGCTGCGCTAATTCAGCATTTTGAAGAGAAGGTAAATCGCATAGAAGAGAATCAAGAATGCGGTATTCAGTTTGAAGGAAGTGTAAAAATAGAAGAAGGCGATATTTTAGAAGGATGGAAGCAGGAGCAGAAGATAAAAACACTGTAAATTCCTTGTTAAAACTGCACACTGCTTCGTCAGTGTGTTTTTTTTCGCTCGCACGCTCACCATTAAGTGGGCTTAGCTCGTCTCAAAAACCACTTCCTCGCATTGTACTATTTTTAACAAGGAATAAGCCATGAAAACTGCACACTGCTTCGTCAGTGTGTTTTTTTTCGCTCGCACGCTCACCATTAAGTGGGCTTAGCTCGTCTCATGATGTTTAATATATAATTCTTTTATTTGCAGTTAATATAAGGTATTAAAAAAATTATTTTTATAAAAAACACATTGCCAGTTCTATTTAAAAAATAGCTTTTAAAAAGCCTTAAATTATGTCAAAATAAGGGGGATTTTTTAAATTTGAATATGAAAAAGAACTTCGTTGACAATGAATGGGGCTATGATGTTGCTCATACTAATCCTTTTTGGATAGCGCTTTATAATCTTAGAGAAGTGGCAAAAGCGAGCGTTGGCGAAGGAAGTGTTTTTGATCTGTCTCGTGGTGATCCAGGTTATGGCAGAGCGCCAAGTGTTCAGGGCAGAGAATTTTATTCATACTTGCTTTTTATTGATACATTGATCAATAATCCAGATAATCACTATGTCTACGATACTAGGATTTTTGAGGAAGTGATGGAATTTGTAAAAGAAAAAACCCACGAACAATATTCTCGTGAAATAGCAGATAAATTACTGGGTGAATTGGATTTTTTCTTGCTTGAAATAGTAAGAATGGCTGATGCTCAAGGTATTGTTATTGAAAAAGATGAGGTATTTTTTGAGGTATTCAAATACGCTTCAGTTTCAGGGGGTTGTTATCATGACCCTCAAGGTGAAAAAGTTTGTCGTATTGTAATTGCTGATCTTTATTCAAGAGAGCTAAAAGAAAAAATACATGCAGATGATTTGATTTTTGTACGTGGTGTATCAGATGGTATTGGTACATTTTTTAAGTTAATGGGTGAGGAGGGGATCGGATTTTTAAAAGCGGGTGATACAGTTGTAGCGCCTTCTCCTGCTTATGCGCCTTATAATCAAATTTTTATTAATAGAGGTATAAATGTCCTTCCGGTTGCATTAGACAAGACAACAGGTGATATTGATGATGAATCACGTAAAAAAATAAATGAGTTTGAAGGCAATATAAAGGCTGTGATTTTGATTGATCCAAATAATCCAACAGGCCTGGTTGCAACAGAAATGTTCAAAGATACTATTTGTAGGATTGCAGAAAAGCATAATTCAATTATTTTGACTGATGAGGTATATTCATTATTTTTTAGTAATATGACTTTTATTCAGCCAAAAAGCCCAAAAAGAGTAATTCGTATCAATGGTAGATCAAAAATCGAGCGTTCAACAGGGCTTCGTTTTGCTGATTATATGATTCCTGAGGAGACTAATCAGTTTATTACAAATGAAATCCTAAGAGATTATCTTCCTGCTGATCAAGATTTAAAAAAAGCCCTTACTCTTGCAAAAGCACCAGGTGGTGTAAAGGGTGAGTTTATGCATACTACTTTTGTAACAGGACCTTCTCAGTTTTTGGGAATTTGTCATATTGTTTTTGGTGAAGATGAGCGTCATCAGTATGCTGAGCACGTTCAAAAGATATCAAAAGAATTTGCAGAGTTATTAGGATTTACATATCAAACAAATTCGTATTATTTTGTATTTAATATGAATGATATTGCCTCAGAAAGAAAAAAAGCACTTCCAGCAGAACAGAAATTCAAAGAACTTGCAGAGCGTGGAATTGTTCTTATTCCTGCTTATTTATTTTATTCAGAAAAGGAAAAGCAAGATCCAAACATGAAAAATATGGCAAGAGCTTGTTTGCCTAACCTGACTCCAATGGCAATTAGGCAGGCGGCGAATATTATTCGCTCTTATCTTCAAGAATAAGGCGAATTTACAAAAAACCGTCCTACTTCGTCAATCTCAGAAAAAAGCTCCTCAATGTACCTACGGTACACCTCCGGGCTTTTTTCTTTATTTCCTCGTATTACATCTTTTTTGTGAAATTCTTGTGATGCTGATAAAAATATCTTGAAGTCTGAATCTTATTACAACAAAGAGGAGAGTTTTATTTTGACAAGTGTAAATGCTGAATCAGCTGGTCCAAAAATTTCTCATGATACTTATTGCTGGTTTACATTTAAATATCTGACTCAAAAATCTTATGATTAGAACTACAATGGGGGATTATTTTAAGCACATTGAGTCAAGGTATATGATTCTTGGTGAAAACAGCAACAACAACGACTCAGTTGTGGTAATGTCTACCAAAAAAGGCTTTAAGACTTATGGTTAGTA
Source organism: Candidatus Altimarinota bacterium (assembly GCA_025210675.1). GTDB lineage: Bacteria > Patescibacteriota > Gracilibacteria > CAIRYL01 > JAOARU01. Next base: position 15,007 of record JAOARU010000033.1, on the reverse strand, counting down.
TTTTATGTCTACTATTTTGAGCTTGAGCTGTTTTTCGTTGCGCCAAGTGCTTATTTCGGGTGAAAATGCTATTTCTTTAAATTCAAGCTCGCTAGCATGTGGTGCATTAAAGCAAATTGCATTAATTCCGCCTATTTCTATGAGCAAATGTCTTTCTTTAAGAATCCTGATGCCATTAATATTAAAGTCAGTCATACTAAATACAGGCTGAGAAAAGCCTTCGCCGAATGGGTCTAGTTGCATGATTTTTTCAATTTGGTCTATTTTGAGGTCTTTTTGTTTGATTTTAAAATCAAGTTGTAGTTTTGGTGGTGGAGGATTTGTGCCTCTTTTTTCAAGTGTGTATGATTTAAATCCTTGTATAAATTGGTCTATATATTGTTTTTTTAGTGAAAAACCACCTGCTTTTTTGTGTCCTCCAAAAGTGGTCATATAGTCTTTGAAATTCTCTAATGCAAGCGCAATATGAAAATCATCAGGTCCTCTGCATGAGGCTTTGAACACCTCTTCTTCCTCTGTTAGTATAATTGATGGTTTGTTGTATTTTTCGTTGAGATTGCCAGCTATTAAGCCGATTAGTCCTGATTGAGCTTTGCTTATTCCTATTATACAGGGGTCGTTTGTGTTTATTTGTTTAAGAATTTCTTGAATGTATTTTTCTGTTAACTCTTTGCGTTGTTCATTAATTTCATCAAGATAGATAGCTTCTTCGGTATGCCCCATTATTAGCCTGAGTGCGTTTATAGGGTGACATACTCTGCCTGGTGCATTTAATTTAGGAGCTAGGAAAAAGGCTATTTTTTCAGCATTGATTTCGCTTGGATTGATGCATGATTTTTCCATTAGGGCTTTTATGCCTTTGTTTTTTGGATTTTTAAGTGATTTTAATCCTGCATTGGCCAGGATTCTGTTGTCGCCTTGAAGTATTCCCAGATCAGCAATAGTGCCCAGTGCTGCTAGTTCTAATAAGAAGTCAGGAGTATCGTCTAAAAGAGCTTTGGCAAATAAAAAAGCCACTCCAGCGCCGACCAGATGAGTATTGTGAATTATGGCATGTGCAGGAGGGGGTTTATTTGGTTGTTCGTGGTGGTCTGTGATTATTGTATCTATTTGATGATTATTTAATTTTGAGACTTCTTTATGGTTAGATATGCCGCAATCTGTTGTTATTACTAAGTCGAATTTATTTTTGATTATATTATCAACAAAATTCATGTTTAAACCAAATCCGTCTTTGCGTGATGGTATGTAGATAGTGTTTTTTAGTCCTAATTTTAAAATTGCATAGTGCATGATTGCACTCGATGTGATCCCGTCAACATCATAATCCCCAAAAACAAGCACTTTTTCCTGATCTTTTATGGCTTTCTTGATGCGATCTATGGCTTTTGGGAGTTTGGGAAAAAGCTCAAAAGGGCAACTCAAATTTGCAATATCAGGATTCAAAAAACCATGATTGTTTTTTATATTTCTACAATTCAAAAAGGCTTCATATAGATCTTCTGCGTCTTTTTTTTGATAGGAATATTGCCAGTCTTTATTGAAAAATGATTTCATCAAAATTGATTTTACTATAAAATACACTTATGCGAGAAGAACTTTTTTTGTGGGCGAATCTTGATTTTTTGACTTTGGAGAGAATTTCTTTTTTGAGGAAGCATTTTGGTAATTTAAAAAATGCTTATCAAAAAGCCACAGAAGATGAGCTTATCCGCTTGGGTATCAATCCAAAAACTGTCGATACTTTTTTGTGTCGCAAAGAGCAATTTGATATAGATGCAGCTTATAAGGTTTTTGAAAAATTAGGTGCAAAATTAATGTTTATTGAAGATGATGATTATCCATCATTGCTTAGGGAGATTGCGTCACCTCCAATTTTTCTTTTTTATAAAGGAGAGCTAAAAAAAGAGGAGTCTTGTCCATTGGCTGTTGTTGGATCTAGGCTTTATTCTGCGTATGGCAAGGAGGCGCTTGGGCGGATTATTCCTGATCTTGTGCGTAAGGATATAACTATAATCTCAGGGCTTGCAAGAGGTATTGATGCAATAGCTCATAGAGAGTGCGTAGATCAAAATGGGCGTACGATAGGGGTGCTTGGTTCTGGTATTGACAATGTATGGCCCAATGAAAATAGGCGTTTGGCAGAGAGGATTTTGGAAAATGATGGAGCTATTGTGTCAGAATTTCCTCTTGGTACTTTGCCTTTTGCTTATAATTTTCCAAGACGCAACAGAATAGTGTCTGGTATGTCCAAGGGTGTATTTGTAATTGAAGCTAGAAAGAAATCAGGATCTCTAATAACAGCTCAAATGGCAATAGAGCAAAATCGTGATGTTTTTGCACTTTGTGGTAATGCTTTTGCAGCAAATTCAGAAGGAGTAAATACTCTTATAAAAAAGGGCGAAGCTAAATTGGTAATGCAAGCTCAGGATATATTTGAGGAGTTTGGTATAGATGATAAGGTTGAGCCAAGGTCGTTAATACTTTCAAGTCAAGAAGAGAAAAAGGTTTTTGATGCTTTAAGTGAGGAGTCTATGTATTTAGATCAAATTATCGAAAAAATAGACATATCAGCGGCACTTGTATCTTCTACTTTGATTATGCTTGAGATGAAGGGTTATGTTAGAAATCTTGGAATGGGCAGATGGGCTAGAGTGGTTTAGGCTAAACACTTAGCATTTTTTCGACTTCTTTGATTTCATCTATGCTAAATTGACCGCTTGCTGTTGAGCTGTTTTTGTCTAGTGTTGCAAATGTAAATTCGCCTCCATATACACTTGGTATCAGTATTCTTGAGCTTTTTCCTAGTTCGCCCATAAGTATTGTAATATGGCTAATATTTTTACGATTTAGATTTTCAGCCAGCCTAAGTATTGTTAAAAGGTCTTTTTGGGTTTTTGAGCTTGTGCATAATTTAACTATATCAGCCTTTAGATTGAGCATTTTTGAGCTAATATTAAGTAGTGCTGGTAGGGGTGGTGTATTTTCCCAGAAGTGATGAGATATGATTATTTTTGATTTTTTGTCTGTTTTTGATACAAAATCATTAATGGTTTCTGTGTGATTTTCGTAGGCTATATCAGCATATTCTACGCCCATTTCAACCGCTTTTAGTAAGAGATCGACTTTTTCGCTTTCTGTTCCTTTAAATGACCCCTGTTCTGATTCTCCTTTTACATTGACTACGAGTGGTATTTTTTTGACCGTAAAAATTGCCTCTAGGTCTAAATCTTCAATTTCCCCAAGCCATATTTCACATAAATCAGCGCCTTTTTCTTGAGCTAATTTAAGTTTTTCAATTACTTTAGTGTTTGATCTTTCTTTAATTGGTACGCATATTTTAATTTTTTGCTGATTTAGTTTTTCCATAATTATTTAATAAAAAGATAAACAGGGTGTTCGTTTTTTTCTCGGGGTATTGTTTTAGTTGGCTTGAGTGATTTTATATTAAAGCCGTTTGATATTATTTTAGTCCCATTTTTTAATGATGGAAATATTTTTTGATAAAATTTTTCCATCATCGCAGGCAATAAAAATACGAAAATCACATTAGCATCAGCTAGGTCCTTTGTGTCAAAGATATTTTGTCTGCGGATTTCAGCCTTGTTATTGCTTATAAATTTACGAAAAAGTGCCAGTAGATATACAAAAAATGACCCCTCAATGCCAATAGATTTTTGGCAATGTTTTTCGGCAGCAAAAATTATACGCCCATCACCACAGCCCAAGTCAAAAACCACATCAGTGTCTTTGAGTTCAGCTAATTTAATCATTTTTCGAACATTTTTGTCACTACTCGGAAAAAAAGGCGATCCCATTATGTGTCCTATAATTGACCCAAGCATCAAGAGTCCTATTATGAGGTTTATGATTAAGATTAAGCCGATAATTATAATTTTAAACAAAAGCATGCTCATTGATTTGTCAATTATTTTTTGCTATAATAATAGGAAAAATAAACATAAAAATGCAAGTACCAGGAATAATTCAAAAAACAACAATTAGAGATAAGCGTACGTTGATGACCTATGTATCAGCGACATTGTTCATGTTTGCTTATACTATTTTGGCGTATTCAATTGCTAGTTTTTTAATGAATCGCTTTCCAGATAACCCAAATGCGATTTTATTTGTGGGTGTGATTCTGGGTGCTTCTAGTTTTTTTGCAATATTTATTGATTCGATTTGGTCATATCTACAAAAGATTAAAACACCTCGTTCGCTTACGCTTTGGGCGCTTGCGGGAATTATGGTTACTGTTTTGATATTTTTCTTATCGAGTTTTGGTAGTTTTTCTGCACTTAGATGGTCACTTTTTACATTTGTGGCAGCTTTTTTATATGGTTGGAGTTTTGATTTGTACGATATTACAGTTACAAATGCTATTATCAAGACTTCTGACAAGAAGTTTATGGCTCAAAATATCTCACAAAAAAAAGTAGCAGAAGCACTTGGTATGGTTGCAGGTATTATACTTGCGGGAATTTTGACTAATATTGGGGCTTCATTTACGCAATTTATGCTTTTGTTGTTCCTTGCTTTTGTGATGATTTTTTTTGCTAAGCATTTTGATAAAAAAGAAGACGCTCAGGAAAAACTGGAGTTTTCACCGCATGCTTTGATGGATTGGAAAGGGGTTTTTCAAAGCCTTAATCAGAAAGAAAAAGTTAATGAAATGGTGAAAAACCTCCCAGATGAGACAAAAGACAGTATAAATAAGTTGGCTCAAGAGACGGAGGACGCTTTAAAAGCTTTACCAAATCAGACAACAGAGGTTTTAAAGGAGGCCAAGAAGCAATTGGTCGATATTTTAAGTAAAAAAGGAGAAATAGTAATTAAAAAACCAGAACAAAAAGAGTCGTTCTCTTTTAAAACAATGACCAAAGAGGTCTCAAGTGATTTTAGTAATTTTTTTAGGGTATTTACACCAAAATACTTTTGCATGCCTTTGTTTTGGGTGATTGTTTGTACCATGCTTTTTTCTTTTTGGGATACTATGGTTGTTACTTATCAACCTTTATTTCTTAAAGAATTTGCAAAAGACAAGCCAGTTATTAATATGTTAAGTGGCGTATTGATGATTTTGTTTATATCACCTGTTTTTGCTTTACAGATACCATTTTCAAAAATGGCGGACAAAATTGGTCGTCACAAGATGATTTTGTCAGGGCTTTTGATGTCAGGTGTGTCTGTTGTGATGATTAGTACTACTACGAGTATTCCTGTGTTGATAGTATGTGGAATGCTGGGCGGTGCAGGTTATGCAGCAGCTTTTTCACCAGCTCAGGCTATGTTTTTGGCTGAGTATAATAAATCTCAAGGTTTAGCGGAAAATGCAGATTCAGAAAAAGGTGCAGGGGCGCTGAGATTAGTATTGAATATGGGTAATATCTTTGGGCAGATATTGGGTGGTACGGTTTTTTCTGCTTTTGGATTTAGGGGAGGATTTTTTGTGTTTGGTGCGATATTTTTGATAATTGGAATTTTTTCTTTAGTGTTTTATGTAAAAATTCGTCCAAGATTAAAAAAAGAAGACTCAGAAGCGCAATTTGTTGCTCGCAAAGATGTCAATCAAGCGCCAGTGGTTAAAGCTGAGGCACAAGAAGCCCAACAGGATTTAGTATCTCAAAAAAATACACAAGAAGCCTAGGTTGTAAATCAGTAAAATAAAACAAGTTCTTCGATCGAAACCAAAGAGCTTGTGAGGTTTGTTTTTAATCACAAGCCCTACTCCACTTTTGTTGCTAGGCAGCTTCTCAACTGATAAATTTTTTCCAAGAGCGTCTGGAGTAGCTTTAAAGAAGTCTACCTCATTGAGGGGTCTGAGTCTTTCATGGCGGTATACCGTAGTCTGCTAGGAAGATTACTATTCCAGGCATTTTTTTTCTTGTTTTAGTAGGCTGTTGCCTGCTAAAAATGTCAAAGATCAATTATTTATCCATATTATAAAATATTGTATAATTATATTAATAGCAGCTTTTTATTTGATTTTTGGGCTTTATGATGAGAAAATATCAAAAGAGTTTTTTGAAATAAAATGAAAATCAATTGGAATATGCTAAAGACTAAGTATATTTGGCAAAATGGTCAATTAATAGACTGGGATAATGCTTACACACATGTTTTGACGCATGCTTTGCATTATGGGAGTGCAGTTTTTGAGGGTGTAAGATTTTATGAGACACCAAAAGGACCTGCTATTTTTCGTTTAAAAGAGCACACAGATAGGCTTTTTTATTCTGCTGGAGCGCTTGGTATGGATATTCCTTATACAAAAGATGAGATTAATCAAGCTATTATTGAGGTGGTGAAAACAAGTGGTGAAAAATCAGGTTATATTCGTCCCCTTGCTTATTATGGTGCAGGCAAGATGGGGTTAAATCCAACAGGATCTCCGGTTGATGTGATTATTGCTTGTTGGCCTTGGGGTAAATATTTAGGTGATGAAAAATTAAAAGTATGTATCTCTAAATATATTAGAATTCACCCGCAAAGCACAATTTCAGATGCAAAGATTGCAGGACATTATATAAATTCAATTTTAACAAGTTTTGAATCTCATAAAAAAGGTTTTCACGAGGCTTTGTTACTTGATTTTGAGGGGAATATCGCAGAAGGTCCAGGGGAGAATTTCTTTATGGTAAAAGACAAAAAGCTCTATACTGTGCCACTTGGGCGTATTTTAAATGGTATTACTAGGGCGTCTATTATTAAGTTGGCTCAAGATGAAGGCATAGAGGTTATTGAGCGACATATTGGTCCGGAGGAGGCAAAGGCATCTGATGAGTTATTTTATACTGGTACTGCTGCTGAGATTTCAGCTATTTCTCAGCTTGAAGATACGGTAATAGGTAATAGTGGCGAAGAGGGTAATATGACTCGTATGTTGAGAGAAAAGTTTTACAATATTGTGGAGGGTAGAGATGATAAATATGCTGATTGGCTTACTTTAGTTGATTAAAATGGGATTTTTTAAGAACAAAAAAAAGTACTCTTTTAAAAAATTTATGCAAAGGGTGCTGGATTTCATATCTCGGCACAAGATCTTGGTAAGTTCGATTTTTATATTTGTTTTTGTTTTGTTTTATTTGATTCGTGTGATCTTAGGTCCTTTTGGCTTTATGGCAAGTCATTCTTTGAGCTTGATGGGTTTTTTTGGAGATAAGACTTATTTGGTGCTTCTTGAAAATGAAAACGAATTAAGACCAACTGGCGGCTTTGTTACTGGGTTTGCAATTATAAAAATGAGTCATGGTGTGCCTGAGGTGCATGTATTTGATTCTATTTCTGTTGTTCCACCAAAACCTCAACTGAAAGCGCCTTTTTATATAGAGCAGGCTTTTTCAGGTGATGAAAAATACAAGGGGTTGCTTTTTCATGATTCAGGATATTCGCTTGATTTCCGCTTAAATGCTGAGCGTGCAGTTGATTTATTAAAAAAAGACCCAAGGTTTTTTGGTTTTGATTTTGATGCTGTATTTAGTATTGATCTTTATGCTATTGAGCATCTGATTGATATGTATGGATCTTTTAAGATTGAAGGTGAGGAGTTGACAGGGGCAAATTTGTTTGATGTGCTTGAGAAAAATGCAAAAGATATAGATTTACATGATGAGGAAGAATGGAAAAATCGTAAAAATTTCTTTGCGCCTTTAGCAAAAGATTTAGTAAAAGAGATTGCCACTTCACCGCTTTCTTATGGTGATTTTTTTAATTTGCTTGGAGAGATGGCAGAGGAAAAGCATTTTTTAATGAGTTTTAAAAAATTGTCACTTCAAAAAGATGTAGAGAAGGCTGGATTTTCCGGAAAAGTGCCAGATGGTGATTATTTTCACATTAACAATATGAATTTAGGAGGAAGAAAGGCTGATCGCTTTATTCAAAGGGAATATTGGAGTAGTTTTTATGTGGATCATGATGGTGTGGTTAATGAGAGATTTGAGATTCGCATGCATCATCAAGGGACTTACAATCTTCAATCTGATCTTTATTCAGCTTATTTACGTATAGTGAGACCTGCTAGTACGGAGCTTTTGGAGGGGGATTTGGAGTTAAAAGATGGAGTTTTTGGGCATTTTTATACTCTTGAGCCTGATGAAATTAAAACATTTGTTTATGAGTTTAAATATGCTGCTGATTTTGCTTTTGATGAGATATGGATGCTGAGCCTAATTAAGCAGGCAGGTACTATTAAGACGCCTTATTATGTCACTTTTAGGGGTTTTGCGGATACTTCATTTGATATTACAACTTGCAGAAAAACTGAAAATATCACAAGTTGTGAGCTTGATTTATTAAGAGATCAAAAGCTTAGCGTGACTCGTAACAAGGATACAAAAGCGCCAATTATGCAATGGGCTTCATTTAGTGGTTTAAATAAGATAGAGCTGAGATTTTCTGAGCCTATTTCTGCGGAGATATTTAAAGAAGATATTAAGGTGATAGATTTGAATAAGATCAATAATGAGACAAATTCAATCAAGATTTTAGATGGAGAAGTCGAGGGAAATTCAGTCAATTTAACTATTGAGGGGGTGAGTAGTCAGCAAGGTGAGTTTTTTCAAGTATTGATACCAAATCTCAAAGATAGCTATGGCAATATACATAGCAAAAATCCTTTTAAGGTAACTATTGTTCAAAAATAATGAAAAAAATTGGTTTTATTGGTTTCGGTAACATGGGGAGTGCAATTTTTGATGCACTGATTGAGTCTGAGGCTGATTTTTCTTATGCTGTGTGTGATAAAAGCGAAGAAAAATTAAAGCGTCTTATAATGACAAATCGTGAGATGTCTCTTTCCTTAGATCACAATGAGATTATTAATATGTCTGATATTGTTGTGATTGCTATTAAGCCACAAGGTTTTGATTATTTTGCAGATAGTATAGATGTAGATGTGAGTGGCAAGGTTTTTGTGTCTATTATGGCAGGAGTAGGCATGGAGCGTATGCAAAATGCTTTAAAAACTAAAAAAGTGGTTAGAACTATGCCAAATCTTCCAGCTCAGGTTATGAGTGGAATTACTGGTGTGGTTTTTGCTGATGATTTAAATGAAGATGAACAAAATGATGTAAATCAAATAGTGTCCGCATTTTCGTATCCTATTGTCTTAAAAACTGAAGATGAGATCAATAAGATCACAGCGCTTTCTGGCTCTGGTCCTGCTTATTTTTTCTCTTTGTGTCAGTTTTTGCAGGAACAAGCTCAGGAAATGGGTTTTTCTGAGATGGACGCTAGGGTTATAGCTGAGGGCACCTTTATCGGAAGTGCTAGGGTATTTGAGGCTGGTGATGCAGATGCTAAGACTTGGGCGGAAAGAGTGACTTCAAAAGGTGGTACGACAGAAGCTTGTTTAAATTATCTCAAGGACAATGATTTTGATAAAATTTTTAAAAGAGGTATAATGGAAGCCAAAAAAAGAGCTGACGATTTATGAAAAAACGCATTTTATACATAGGCAGATTTCAGCCATTTCATTTGGGGCATTTGGATGCCATTAAGCAGATTTTTGAAAAAGAATCGCCAGATCAGTTAATAATAGCGATTGGTAGTGCTGAGTGTAGTTTTGATCGCAAAAATCCATTTACTGCTTCTGAACGTTATGTGATGATTGAGGAGGCTTTAGAAGAAGGGGGAATTATTGATAAATGCTCTATAATTCCTATTGCAAATATAAATAACAATGCGATTTGGGTTCATTATTTAAGAAGTATATTGCCTGATTTCCAAAAGGCTTATTCTGATTCTTATTTTGTAAAAGAGATATTTAAAAATAGTGATATAAAAACAGGTGATATCCAGAAAAGATTGCCGATTTCAGCGACACAGGTTCGACAAAAAATGTTGGATAATCAGGAATGGCAAAAAGATGTGCATCATAAGGTGGCAGAGTATATTCAGAGTATAAATGGGGCAGAGAGGCTGATTAATGTGGGTATAGAGTAAATAATAAAAAAGCCGTGAAGATCACGGCTTTTAATTTGCTTATCTATTCATCTTAGTTTCTAGTATTTTTCTTTGTTCGTTTTTAAATTCAAATACATAAAATAGTGTTGGTACAACAACAAGCGTTAGAAATGTCGAAAACATAAGTCCAAATACCACTGAAAATCCAAGTCCTCCCCAGATTGGATCTGAAAGAGAGAGCGGCAATATGCCAAAAATGGTAGTGATTGAAGTTAGAAAAATAGGCTTCATTCTTTCTCCTCCTGATTCCACCACTGCTTTTTCAAGTGTTTCTCCATTATTTCTTTTTTCATTAATACGGTCTATAAGCACAATCGCATCATTAATAACAATACCAGAAAGAGATACTATGCCAATAAAGCTTGGGAATGAAATTGGCCAATTGATTAAAAAGAATCCGCCTAGTACTCCAATTAGAGCCATAGGAAGTGCAAGTAGTATGATTAATGGCTGAACAAAAGATTGAAATTGGAGTACTAGGATAAATGCAATCAGTATAATCGCTACAATCATTGAGTTAAATAAGTCTGAGAATGATTGGTCGATATCTTCTGTTGATCCGCCAAATTCTATTTCTATATTACTTGGAACTTCTACATGTTCTTTTACTCTTTGTTCTAGTTCTGCAAGTTTTTCTTTAACAGCATAGCCTGCCTGAAGTGATGACTGAACTCTGAGGATTTTTTTTCTTTTTTCATGGTCAATATTAGCAAAACCTTGTTCTAATTTTACTTCTGCTATATCTCTGATGTTTATTTTGCCTTTTGGTGTAGTGATTTGCAAGCTTTCAATTTCTGAGATGGTTTTTGGTTTTTCGTCTTCGTTTTCCCAATTTATAGCTACATTTATATTGATATCATCTTCACCTCTTGCTATTTCTGCTGCATCAGTTCCAAAGATAGAAGTTCTAAGCTCCATGGCAACAGTGCTTGGGTTAAGTCCATAAAAATTTATTTTTTCTTTATTTAATTTAAATATAAATTCACCAGCAGATAGAGAAATATTGTCCTCGATCTCTATTGCACCTTCAATTTGTTCTAGTTCAGATTTAATTGCTTTTGTTATAATTTCCATTTCATGAATATCATCACCAAATATCCTAACTTCAATAGGTTTACCTGATGGTGGCCCTGCTTGTAGCTCGTCTATTTTTATTTTTCCTGATGTTTTAATTTTATTTATTTCTTTTCTGACTTGTTCTGCAATTTCAAAAGATGTTATTTCTCTTTCTTTTGATCTTGTTAAATTAACTGTAAATGAGGCAGTGTTTGAATTTGATACTCCACCACCACCTCTTATTGAGCCTCCTGTGTTACCAACAGCTCCAGCTCCAACAGCAAATAGAAAATTATCTACATGTTTATTTTTTCTTAGAATTTTTGTAACAGGTAATGCTTCTTGATGTGTAGCTTCTAAGCTTGTTCCTGGTGGCATCTCGAAATTTATATTGAAGTAATCGGCATCATAGGCTGGGAACATTTCAACAGGAATTATGCCTGAGGCAGGTAAATATAATGCTCCTATAAATAATGCAAATAGTCCTGAAAATAGCCCAACTCTAGCCTTTCTGTGTTTTGCTAAATATCTTAGGGTTCTTTCTAGTCTACTTCTTGCAAAATGTGTAAATTTTGTTTCCTTGAAGTCCTCATGAGTTTTTGCATTTTTAAATAATTTTGTTGCAATACAGGGTACAAAAAACAATGCCACGACAAGTGACCATATTAGCGTAGGTGCAATAGTAAGCGGAATAACACTCATGTATTCACCCATAATACCTGAAACCAAAAGCATCGGCACAAATGCTGATACGGTAGTCATAGTGCCACTTGTGATAGCTTTCCAGAATGTTTTTGCTGAATTATAGGCAGCATCTTTTGAGTTCATTTTGCGAATATTCACATTGTCAAAGATTCCTTCAGTGATAACTATGGTGTTGTCAACAAGAAGACCAAGTGAGAGAACAAGTGAAAACAATGACATTGAGTTAATGGTGCCTCCTTGAAACTTCATGGTTGCAAAAGTTAAAAGAAATGCCATTGGTATAGACAGGCTCGCTATTAATGATTCTCTCCAGCCAAGAGCAATTAATAACAATACTGCCACTATTATAATAGTGCTAAATCCATTGCTTACAAGTGTGTCTAGGTCGTCTCTGATAAATTGAGAATTGTCATTTGAAATCTCTATCTTTAAGTCATTAGGCAGCTTGCCTTGCTCTTTCATTTTTTCTAGCTCTTGTTTTGAGGTGTCTACTATTTCAATGATATTGCCGCCTGTTTTTTTGTGAACTTGTAGTGAAATAGTTTTGCCTAATTCTCCGCCTTTTATAGACAAAAATGATTTTGATTCTTCTTTTTCTCTTGTTTCAAAGACTTCAGCAATATCTTGTAAAAAAATAGTGCCTGTATTACCACTTATAATAGGTAGGTTTTTGAGGTCTTCTGCACCTTCAAATTGCCCTTCTAGTCTTAAAGAAATATTTACATCTTCAAGCACTACTTCTCCTAAAGGAAAATCTATATGGCTTTGTTGAATTTTTTGAACAACTTGACCTGCAGATAGATTTAGCCCTGATAGCTTATTTCTGTCTAGTAATACTTTTACTTCTTTTTCTCTTTTTCCAAGTACGTTTACCTTTGATACACCTTTTATTTTTTCTAGTTCTGATTCAATGTCTTCTGCGATTTCTATTAAATGATCGTCTGACATATTTTCATTGCTCAAAGAAAAAGTCACAATAGGTATGTCTGACATTGACACCTCTGTGACTATTGGCTCTTCTGCATTGTCTGGTAGATCTACTTTTGCTTCGTCTACTTTGTCTTTTAGTTCATCAATACTATTATCTAAATCAGCATCAGCTTCGAATTCTACGCTAATTGATGATACTCCAAAGTTTGAACTTGATGTCATTTTTTTTAAATCTTCTAGAGAATCTAGCTTTTCTTCTATTTTTCTGGTTACTAGATTTTCCATGTCTGAAGGTGAAGCACCTGGATATATAGTTGTTACTATGGCATATGGTACTTTTACTTCTGGGTCAGCTTCTTTTGGGAGTGATGATATTGCATTTAGTCCCATTAAGGTGGCCCCTATTATTAGAATATAGGTAACCCTAAACCTCTCAATAAAAAACTTAAATAGGGAATTCATGTTAAACTAAAAAATTATTCTTCGTTGTTCTCTTTGTTTATTTCAGGTAGTACTGCTTCAATTGCACCCCATTCGGAATCATTTTCCAATGGAACCATGATTGTAATTTCGTCTCCGACTTCAGCTCTAAAGAATGTAACAGAAGCAAGCAGGACCTTATAAGCTCTTCCTCCTGCAAGTACTTTGTATTGACCATCTTCGTATGTTAGTGGCCCAACTAGACTTTTTCTTTCTGCTGGTCCAATTTGCTTGAATATGAAGCGACCATTTTCTGTAATGGTAAGTTTTAATCTGTCTCCTGCTACTAATTTTGATTTTGAAGCATAATTAGCAGGGACAGGATATGTATTTTGTTCTGTGTCCATCATTTTTTCTCCGTCAAATATGCCCTCAATAACCCTGCCTTCTGATGTGTGTTGTGGTGATGAGAGTTCTTTGACTTTTTCCTCCATTAAGATGCTATCAAGTGACGCATCACCTGAGGCTTCTGTAAGAAGTCTTCTGGCGCTTCTAATAGATTTTTCTGCACTATCCAACATTTCTTTTATTAGTGCTGCTTTTGACATGTCTTTCATTTTTGTTTGGATTAAAGTTTAAGTGTTTGTTTTTTTATTAATAAAGTATTTTTGTATTTCTTGAGTGCATCTTGAGTCAAAAGACCAGTTTGTGCACCAAAATTTGATACTACATTAGCAGAATTAAGTGTGCCAAATATTAAGCAGTTTTGCAAGTCTTGATTTTGTATACAGGAAGCGCAAAAACCGCTACAAAAAGCATCTCCTGCACCTAAGGTGTCTACTCTCTTTTGTGATTCTTCGATAGGCGCATAATAAAGCTCTTTTCCGTCTGTTGCTTGGGCTCCTCTGCGTCCGTCTGTTATAACAAGTATTCCACTGAAGCCATTTTCATAAAACTTACACATAATATCTGTGACATCATATATGTTGTTGCCAAAATTTGAGCCTTTATGTGATTTTTGATTTGTAAACTCCTCTGATTCTTCACGATTTAATATAATCACATCAACTGCAGGTATAAAATTTTTAAATTCTTGTATGCCTTTTTCTATTTGTTCTTTTCCAGGGTTCCATGATAGGAATTTTTCAGGGTTTTTAATAAAAAATTTCTGAATTTTATCAAATACTTTACTCGCCTTACCTGAAAGATGACATAAGTGAGCGCCTTCATATTGATCAAAGATAGATATATCAATATCTTCAAAATCATGATTTGCTCCTGAATATCCAAGAACTGTACGCTCTCCTTCAAATGAGTTAATGATTACAGAAAATCCTGTTTTTTCTTTTGTTTCTATAATATGAGAAGTTTCTATTTTTTCTTGTTTAAGGTTATTTATGACTCCATTTGCCCATTCATCTTGACCAACAGCCCCAAATACAGAGGTGTTAATGCCAAGTCTGCTAAATCCAACTGCCACATTTGAAGCGCCACCTCCGAAGCACTCATGTACATCTTGGACTCTGATTTTTTCACCAAAAGCAAAGCTTAATTCTTCTATTATACTGTCTTCTGTATGAGTTCTGATGATTTTGTGTTGCTCTGGGCGTACAAAAATATCAAAAGTCAGCGAGCCGATGGTGATAAATTTTTTATTTTGCATGAGCATGATGAATAAAATGATGGTGATGATTTGCTATTTTTTTGTGTTGAATATCAAATTTGTATTTGATGATACAAGCAGTAATAAAAAATCCACCAGCAATAATAGCCATTATTACAAATACTGCATTTAAAGAGTATTTTTCAGCTATATAGCCAAGTATAAGTGCTCCAAATATAGATCCCATATATCCTAAAAAGGTTTCTAGTCCTGCAATATGAGCTTTTTCTTTTTCTGGGACCAATGTTGCTATGATTCCTAGATTGG
>JAOARU010000032.1 GCA_025210675.1 Candidatus Altimarinota bacterium | reverse complement strand
TTGCTATTGTTGCTATTGTCTTGTTTATTGCTTTTTCATTTCGCAAAGTACCCACTCATACCTCACCATGGAAATTTGGAATCTGCGCAATTGTAGCACTTGTACATGATGTGCTCATCACTAGTGGAGTATTTGCATTATTGGGATTAGTTTATGGCGTTGAAATAGACGGGTTGTTTATCACTGCCTTGTTAACAGTTATGGGGTTTTCAGTTCATGATACAATTGTGGTTTTTGATAGACTAAGGGAAAACCTAAAACAAGAACAATCAATGAGTAAATTTGCAAATGTGGCAAATGACTCACTAAATCAAACAATGGCTCGTTCAATTAATACATCAATATCAACTTTGTTTACGCTTGTAGCACTTTTGTTTTTAGGAAGCAATACTTTGTTTTTCTTTTTATTAGCTCTTGTGGTTGGAATCATTGTTGGTACTTGGTCATCAATTTTTATTGCTACACCACTTCTTGTGGCTTGGCAAAAGAAATAGGTAAAAATTTGCCCGTGTAGCTCAATTGGATAGAGTACCTGGCTTCGAACCAGTTGGTTGGGGGTTCGAGTCCCTCCACGGGCGCCAGTTCTCAGCGAGAAAAGTGTCTCGAAGTGGAGTCCACCTATGGTGGACGGAACGAAGAGGGATTTTTGAGAAAAAATTATGAAGCGAAGCGAAATGATTTTATTCCAAAAATCAAACTTTCCCCTAAGTTATCTCTCAGCGAGGATTGTGACCGGAGACGAAGCAATCGAACGGAGTGAGAGTGCGGAGTCGTAGGGAAATTTCTTTAAGAAAAATGAACGAACGAAGAGAGATTTTTTAGAAAAAATTTTACACAGACCTATAAACTATTTCTACCATTTCACCACATGTTAAATTATGTGCTAAATATCATCAATCAAATCAATCTCAATAGCACCTTGTCCTCCCTGATTATACTTAGCATTTTTAAAAGAAATCCCCCTATCTTTTAAAATCCTTACACAAAGAGACCTGAGCACTTCTCCATCTTTAGAATGAAGCCCTTTTCCAGTAATAATCAATACTTTTTTAAAACCTTTTTCTACAGAATCATCTAAAAAATCATCAATCGAACGATTCGCCTCACTCCTTATCATTCCATGCAAATCAAGCTCTGCCTGAATATCCTGCGCATATTTATTAATTTTTTGTTTTTTCATCGAAGACGAAGCCAATATGATTCCATATAATCAATTTCCTTATCAAAAAGACCAATGCACTCTTCTAAATCCTCAGGAAAAATATCACGACCACCTAAACCAACAGTAAATGGCACTACTTTAGCATTTGACCTAGCATAAAGTGCATTTCTAATCTCCGTAAAAAGAGGCGCACCATTTGCACCAGCTGAAAAAGTTCGATCAAAAACAGCAATATTTTTTTTATTTGCTAATTTTTCCTGAATATACTGAGCAGGAAATGGCCTAAAAGTCCTCAATCTTAATACGCCGACTTTTATACCCTTTTCACGAAGCATATCAACTCCCTCTTTGACAGTGCCATACATTGACCCCATAAGCACAAAGACAAAATCTGCATCATCAAGCATATAATCCTCACCACTTTTTATATAATCACGCTCAAACTGAGTCTTAAACTCCCCTGCTATCTCTGGAATCACCTTTCTGGACTCAATAAGCCCCTCAAGCTGGCTCCTCTTGCATTCAGTAAAATAATCAGGCTTTGTCGCTCCTCCATAAGACACAGGATTATCCACATCAAGAAGTGGATTAAGTGTCTTATGCTCACCTACAAAATCTTTTACTTTTGATGAATCTTCAATTTGCACCCTCTGTTTAGTATGAGTCGTCTGAAATCCGTCCATTGCCACTATTATAGGAGTCCTTACTCTCATATCCTCTGCAATTCTAAATGCCTGCAAAGTCAAATCATAAGCCTCCTGAGCATCTTTTGCCATGAGAATAATCCAACCCGTATCCCGAACTGCCATAATATCAGAATGATCACAATGAATAGAAAGTGGAGCAGAAAGCGCCCTGTTGCCATTTATAAGCACAATCGGCAATCTCATACCTGAAGCATTATAAAGCACCTCATGCATCAATTCCAACCCCTGAGAACTTGTTGCTGTCATTGTTCTACCACCCCCTGCCGACACTCCAACACAAGCAGACATAGCAGCATGCTCACTCTCAGCCAAAATCAACTCAGTATCAAGCTCACCATTATCCACATATACTGAAAATTTCTCCATAACACTAGAAGTAGGAGTAATCGGAAAACCCGCAACCACATCTAAATCAATTTGGCGCATAGCCTCAACCACTGCCGTATTTCCATCAATTATTTTTACCTGAGTCATTATCTTTAAATTAAATTTATCTCAAAATCAACTACTCCATATCTTCCAACTTCAAAGCATCAAATGGACACTCACTCACACATATTCCACACTTCTTGCAATGCTCAACATCAACACCACACATCTTTCCCTCTTTATCCTTTAAAATACACGCCTCAGGGCAAACAGGCACACACTTATTGCACTTTACACATTTATCTTGAATGTGAACTATCTTTTTTGGCGTCCATTTACCAGTCAAAGTTTTTACAGAATTACCAGCAGTTGGAATCACTGCACCAATAGGCAAATCTTTCCAACTTGTATACTCTGATGGGTCGTTTTTTGCATTTTTTTCTGCTTGTGTCATCTTATCTTAAAAATCTCATTATAAGCACGATCAAAAGCCCTCAAATTACCCTCAAGTACCTTTTCAGGCAACGACTTCAATGCTTTTTTTAAATACTCAGCAAACTGGCCTTTTTCCCTAATACCACTAATAGCAAGCAAAGCAGCCACCATTGGCACATTTGGGATATTTTTGCCAATTTCCTGCATAGAAATTCCAGTTGCATCAATCCTATAAACATTCCCCTTAAAATCAAGATCAAAATCCTCTTTTGCATTTATTATAAGAGTACCCGACTCATCAAGACCCTCTATAACATCTTCCAATAAAAGCTCCCCCTTATTTAGCAATGTCATATCAAACAAAATCACATAATTTGGCTTGATTACCTTATAAAAAGCCTCAAGTGGATCATCTGAAATCCTAGTAAATACCACAACTGGAGCACCTCTTTTTTCTGCTCCAAATTCAGGAAAGCTCTGAGTATGCCTTTCTGTACCTATTGATTGAATCAAAGCCTCAGAAGCTGTTATTGCACCTTGTCCTGCCCTTGAATGCCAACGAATTTCTACTTTTTTCATGTAATTATGATCTCAAAAATCTCTCTAAATGTAAAACCTCAATAATCTGATCAACACCATCTTTTTGACTCAAATCCACCACAATATCAGAATTTTTTAAGTACTTACCTTTGCGATCATGCCAAATAAAATCCAGCTCATCTAAATGCGATTTACCATTCAAAGCTGGTCTATCTGAAGCCTCCTCAAGTCTTTTTGCCAAAATATCTAAATCCTGATACAAAAAAGCCACTAAAGAATCCCTAAAAAGCTTCTTATTACGATCAAAAATTATAGCACCACCACCAAGTGATATAATTATGTGCTCTTTTTGAGCAAATTTTTGACAAGCGGCATGCTCCAAATCACGAAAATAATCCCAACCATAATTTTTGACAATCTCTGATATTGATTCTTGAGCCTCTTTTTCAATTTCTGCGTCAATATCTATAAAATCCCAAGCAAGTCGCTCTGCAAGCTTTTTACCATAGACAGTTTTGCCAACACAACGCATACCGGAAAGTGCGATATTTTTGTAATTACGCATAGACTCAAATGCCTCCCAAAACTTAGGAAATGTCTTTACAGAACACATAGGGTCATCAATTACAACCCCCTCCATAAGTGCACCGATCACAGAAAAACTCATCGCCATACGATGATCATCATAAGTCTTTATTTCTGCTGGCTTCATCACTGCCATACCCCTACCAAAGACCCTTATATAATCTGCACCCTCCTCGACCTCAACGCCCAATTTTTCAAGCTCACCTGAAAGCGCTTTAATACGATCTGTCTCCTTATCTCTTAAAGTTGAAAGTCCTTTTAAATAAGACTCCCCATAAGCCAAAGCACTAAGCACAACTGCATTCATTCCTGCGTCAGGCATTTCCGACAAATCAACTTCTCCCAAGGGCTTTAAATTGCCATCTGACTCTATAATTAAGCCATTTTCATCATAATTATACCTAGCACCCATCTTAGCCAAAATCTCAACAAAATTACTATCCCCTTGTAAGGATTTTTCTTGAAATGGATACACCTTACAACGACCACCAAAACCAGCCGCAATACTCAAAATATGACTTGCAGTTGAAGCATCTGACTCAATTTGATAGCACTTTGGATTCTTATACTGCTGAGGCTCTACCCGAAATCTCTTTCCATCAAAATCAATATGGATTCCAAAATCCCTAAGCATTGCGATAGTCATCTCAACATAAGGAAGTGATGTTAATTTGCCATCAATCTCTATCTCAACCGGATTTTCAGCAAGCGGCGCAACCTGCAATAATGCAGAAAAATACTGACTAGAAACATCTCCTCTCATCATAGTCTTGCCACCCCTAATCTGTCCTGTGCCGTTTATTAAAACAGGGGGACAACCATTACCATTGACACTTTGAGCATCTACACCCAGATCACGAAGTGCTTTTAAAAGTATCTCTATTGGACGAGCATACATACGCTCCTTGCCCTTAATCAAGGTCTTGCCCCTACGCAATCCTGCAAGTGCAGTCAAAAAACGAGTTGCTGTTCCAGCATTTGCTAAATATATTTCAAAATCTCCCTCTTGAAAATCACCTCCATTTCCTATAACTATATCACCTTTTATATCAACACCAAACTGACTCAAAGCTTCACGCATAACCATAGTATCCTCACTCTCTAACAGATTACCTAATTCCAAACCCCCCTCACACAAAGAAGCACAAACAAAAGCCCTATTACTAATAGATTTCGAACCAGGAATCCTGACCTCTGCATCAATCGGCAATGTAAATGGTTTTATATATTTTTTACTTATCTCCACGTTTTTTTCTCACAAATATTTTATTTAATACATGCCAAACAGTGTTTTTATCTGACCTTTTTTCTATTACCCCCTCAATCCTACCCCAAGTTTTTTTGGATTGCCTTGAAATATCACCCCTCAGCTCTCTACCTGACTTAGGCGCCATTGTTAAGCCAACAATAGACCCAACAGCAGACCCAACAACAATACCAAGCACAAACTTGCCCATGTGTTTTTTGATTTTCTTTTTTGACTCTAACATAAGAGGTAAAAATGCGTAAGCACTATAACATTTTTTACAAAATAAAAAAAGATTTAGCAATATTTATTTCAAACAAAAAAAAGAGATGCCTAAACACCTCTCTTTTTAAAAAACTCAAACCCAACTATCTTGCTATATCTTCATTTCTAGTCTCTCTCAAAACCAAAATTTTGATTTCACCAGGAAAAGACATATCAGACTCGATTTTTCTTGCAATATCCCAAGAAATCTTCTTTGCCTCTAAATCTGTCACCTTCTCTGGATCAACTATAACTCTAATCTCACGACCAGCCTGAATAGCAAAACACTTATCAACTCCTCCAAAAGAAGAAGCAATCTCTTCAAGATCCTTCATACGCTTTATAAAAGCATTTACAGTCTCTCTTCTTGCTCCAGGACGAGATGCGGAGATGGCATCAGCCGCAGCCACAATAAACGCCTCAGGACAAATCATCTCTCTATCCTCATGATGAGCCTCAATAGCATTTATCAATTTTTCACCAAGCTTAAATTTCCTACAAATATCACCCGAAATGAGTGCATGCTTACCACCCACTTCTTGACTTACAGCCTTACCAATATCATGCAACAATCCTGCCTTTTTAGCCAATTCAGCATCAGCACCAACCTCATTTGCAATAGCCTCAGAAAGAAGAGCCACTTCAATCGAATGCTTCAACACATTTTGACCATAAGAAGTCCTAAATCTCAATCTTCCAAGAATCTTTATCAATTCAGACGGAAGCCCTGAAACTCCAACCTCAAAGACAGCCTGCTCGCCAAAATCTTTTACCATTTTATCTACTTTTTCAGTAGTTTTTAAAACAATCTCCTCAATACGAGCTGGATGAATACGTCCATCTTCAATCAGCTTCTCAAGGGACTTTTTAGCAATAAATCTTCTAAGCAAATCATACCCTGAAATTGTGATAACACCAGGAGTATCATCAACAATAACATCAGTACCAGTAATACGCTCAAAAGCATTTATATTGCGACCCTCTCTACCAATAATACGCCCCTTCATCTCATCATTTGGGATACTTACGGCAGTAATAGTAGACTCTGACGTTACCTCAGAAGCAATTTTTTGAATAGACTGAACTATTGCATTTCTAGCCCTATCCTCCAAAGTCTCCTTGAGACCCTCCTCAGAACGACGCATTTTTTCAATAATATCCTTTTCAAATGTCCTTTCAACAAGACTTAAAAGATGCTCTTTTGCATCTGATTCAGACATTTTTGAGATATTTTCTAGCTTACCTTTTTCTTCTGAGATAGTTTCATTGAGCTCTTTTTCCATCTCATCAAGCTTGTCTTGCTTTACATCAAGCGATTTGAGTGTCTTTTCAAGATCCTCTGTTTTTGACTTCAAAACACCCTCTTTCTCCTCTAAACGAGTGAGTTCTTTTTCAACATCTTGTTGTAACTTATGAGCCTTATCCTTTGCATCACTCATAATGTCATGTGACTTTTCTTTTGCCTGGTTGATGATCTCTTGGGCTTCTTTTTCTTTTTTGTGAACCTCTTGCTCTGCCTGTCTGATTTTTCTCTCGTTTTCTGCTTCAAGTTCTAATGATCTTCTTCTAATATCCTCTCTTTTAAAGAAAAAACCTGCGCCCATACCTACCATCACACCAATCGTAGCTCCTAGTAGTAGATATTCCATTATAAATAAAAAAAATTGGAAAATAACGCATTCTTTCCAATTTCAGAGATTTTTTTCTCTTAAATTTAATCAAATAATACTGAATTTTTATTGTATATATGTAAATTTATATGATTTATATATAATATTTTAACTCAAGTTAAAATCTCTGTTTAGGAAAGCATCTTGATATTGCCCTACTTTATACAAAAAAGCAAGGATTGATTTTTTTTCTTTTTCGTGGCAGATTTTATATGCTTATTTTTATACAAATATGTACTCAATAGGTGAAATCAGAGTAGGCCACACAATAGTAATTGAAAATGAACCATACTTAGTAACAAAATTTATCCACTCAAAACAAGCCAGAGGCGGAGGAGTCCTAAAAACAACCCTCAAAAACCTCAAAACAGGCAATCAAATCGCAAAAACATTTCAAGGAAATGACAAAATTCAACCTGCCGATGTAGGATATTTCAAAGCACAATACTTATTTAAAGAAGACGACAACTACAACTTCATGAAAGAAGATGACTACGATCAATTTTTTATACCAGGCGACAACCTTGAAGATATTGCTCCATTTTTAATAGAAGGCGAAAGCTACGACATCAAACACTTTGAACAAAACCCAATTTCCGTAAACCTACCTCTTACAATGATTTTTGAGGTTAAAGAAACAGTTCCAGGAGTCAAAGGAGACACAGCACAAGGCGGCACAAAGCCAGCTACACTTTCAAATGGACTAATAATTCAAGTACCCCTATTTGTAACCGAAGGCGACAAATTAAAAGTAGACACAACAGAAAAAAGATTTATTCAAAGAATCCAAGACTAATGAAAAGCATCAAAGAAGTATTAAACAAAGTCTTAAAAGCCAAAAAGCTAGATACAGAATCAATTTCCTCATTAATCTCAGACGAAACCAGGGATTTTATAAAAAATAACCTAAACATCAACTTAAACAGAGTTCAATTCAAAAAAAATACCATATACATAGAAACAAGAGACTCATCAATTGCACACGTAATTTTTATTAACAAAGAAAATATAATTAAACACTTGAAAAAAAAGTATACTTCCATAATAATAAATGATGTGATTGTAAAAACCACATAAAAGTATTGACTTTATTTTAATTTTTTTAGAGAATCTTATTTGATTTTTTTTCACAATGCTAAGAATTAGATTTCAAAGACAAGGCCGTAGAAAATCTCCATTTTTTCGTGTAGTAGTAGCGGAAAAATCACGCCAAGTCAAAGGGAGATTTGTAGAGATCGTTGGACACCTTAATCCAATATCAAAAGAATGTGTTTTAAAAGAAGACCGCATCAAATACTGGGTTTCAAAAGGAGCACAACCATCAGACAGCGTAGCAAGATTATGCGCTAGTAAGGGTATTAAAGAATGTGAAAAATACATTCCAACTCGCATCACAAAACCTTCAAAAGCTGAACTAGAAGCAAAAGCTAAGGCCGAAGAAGAAGCAAAGGCAAAAGCAGAGGCAGCAGCTCAAGCTAAAGCTGAAGAAGAAGCAAAAGCAGCAGAGGCAGCAAAAGAGGAAACTGCAGCTGAAAACCAAGAATCTTAATAAATCCATATGGAATTTGACATTAAACAAATAGAAGTTTTTTTAGATTATATTATAAAAGGACTTCTTGAAGCTCCTGAAAAAGCTTCATTAGAAGTCAGAGAAGATGATTTAGGTATACTTGCATCAATTACAATGCAAGGCGATGAGGTGGGTAAATTTATTGGCAAAAATGGCAAAACAGTAAAATCAATCAGAACATTACTAAGAGCCGTTGGAGCCAAATATAACAAAAAGATTAACCTTAAAATCATAGAAGAAAAATAATTTTTTCAAAAAAAAATGCACTCATCATCAATTGAGATTATAGATACACCAGAAGCAGTTGAACTTGAACAAGACACTCAATTTCAAGATATAAACAATATCCAAACTCCTAAGAAAACATCAAAGGATCTCATGCCCGTCACATCAGCAAGCACCCAAAAAACCACAACTGCACCAGTAATTCAAGCAGGAGATACGGGATTTAGCTTTGTAGATATTGCTAATCTAGGAGTCGCATTGGCAATCATATTTGCCGCAGGAATGTCAGTATTTTATATATTTATAGGAGGTATATCTTTTATATTATCAGGAGGAGAAGAAGACAAAGTAAAACAAGCCGTTCACACCATTCGCTACGCTATTATCGGTCTTATCATCACTATATTTGCAGTTACAATTATCGCTATATTAGGAAGTATATTTAATTTTGATTTGATCTCTTACATACAATGGAGTAAAATCACCGAGATGATGAGACGTATAGTTGAAAATATCACTCAAGGAAGTAACACTCCAACTGGAGGAAGCTTGCAATAAGTAACTATGGCCCGTTCGTCTAGCGG
>JAOARU010000002.1 GCA_025210675.1 Candidatus Altimarinota bacterium | reverse complement strand
TTTTTATTTCCTCCTTAAATTTATCCTTAGTGTAAAAAAAATAAGTCTTACCCTCCTCTTCTCCTTGGCGCATTTCTCTTGTTGTCACAGATACAGGAAAAACCCAATCAGATACATGCTTTTCTTTTAGTGCTCCTATCACAGTCCCCTTTCCTACACCTGATGGACCAATTAATAAAAATAATTTCCCTTTAATGTTTGACATGGTGATAAAAATATTTTATAATATACATGAAAGATGAATTTTGAGAAGCAAATCGAAACAATGATTTGATTTTCCTCAAAAGTACGTGTATAATAACTTGATCTTTAAAAAATAAAAACAAAAAAGTAGCGAGGAATGGTTTCATAAAAAACCTAAACAAATACAAGAATGTCTTAGCTAATATACACAAAGCACATAAGAAAACTTCTTGTTTTAATTTATAAAAATTCACTTCTGGAACTATTCCTCCCTACTTTTCGATGGCCAATCGACTCTGGCCGAGACCACCGAAAAGTATCCTCCATTAATTTTGGAGGCCTAACAAAAACAAAAATAAAAAACCCAAATGCCTTAAATCAAATAATTTAAAGCATTACCAAAAAAGACAAAAATAAAAAACGACCGTTGGCATTTCGGTTCACCAAAATGCCAAAGAACAGTAGGGAGACAAAACGACATTTTCGCCGAGTCGACGAAGATGCACCCAACTGCTCGTAGATCGTTTCTCATCTAGGTTCGACAAATTCCTAAAGATGTTAACATCACTTCGAGCAATACCAGACGAGGAACCACCTCTGCTAAAACACTAATTTAAGCAAGTGCAAAGTCTCCTCGTCTTTTTTATATCATATTTTTTAAAGGTCTAAGTCAAAGTGGTTTGTTATTTTAATATAAAAAATTATTCAAGTCAATAGAAAATTACTGAATCGTTCAAATAATCTGAGCGACTCTTTTTTGAGGGGCTAAAAAACATCTCATCAAAAAAAATCTCCCCAAGAAAAGATATTGTCTCCTTAGGAAAATTTGTCGTTTCCAATTCTACGCTGCTGTATTGTAGCAAAATACAGCTTAAAATCGCAATACTCCTTGCAAACAGCCTGTATTGTATTTCCTTTTATGATTTTACTAAAGAGATACATATCGATTTTATAATAGGCAAAAATACAATCTTCCAACGCTTGCCTTACTTCTTCCGGCAAAATTACTACTATAACCTATATTTAAAAAACGAACTATCTCAACCCTTTTCCACCATTTAAAAGGGTTGAGATTGCCAAATATTGATTTATATTTATTAATATTTTTTGTCAAAACTATATTTAAAAACCGCCACAATAGGACGGCTCTAAAATGATCACCCAAAAGGGGCTATGGTTTTACACACACAGCACCTTGACGTTTTCAAATACCACATCAAATACCTTTTTATTAAATATTCCTCCATATAAACTCAAAATCAACAACTTCCTTAACCTGCAAGTCATGAAAAGCAATAAGACTAAACACAAAAACCAGCTCGCTCCAGTCAATTAAAAAGAAATTCAAAACACCCTAGATAGCTTCCATGATATACATCTTTAATTATTCGACCATTTTACCCAACCACTTCTCTCAACTGATATTATCACTGTAATATAATTATCTAATTTGTCAATAAAATTTTTACTAAATTATAGCTTAACAATAAGCATAGTATTGATTTTTTAGTTAAATTATGAGAAAATAATTAGAAACAAAAATAAAAATGCTTAAAAGTCTTAAAAATACGGCGCTAATATTAGCTCTTAGCATAATGTGCTTACATCAAGCCAATGCTGAATCAGGCCCTATTCATATCAATACAAATGATACTGTTGCGGGTTATTCAACAAGCTTTAAGACTTCAAAGATAAATCCAGAACGTGAAATCATATTTAGAGTAAAAAAACCAGATAACTCAATAGTGGAAATTCCTGCCACAACAGATGAATTAGGATATGCTGATGCAAACTTTCTTGGATTTCACACAAAAAAAGCTGGTATTTATCAAGTATTAGCATTTTACAAAGACGAAAATTTTGAAAACGCTCCAAAAACAGCTTTTAGTGTATATGCAGGCGAGGTATCAGAAGTAAGCTCAAAAATTACATCTGAACCCCCTTCGCTTGAGGCAAACAACAAAGACACCTCACTTCTCAAAATCAGCCTAAAAGACACCTATAGCAATCCTGTCTCAAATCACAATGTTCTAGTGATCTCATCACGCCCAGATGACATAATTCAAAATGTATCAGAATCATCAGGAACAGATGAAAAAGGCGTGTCCTATTTTCATTTATCATCTAAAAAAGCAGGAATTAGCTACATCACAGTAATTGATCAAACTACCAATAAAGTCCTTGAAGATAGGGAAAAAATCATATTTTTTGAACCAGAAATAGAAAAACCAATGGGAGGCAATCTCTATCAGGCAAATATGTTTGCCACAAGCTCATCAAGTGATGATTCAAATAGTCAACCGACAAATTTTTCTGCTGATGAAGAATTATTTGGCCCTATTGATCATTTTGATATTGATTTCCCAAATAAAGTCAAAGTAGGTAGCGATCAAAACAATCTAAAAATCACAGCCAAAGATAAACAGGGACGTATTGTAAAAAGCTACACAGGCACAATCATCATATCAACACCAGACGACGAAAACGCCACTCTTCCAGGCGATGGCAAATATACATTTCAGCCTAGAGATCAAGGGGAACGCACTTTTGATCTAGCTCTAATTTTTGCAAAATCAGGCAGACAAGCTATTGAGGTTTATGATTTTGATGCTGATGAAGGTGTAA
>JAOARU010000031.1 GCA_025210675.1 Candidatus Altimarinota bacterium | reverse complement strand
GTATTTAACGAGTTTTATAGCCGTATTGTTGTCCTCTTTTCCAACTAATGAACACATTTTTTGTTCAGTAGATAGGTGGCGGGTTTGAGTGGGCAAGAAGAGAAGGAAAGGAATAGGTAATAAGGCATCATGGTTTGTATTTAGAATCTGTAGAAAAGATATAATAAATAAATCAAGAGTTGTATAGGGGAGAGAGATGAGATAAGGGGGAGAGATTTAGTTATTTGTATTAATAGTTTGTTTTGTCATTTAAAAAACACCCACATTAATTGCAGGTGTTTTTAAGTGTTTATTGCTTATTTTTTGATTTTTAGGCTTATTTTTAATTCTTCGATTTCTACTTGTTTTTCTTGGTCTGGCTTATCTATATCTGCAAATTCATCGATTAGTACATCTTCTGCTATTTTATCTTTAAATACAGCCATTATGTCATCTGCTCCATTAATTGATGCTTTGATGCGATCTGCAATTTGATAGTCAGCTTCTTTGCGCATGTCTTGAAGATGACGCACTATTTCACGCATAATACCCTCATTGCGAAGTTCTTTTGTGATCTCTGTTTCAAGTGATGCTACGATTCCATTTGCACTCTCTACGCTAAGTCCTTCTTTTGGCAGATAGGCTATTTCTATTTCGTCTTTGTTTAAGATAAAGTCTCCAACTTTGATTTGGTCTCCTTTTTCTGAAAAATTACCATTTTTGGCTTCTTGAATAACTTTTTGGACTTCTTTTCCTAGGCGAGGTCCTATTTTTCTGGCGTCTGGTTTTGCTATTTTTTCTGCTATTTGCTCAGGTTTTTCGAGGATTTCAATTTCTTTAATATTTAGTTCCTCTTTGATAATATTAGCATTTTGCATGATGATATCCTGAGAAATTCTTGGAGGTAGAGCTATTTTTAAGCTTTGAAGTGGTTGACGTACTCTTATTTTTTCTTTTGCTCTGATTGCAAGTCCTAGGGATATTATTGTTCTGATGGCGCCTATTTCTTCTCTTAGTTCTGGTTCGTCATTAAAATTTTGGTAGTTTGGAAATTGCTCTAGGTGGATAGATTCTTTTGCATTTGGGGTTATCTTTGAAAGTTCTTGATAGAGTGATTCTGTATAAAAAGGCATAAAAGGTGCAAGTGCTTTAGATATAGTCAAAAGTGCTGTGTATAGCGTCTCAAATGCTTCGTTTTCTTCATTCCAGAATCTCCTCCTGCTACGTCTAATATAAAAATTGGTTAATTTTTCTAAGAATTCAGGAATAGCTCTAGCAGCATGATCTAGGTTGTATGTGTCTAGGTTTTCTTGGACTATTTTGATGCATTCTCTGAGTTCTGAGAGAATCCATTTGTCTAGTTTTGAGTTTGATTTTTTGCCTTTTAGTTCCCATTTTGTAATGTTTGAGAGTGATGCAAAAAAGGCATAAGAGTTTTTTAGTGGAAGTAGTACTTTTCGCATTGTTTCTTCGACTCCAGCCTCAGAAAATCGCATGTCATCAGCTCTAACAACTGGTGAGTTCATCATGTAAAAACGAACACTGTCTGCTCCGAGCTTGCTAAATACTAGTTCTGGATCAGGGTAGTTTTTCTTGCTTTTGCTCATTTTTTGACCGTCTTCTGCTAGTACTATTCCGTTTACTATGACGTTTTTGTAGGCTTCTTGGTTAAATAGTCCATTTGCTAAGACATGAAGTGTGTAAAACCAGCCTCGAGTTTGATCTAATCCTTCTGCGATAAAATCAGCAGGAAATAGATCAATAAATTCATCTTTGTTTTCAAA
The DNA here is from genome assembly GCA_025210675.1 of Candidatus Altimarinota bacterium. Lineage (GTDB taxonomy): Bacteria > Patescibacteriota > Gracilibacteria > CAIRYL01 > JAOARU01. The sequence continues at coordinate 13,095 of JAOARU010000031.1, read as the reverse complement.
TGGATAGTGTTTTTCAGCATAGGGCATGCTACCTGATTCAAACCAGCAGTCTAAGACGTCAGGTACTCTTTGCATTTTGTTTTTGCAATGAGGGCAGTCCATGTGTACATCGTCAATATATGGTCTGTGTAGATCTATTTCACCAAAATCATTTGTAGGTAGTGATCCAAATGAAAAAGTGTTTAATTGGGCATTTTCAATTGGTACGTCAAATGTTTCTTGAATGCTTAGATTGTGAAAAAACTTTGTAATTACTCTTAATACTGCTCCGTGGGTAATTATGAGGATATTTTTATCTAAATGCTTATCGTAAATTTCTTGAAGTAATTTTTTGGTTCTATTTTCAACATCTGCCTTGCTTTCACCGCCTTCTGGTGCTTCAAAAAATCTGGCTTTTAAGTCAGGGAACATGCTTTGCCATTCTTCGATTGCACAGCCGTCTTTGACGCCTGTTTCTATTTCACGAATTCTTTCGTCATAAATTACTTTTGTGCTTTCAGGTAGGGTTTTTAAGATTTCTTCTGTAGTCTCACGTGTTCTTTGAAGGGGTGAGGAGATAATCATATCTATTTTTTCATCTTTTATCACATTTGCTAATGCTTTGGCTTGATTTTTGCCTTTTTCAGTTAGGGGACAATGTGAGTCTATATTGCTTGATACTATGCCTTTTACATTGTGTTCTGCTTCTCCGTGGCGTGCGATCATTATTTTACCTTTTTTGTTTGCTCTTGAGGCGATTTCTCGAACTGAGCCAAATGCTTCTTTGTGATCGCATGAGTCACATCTCCAGACGGGGATTGGTGCTCCCCAGAAGCGATTTCTTGAGATTGACCAGTCTCTTGCATTTTCGAGCCATTTTCCAAAACGACCGTCTCTTAGGTGTTCTGGTGTCCAATGGATATTTTTATTTGTAGCTATTAGGTTTTCTTTTTGTTTTTCTACTCTTACAAAAAATGAAGAAGTAGCAAAATTTAAAAGTGGTGAATCGCATCTCCAGCAGTGTGGATAGGAGTGGTGATATGATTTTGATTGAAATACTAATCCACGTTCTTTTAAGTCTCTTACGACATCTTTATTGGCTTCTAGGACTTCACGATCTTGTAAGAAATCAGGTGCAATATCAGTAAAAGTTCCTTCGATATTTACAGGTTGGAAAAAAGGCACGCCTTCTTTTTCTCCTAATTTTAAGTCGTCTTCACCAAATGCAGGTGCGATATGTACTATTCCTGTACCGTCTTCAGTGGATACAAAATCAGCAATAGCTATTTGGTGTTTTTTGCCATTTAGGTGAGTTGCACAGTCATAAAGTGGTGTATAGCTTTTTCCGAGAAGTGATTTGCCTTTGAATTTTTCTATTATTTCTGGCTCTTTGCTTAATTCTTTTTCAAAATTACCGAGTAGATCTTTTGCTAAGATTAGTGTCTCGTTGTCTTTTTTTATTTTTACATAATCTATGTCAGCTCCTACTGCTAACATCATATTTGATGGTAGTGTCCAAGGTGTAGTTGTCCAAGCTAGGATATAGGTATTATGCTCTCCTTCAAGTGCAAATTTGGCGATACATGAGATGTCATCTTTGTCTTTGTATCCCATTGATACCTCAAAATTTGAGAGTGTTGTGGCGCATCTAGGGCATATGTGCATTGGTTTATGCCCTTCGTAGATTAGGTTTTTGTCCCATAGGCTTTTAAATACCCATAAAATAGACTCCATGTAGTCTTTGTCCATTGTTTTGTAGGAATTTTCAAAGTCTACCCAGCGCCCCATTCTGACGACTGTTTTTTCCCATTCTGAAGTGTATCTCTGAACTATTCCACGACAGCTTTCACAGAAGTTTTTTACGCCATACTTTTCAATATCTTTTTTTCCGCTTAGTGATAACTCTTTTTCCATTTCATACTCTACTGGAAGCCCATGGCAATCCCAGCCAAATTTTCTCTCTACACGATGACCACACATGGCTTTGTAGCGTGGAATTACATCCTTGATAGTGCCTGCTAAGATATGTCCATAATGAGGTAGTCCAGTGGCAAAAGGAGGTCCATCATAAAAACGAAAGGGCTTTGTATTTTGCTCAATTGATTTCTCAAAAATCCTTTGTTCTTTCCAGAATTTTAATATGTCTTCCTCTAGTTCGGGGAATGTTTTTTTTGTTATTTCTAAATCAAGCATTTTTTTTGATAAAACAAGCTTATCTTATCATAATAAAAAGCTTATTTAAAAGCTATTTTTGCTTTATGTATTTGATTGGTAATTTGTTATTGGAAAATATATCTATACCAAATTTATGTAAGTTTTTAATTAGGAGATAGTTTTTAACAATTGTGTTTTTGGGAAATTCAAAGAAGTCATCTAGATAAAGACCATTTGTAAACATGTAAAATCTCTGCATTTGCTTTTTAGAAAGTAGTCTTATGAATTTTCCATTAGAGTCTAAGATGTTTTTTTTGGTGTTTAGTTGGCGAGTTGTTTTTTTAAAAAGTTCAAAGAGGCGATTGTGGTTGCCGCCTTTAATTATGTCAAAATCGTCCATATCTTCAAAAAGTACTCCGTCAAAGCCTTTTTTGTTTATTTCTTGAATTTGAGGCAGGATCACATCTCTATACCAAAAACTATACCAATATTTCACATAAATATACTCACCGTCATTGTAAAAAGGCTCTATGCCGTAGGGACAAAGTTTTTTATAGGTAAATTCGCCTTTGTCAAAGTCATAATCCAGCACAAAGCAATCAGGAGCTGTCTTGTAATAATCCCATTCTGGATTCCAGTAGTTTTTGTATGTGTTTGCTTTTAGGAGATTTAGTCTGGCTATGATCTTTTTGTTGGTCTTTTGAAGCTCTTGGATTTCTGTTTTTTCGTATGTCTCAATATCTGTGATTATATAGGTAGCTTTATTTTTTTTGAGGGATTTTATGTTTTGATTGGTGGCTTCAAAAAAGCCACTAGAACTTGTAGATTGAATACTTAAAATAATGCCAATTATAAATAGTATTTTTTTCATGGATTATTAATTTAACACTATTTTTGTTGTTTTGGCAAATTAGTATGTGATTTTTATTTCCTTAAGGTCATCACCATTTAGGTTTTTTTGATTTATTAATTCTGAATCAAATTTCAGATCAAGATTAATACTATTTTGCCCCAGGGTTTTTGGAGCAGTAAATATATAGGCTTTTTGAGCTATTTTTTGCTCAATAAAGCTTTTTATGGTTTTTGCTCCTCCTTCAACTAAGAGGCTTTTTATGTTTTTGTTGTAGAGAAATTTTTGTAGTTCTTCTAGGTTAAATTGATTATTTTTATTAATTTTGAAATTATCTCGTGTTAAGTGAATATAGTTTTGGTCTTTGAAGACATTGGCTGTTTTTGGGATTTTTTTGTCTTTGTCGAGAATTATGCGGATTGGATCTTTTTTTTCTCCGTTAAAATGCCTCACATTAAGCTGAGGATCATCAATCAGGCAGGTCTTGGAGCCTATTAAAATTGCATCGTAGATTTGTCTTAATTCGTGGGTTTTTTTGATGGATTCTTGGTTTGTGATTTGGGTTTTTTGTCCTATGTAGCCTAGTTTTTTATCTTGGCTTTGTGCCCATTTTAGAGCTATGTAGGCTTTTTGCTTGCGTTCAGCATAAAAAAAACGTTCGTTTAATTTTTCAGCTTCATTAGATAGAATTCCGATGTGTGTTTTTATGCCATTTTGTTTTAGTATCTCAGATCCTTTGCTGTTTACTTTTGGATTTGGATCTAGTGTGGCTATGTATATTTCGGAGATTTTTTTTTGAATTATTAAGTCAGTGCAGGCTGGTGTCTTGCCTTCAAAGCAGCAAGGCTCTAGGCTTACATACATTGTGGCACTTTTTAGTGAAAAGCCCTGATTTTCTGCATCTAGGCAAGCCTCTACTTCTGCATGATGTCCTCCGTATTTTTTGTGATAGCCTTGTCCTATTATTTTGTCATCTTTTACTATTATTGCACCAACCATAGGATTGGGAGATGTGTGGTGTAGACCTTTTTTTGCTAGGGTTAATGCCATCTGCATGTATTTTTCAGGCGACATTGAACAATTTTAATAAAAATATTATAAAGCAGCATACGCCAGCATAGCCTTCCCAGCGTCTAAATTTGCCATCAAGGGCTGTAAAGGTGAAGTAAAAAGTGGCAATTAGTAAAAATGGTACACCAATAGTAAATGTGTCATGAGATACGTTGAGAGGTCTTATGATTCCTGCTATTCCCACAATTCCGAGGATATTTGAGATATTTGATCCTAGGATATTCCCGACAATCATGCCATACATGCCTTTTCTGACCATCATGCAGGAGAGTAGTATTTCGGGGAGACTTGTTCCAAGCGCTAAAAAAAACATAGAAGCTACAGATTTGCTGATGCCAAGTGTGGTAGATACATCGGTTAAGGAGCTAATTACGTAATTAGATGATATTGAGATGATTAAGGCAGCAAGCAGTATAAACCCTGTTGATTTAGCTATATTTTTTATGTCCCTTGATAGTTTTTCTTTGTTTTTTTTGTCCTCTTCTTTGTGTACAGTTCCACCTCCATTAAAAAATACCGACAAAATAAAGACAGCAAAAAGAAGCAATAAAGAGGCGCTTTCTCCGCGAGTTAGGATTCCGTCATAAATAAAAAGTGCCAAAAAGGCTGTGCTTATAAAAAGGAAGGGCAAATCAAAATCTATTAGGTTTTTTTCAAGTTTAATACTTTTTATGCCTGAAGCAAGCCCTATTCCTAAGAATACATTTGAGATATTTGATCCGATTACATTACTTAGGACTATTGGAGTTAGGTCATTTTCTGGACTTGATTTAAGAACTGATACTATACTAGTTGCAAGTTCAGGGAGACTAGTTCCTAGAGCTACGATCGTAGCACCTATTATAAATGAAGGGATACTGAGTATCTTGCCCAATCTCTCAGAATGATCAATAAAGATATCTGAAGACTTGATCAAGAAGCTAAGAGATATAAAAAATATTACAAAAGGAGAAAGTTTTAAAATTAATTCATTCATACTAAAATATTAATCGGATAAATCAAATCTTATCATAAAAATGAAGAGAATTGTAGTAAAAGTCGGCACAAGCGTACTAACACATGACGATGGAAGCTTAAACCTAAGGTCAATTAGAAATATTACAGAGCAAATAGTGGCTATTAAAAAACAAAAAATAGACGTGGTTTTGATAAGTTCTGGTGCTTGTGGTGCTGGTAAAAATATTTACAAAGAAAATGACTTTGTAAAAAAGAAAGATTTGTTAAGTAAAGATAAGATCACTCAGAGACAGGTGTTTGCTTCTATTGGTCAGCCTCGATTATTGCATAGGTATCTTGAGGCTTTTTTATTGCACAATTTCTTTTGTGCTCAGATATTGGTAACCAAGGAGGATTTTAGAGATAGGGGACATTTTCTTAATATGAGTAACTGTATGCATGCACTTTTGTCTAATCAGATAGTGCCCATTATTAATGAAAATGATGCAATTTCTATTGATGAGCGTATGTTTTCAGATAATGATGAGCTGGCGGGAATGATTAGTACAATGGTAAATGCTGATAAGCTTGTGATTATGACAAATGTAGATGGTCTTTTTACTGGAGATCCAAAATTGCTTGATTCTAAATTAATAGAGAAAATAAACCCAAATGATAATTGGAGACAGTATATTCAAGATACAAAATCATCAATGGGTCGAGGTGGTATGAAAACTAAATGTCAAATGGCTGATAAATTGGCTAGACTTGGTGTTGAGACTATTTTGGTTAATGGGGAAAGGGAAAATGCCATGCTAAATGTTATAAATAATGAAATTCCATGCACTCGTTTTGTGGCACATAGTAAGGTGTCTAGTATTAAAAAATGGATTGCGGTATCAGAGGACAGTAAAAAGGGCAGTATTATAGTAAATAAAGGCGCAGAAGAAGCTATTTCTCAAAATGGAGGTAGCTTGTTGCCGATTGGCGCTATTGGTGTAAGTGGAAATTTTAAAAAAGGCGACATAGTGGCCATAAAAAATAAAGATGGTGAGACATTTGCGCTTGGTGTAGCCAGATATGACATTGAAAGATGCAAGGAGCGTATTGGTAAGCCTAATCAAAAACCAATGGTCCATAGAGATGCTTTATTTTTAGGATAAATGATTAAAAAAACCCTTTTCTTGTTTGGCTTAATTAGTTTGATCCCTCATGTAAGTGCGGATTTATTTATTGATAAAACAAAAATTAGATTTGAGCCTGAAAATCCAATTGTACAACAGAAAACAAGAATTTTTATAGAAATAAAAAATACTTCAAATGAAGACACGAGAGGTGTGGTTAAGATTTATGATGAATTAGATGCTACTTTTATAGGGCAAGATCAGAATTTTACTGTGCTTAGAAATGCAGAGGCATTTGTTTTTGCTGATTTTGTTCCAAATGCTCAAGGTGTGCATAATTTGTCAGTTAGACTTATGCCTTGGGACGAAAATATCAATAATCCTAATAATGACAAGGTTGGTGTAAGAATTCTTGTAGAGGGAGATTTTGATAATGATGGTATCAGAGATAGTCAGGATACTGATGATGACAATGACGGAATTAGTGATGAAGAAGAGTTAGAAAATGGCTTAAATCCTAAAAATCCTGATTCTGATAATGATGGGGTCAATGATTCTCAGGATTTATTTCCTTTGGATAGAATGGAGTCAAAAGACTCAGATCAAGATGGAATAGGAGATAGTGCTGATATGGACGATGACAATGACGGGATTGAGGATATTTTTGATGCTTTTCCTTATGATGCTAGCGAGCAATCTGATGTAGATAATGATGGCATAGGTGACAATTCTGATATAGATGATGACAATGACGGAATTAGCGATCAAGATGAGCAGAAAAAAGGACTAGAGCCGCTCAACCCAGATACAGATGGTGATGGGGCAGTAGACGGCGAAGACGTGTTTCCTTTTGATAAGAATGAGTGGCAAGACGCAGATCAAGATGGAATTGGTGAAAACAAAGACTTTGATGATAAAAATAAAGGACCTGTAATCAATGCCATAGTGTCAAATACAAAGCCAGAAAAAAGAGAGCAGGTATTGTTTAATGCAAATAAATCCTATGACCCTGAGGGTGAGAAGTTGGCATTTTTGTGGGAATTCTCAGATGGGAGAAGGATTACAGAGCCTGTTTTTGAGGCTTGTTTTAGATATTCTGGTAAAAATAAAGTCAAATTGATAGTTTCAGATAAAAAAGGTGAAATTCGCACAGAGACTTTTGTATTTGATGTGAAGCCTAGTTTTCTAGAAATTGCCTTTGTTGTGCTTGGTGGGCTTTTCTTTGCTTGTTTGTTTTTTGCTTTAAGAAAAACAAGTCCGGTTTTTAATATAAGAAAATTAAGAAAATAGTGGCTTAGGGTTAGTTGGGGGTTTTGTAATCTTAGTTTTTTTGAAATGCTGAACATATTTTTTGTTCAAAAGCTAGATTGCATATTAAAATTATTGTAATGCTTCGCCGTTGCTGGTTAATGCAGTACCTCTGAACACATTTTTTGTTCAATGAATGGAGAGGTGTTGTGTAGTATGGGGTTTGGATTTTATTAAGCAGCTTTGAGTATGGAGGATATTGACTATTAGGTCATGTTTTTTTGGGTGTGATTAGTAACAACAGGGAGAATTGAGTTTTAGACATAATTACAATTGATATTTGTTTATTTATAGAGGATTTATGCTACCTCTGAACACATTTTTTGTTCAAAAAACAAGGCGATAATAAATATGCGGCAATAAAGAGGTGAAATGATTTGCAATAGAGAGGGTGAGGATATTAAAAAAATCTCACTATGTAAATCTTTTAAGCTTAAAAATACAATCAAACTCATAATGCTGAACACATTTTTTGTTCAAAAGCTAGATTGCATATTAAAATTATTGTAATGCTTCGCTGTTGCTGGTTAATCCAGTACCTCTGAACACATTTTTTGTTCAAAATAGATAATTTGCTTTTTAATCTCTATATTCTCAGACACCAAAACACCCAATTGTATAAATCCAATCTTTTGAGAGTGTTTCTGTTCAATAGGTGAGGCTTGGGTTGATTTTTATAAATTTAAGACTTATCTTCTTTTGTGTCATTTGTTGTCATAGTTTGCAAAAGTGATGCAAGGAGTCCTGTTTTTTTATATTGATCTCTTGGGTTAAATTTTGGATATTTCGGTGGAATAACATACTTTTTTGTTATTGTAACCACAATAAAATACACCATTTCTCCGTCGCTTGACATTCCCATTCTTACAAAATGGTCTTCATCAATTTTTGCTGTTATTATTTCTTCTGCAGCCTTTTCTTTGTTGCCAGATTTATCTATGTCTTTGGCGATTATTTTTAATTTATCTAGGCTCATATTAAGAGTCCCTTCTTCTATTTTGGTAATTATCTCTATTGCAGCTCTTGAGGATTTTCTCCTTGTGGCTAATTCTTGTCGAAGTCCTGTAGTTCTTTCTTTTTCTTTTTCCCCATTTCTTGTGCGGCTTAATAACTCTTTTGCTGATTTTCCAAATGGCACTATTGTTGGCATTTCTTCATCTCTTCTTACCCAATCTTGTTCAAGTTGCTTGATTGCATCAGGAGTAAGTGTGTCTTCTAAAAGTCCTGTTGCTTGAATTTCTCTAACTGTTTCCTTTGAAGCTTTTTCGGCGTCTTTGTCTTTGATTTTCACTTCTTTGCCTGTTGCTATCGGGGGTTTTATGGTTGCCCCAATTAGCCTATCATTAGTGCTTTGTCGGATTTCTAGTATTGGGTTCTGGATTCCTGTCTCTATTTTAGAGGCTAGTATATGCTGACATCTCTCTCCTTGGTCGCCTATTGTAAAAAGCCTGATTTGAGTTCTAGAGCCTATTTCTTCTGGCTCAATTCTTTGAACTTTTTCTATTTCTCTCATCTCCTTCAAAAAAATGGAAATCCATGATAGACTTAAATATTGATTTTTGCAATAAAAAATTTAAAAATCAAGTTATTGCTTAAATAGATTATTGTCTCGTAGTTTTCTGTTGAATTCTACTGCAAATCTATGAGATTCGTCTCTGATTTTTTGAAGTAGCAATCCTGCTTTTGAGTCTTTCGTGATGTCTATTGGTTTTTTTGATCCTTTTATAAAGACTTCCTCCTCTCTTTTGGCTAGTGCGCAAAATACTACGCCTTTTTTGTCTTGTATAGAGTCGAGAGCGGCTTTTAGTTGGCCTTTGCCGCCATCTATTAATATTAGGTCTGGTTTTTTTGTAAAGCTTTCATCTTGTTTTTTCTTGGTTATTATTAGGTATTCATCTTTGCTTTTGCAGCTTGTTTTTAGGTTGAGAATTGGTGATTTTTCAAGGATTTCTGGTGTCTTTTTGATTTCAATAAATCCTATATCTAGGAGCATTTCTTTGTTAAATGCTCTTATGTAGATTTTTTTTGCTTTGGAGCGAGATATTGCTTTTTTTACTAGGTAATAGGCTAGGTTTTGCCCTCTGTAGTTTTTATCAATAAAAATATCAGTTAATAAGTGTAAATTTTCTTTTTCGTATACATATTCACGGATAAATCCTGCTATATCATCACCTTTTCTGAGTATTAGGTAGTTTTTTTCTTCGTTTATTAAGTTGGATTTTATTTTTTCTAGGTCTTTTTTGGTGGCTTTTTTGAATGTAAATTCATCAGAAAGATCTTCAAGGTATTTGAAGCGACGGCTGATTACTTCTGCCATTGATTTGAAATCATCAATGTCACCTTCTTTGAGGCTTTTGATTTTAAAGTGTCTATAATGGGTGTTTTTCATTTCTCCGTTTTCAGCAACTACCATTGAGGCTACTTTGTTTTGCCCATGCAGGTGGGATATGTCGTATGCTTCAATGCGTTCAGGAGTTTTGCCTAGATCAAGTTTTTCTTTTAGTTCTTCTAGGGCTTCTTTTTCTCTGTCTTTGGCTTTTAAAAATTGCGGAGCGTTTCTTTTGGAGTAGTTTTCCGCATTTTTTTGAGCTAGTTCAATTAGGTCTTTTTTCTTGCCTATTTTTGGTAGTATTATTTCTGCATTTAAATAGCTTTCCCATGATTCTTTTTCATTTTCAGGGAAAATATCAGCAGAGAGAATGATGTGATTTTTTTTGTCTTTTATCTTTTTGTAGTTTCTAAGAAAGGCAAATAATGACTCAGCGGGGTCATCTCCCAGATCTACAAAGAAGTCCTCACTGTTAATGATGCGTCCTTGTCTGATTTCAAATAAATGAAAAAACATTTTTTCAAATTGAGTATGTAATCCTAGTACATCACCTGTAAAATCACTAACATCAGTAATGATTTGTTTTTCTGAGAAGTTTTGAATAGCAAACATAAGATCTCTTTTTAGGGCTGCTTTTTCAAAATTGCCTTCTTGGGCAGATTGTTGCATTTCTTGTTCAATTTGTTTGAGGATTGGTTTTATGTCGCCATTGAGAAATTTTAAAGCATTTTCTATTCTTTCATTGTATTTTTGTTTGCTTATTTTGCCTATGCAGGGTGCATCGCAGCGCTTGATATGATGTTCAAGGCAGGGGATTTTCATAGCTCCTTTGTTGGGGATTTTAATCTCTCCGTTGCTTTTGATGTCTAATTTGCAGGTGCGAAATTTAAAAATACTATTTAAAAGGTCAATGGTTTTACGGGCTGATGTTGATGAGGTTTTTGGTCCAAAATAGCGAGATCCGTCTTTGGTAACTTGGCGACTTAGTAGTATCCTGGGGAAATCTTCATTTAATGTGACTTTTATAAAGAAAAAAGACTTATCATCTCTGAGTAAGATGTTGTATTTTGGTTTTAGTTCTTTGATTAGGTTGTTTTCTAGGATTAGGGATTCGGTTTCGTTGCTGACTTCTGTGTAGTCTACGCTTTCAGTGGCATCTCGCATTTTTTTGGCTCTATATGACACAGATGTGCCTTGGAGATGGGATTTGATCCTGTCTTTTATGTTTTTTGCTTTGCCGATATATATTATTTCGCCGTTTTTGTCTTTGAGTTTGTAGACGCCAGTTGTTTTTGGCATTGAGGCGATGATTTTTGCAAATTTTTCACTCATGACTTTATTTTAAAGTTTTTTTAATGCAAAATAAATATATGAAGCAAGTTTTTTTATTTATAGGCGAGGAGGAGTTTTTAATAAAAGAAAAAATCAAAGAATGGAAAAAGCTTTCTGTGGATAAATATGGCGAGTTTAACGTGACTTATGCTTCATTTGATTTGCCTGATAGAGATGTGTCTGGATATTTGAATCAGAGGTGTACGGAGATCGCTAGTGAGATTTTGACGCCATCTTTTTTTGGTGATAAGAGGGTGATTTTCATTGAAAATTTTCCACCAAAATTAACACGACCAATTGAGGATTCTCAGAGGTTTTTTATGAGAATATTGAGTTCACTCAAGGAGCTTCCTGAGGAAAATGTAGTGATTATTTCATCATTTTTGCCAGATAAGCGTACCAAGGTTTATAAAGAGTTAACAAAGGACTATAAGACTGAGATTTTTAATAAGTTTGATAATAGAGAGCTTTGTGAGTGGATATTGAGGCGTGTGGCAAAATATGGTGGCAAGATGCTGCCTTCTGCTAGTGGTTTTTTGGCTGAGTATTGTGCCGGTGATTTGTATAAAATTGACCAAGATATCAAGAAGCTTGTTGATTATAAGGGGGTAGAGCCAATATCCGAACGTGATATAGAATCTCTTTGTATAAAGACTAGCATGGTGGCTGATTTTGCTCTGGCAAATTCAATGTCAGATGCTAATGTGCAAAAAATTCTCACTATTTTGCATACAGAATTAAATGCTGGCAGCGTGCCTCAAATGATTTTGTTCAAGGATATCGCACCTACTTTAAGGCAGTTATTGCAGGTGATTTATGCTGTTGAAAAGGACAAAGACCCAAAAGCAATAGGTATGAATCCTTGGGTTTTTAATCGTTGGAAATCAGTTAGTAAAAAATTTACATTGAATGAGATAAAAGAGGCTTATTTAAAGATTCTTGAAATTGATGAGGGTATGAAAACAGGAAAAATTGAAACAAGTTTGAATGATTATCGTATGTTTATGTTGTTTATTGAAAAATTTTTCTGGGAGATGTTTGGAGCTGGTTTCAAAAAGGCTTAGTTATTGTTTTTTATTGCTTTAGGTGGGATAATTAACTCCCGATATTAATATTTTTATTATTTATATATGTTTAAAAAATTATCATCAGCTTTTATAGCTTTGTTTTTGTTTTTGTCGCAGAGTTCAGTATTGGCTTTTATTGATACTGATGACAAAAAGGTTGAGGCTTTGTATGATCAGGGTATTATAGAAAATAGTGCTAGATTTTATCCTACTCGTTATATTTCAAGGGGGGATTATGTGATGTGGTTATTAAAGAATCGTGAGATTTTTTTGCAACAAGATGAAAAAACCCTAGAGCCATTCAGTGATATAGACAAGCAGAATTATGCTCCATATGTGGCAAAAGCTTGGCGTATGGGCATATTGGAAACTGCTCGTGAATTTTATCCTAATAGGTCTTTGACTAGGCTTGAGGCTCTTGAGATTCTTTTTAGATCTGAGGGTATTGCAACTCCGCTTTTTGTTGAGATTGATGGTTTTAGGGATCTTCCTAGGTCATCAAAAGATAGAGGCGTGATAGCAAAAGCGCTTGAGATGAATTTGCTTGATTCTATTTCGGAAAATGAATTTGGAGTAAATAGTAAGCTGACAAAACTCGAGGCAGCTCAGCTTCTCTATAATATGCAAAAAATCACTAGGGCAGATGAGCTTATATTTAGTGATAAAAAAGACACAACAGTTATAGTTAATACAGGTAAGAAAAAACAAAAAGAAGAAGTTTTTGATCAGGTTTGGGATATGGTGCATAATAGATATATTAAGGCAGATGATTTAGATGATGAAGAATTAATGTACGCTGCGATAAAGGGCATGGTTGAGAGTCTTGGTGATGAGCATAGTGTGTTTTTGCCAAAAATTGAGTCTCAGTCGTTTTTAGCGCCACTTGATAATAGCACAGAGGGTATAGGGGCTTTTGTTGATTTTAATGCTCAGGAAGAGGTGATT
>JAOARU010000030.1 GCA_025210675.1 Candidatus Altimarinota bacterium | reverse complement strand
GTAAAAGCCTCATGACCAGGAGTATCTAAAAATGTAATTATCTTACCTTTTCTGCTTACTTGATGAGCACCAATTCTTTGAGTAATACCTCCTGCCTCACCCTCTGCTACATGAGTCTTACGAATAGCATCAAGTATCTTTGTTTTACCATGATCAACATGCCCCATAACAGCAACAACTGCTGGACGTTGTTTTAAATTTTCTTTTTCATCAGCTAAAAGCTTGTCTAAATCTCTAGCAAATAAATCTTCTGTTGACGCCTCTTTTTGTGCCATCTTAACTTGAACTTCAAGCTCCTCAGCCACAATTGCACAAGTATCAAAATCAATAGTGTTATTAATAGTAGCCATAACACCATTTTTCATTAGTGCTGATACGACCTTTGATACCGATATGCCAACTTTTTCTGAAAACTCCTTAACAGTAATATTTTCTGGAAGCTCGACCATGCCCTCTTTCTTCTTAAAAACTGGCTGAGCTTTCTTCTTTTGTATAAATATTTTTTCTTCTAATTTTTCCTTTTCTTTTTCTTCTTTAGATTTACGCTTTTGGTCTTCATCTGAATCTTTTTTATGCTTCTTTGCTTCTTCTGGGGATATTTCTATTTTTCTAAAAATAGCCTTTGGCTTTTTCTTTTTATCCTCTTGCTCTTTTTCTTTCTTTTCTGCTTCTTTTTTCTTTTTCTCCTGAGCTCTTTTCTTCTCCTCTTCTTCCTTTTCTTTCTTATCACCTCTTGAAACTTTTGCAATATTAGAAAGGCGCTCCAAAGCTGACTCCTCTTTTTGCACCTCTTCCTTTTCAGTCTCCTTTTCAACTATTTGCTCTTCCTCATCTTCAAAAGTTATCAATGGAGCTACTTTTTTATTTAATTTTCTAGCTACATAACGAACTATGCCATTTGCAATAGTTTCTGAAAATTCACGATCAGACGGCTTAACTCCAAAGTTAACCTCGCTTATAAATTTTCTAAGCTCCTGAGTTGAAATGCCTAAATGTTGTGCCACTTGAACGGCTCTTATTTTTTTATTCACGAGATTAGATTGCCAGTAAAAAGGCTTTTTTGCAAGAGTAATCTTTATTTTTCAATAAAAATATGAAAAAATATAAAAAAATATATCCACATGAAATATCAAAAAGTAGTATTAAAAATCTCCGGAGAGACATTTGCAGAAGGAGAAAAACCGATTAGCAAGCCTAAAGTAGATGCTTTTTTAAAAATGTTAAAAAAAACCACTGATCAAGACATCAAAATCACCCTTATTATAGGAGGTGGTAATTTTTGGCGAAAAAGAGATTTTGAAAATTTAGAGATCAAGGATACTGATTCAGATCAAATTGGCATGATGGCGACTATTATGAATGGCATGCTTTTTTCTAGCATGCTGGATAAATACTTAATTTCAAATCAATTATTTTCAAGTAAAGAGCTTAGCGGAATAGTTGATGGATACAATATAAAAAAAGCTAGAATAGCACTAAACAATAAAAATGTAGTAATAATAGCAGGTGGCACAGGAAGTCCTTTTTTTACTACTGACTCAGCTGTCGCACTTAGAGCACTTGAGCTTGATGCAGACCTAATCCTAAAAGGCACAAAAGTTAACGGAATTTACGACAAAGACCCAAAGAAACACAAAGACGCCCAGAAATACGACAAAATAAGCTACGAAGAAGCTATTGAAAAAAAATTAAAAGTACTAGATCAAACTGCCTTTTCCCTAGCAATGCAAAAAAGAATTCCCATGATTGTATTTAATATATTTGAGGAAGATTCACTCATAAATGCAATCTCAGAAAAGACAGGGACGCTTGTCTTTTAAAAGCAAAATTGCTAAACTTAAACAAGTTTTTAACAAATCAAAATGCAAGAAATACAAAATGCTGAACAAAGTTTTCAAAAAACATACGAATTTTTAAAAAAAGAATTATCAACACTTCAAACTGGTCGTGCAGATGCAAGATTGATTGAAGATATAGAAGTAGAACTATATGGAGCAATGCAGCCAATTAAACATATGGGCAATATTTCAATACCTGACTCAAACTCAATATTAATTGACCCATGGGATAAATCAGCACTAGTCCCAATTGAAAAAGCCATTGAACAAAATTCAAAAGTAAGCTTTGGCATTAAAAATGACGGAGTTGTAATTAGACTAAATGTACCAGTCTTAACAGAAGAAAGAAGACGTGAAGTTGTAAAAGTAGCACACTCCATCTTAGAAAAAACAAAAATCGCAGTCAGGAACACCCGTCATGATGTACAATCTAAACTCAAAAAACAAAAAGATGACAAGGAAATCTCTGAAGATGATTTTTTTAGAGCTGAAAAAGACCTGCAAGAAAAAGTAAATGATATCAATAAAAAAATTGATGAACTAAGCAAGAAAAAAGAACAAGAAATTATGACTGTTTAAAACACCATGAAAAAATGTGCAACATGCGATAAGAAAATGCAAAAATTAGAACTTCTTGATTCTCATATAGATCTATGTGATACCTGTGAAAGCATTTTTTTAAACAAAAGAGAGTTACTGGCTATTGATAATTTTTTGGAAAAAATAGATCAAGAAAAAATCCCAAAAGGACTTAAAAGATCAATCCAACTTCAAAAAGACCTTGTAAATGCCGAATTTGAGATACAAAAACAAGATAAGTTGCATAAAATCATAGACGAAATCCCAGGAATCAAATATATAGCTTCTTTTTTAAGCTTATTTTTTTGAAGTATGGCAATGATATTTTTAACGAAGGTGGCAAAATAGTGTGCATTTTTCAGAATTTTTTTAAATTAAATGATTTATCTACAATCAATAATCGCATTTATACTAATATTTTCAGTATTAATCATTATTCATGAATTAGGACACTTCCTGGCTGCCAGAAAAGTTGGCATACGTGTTGAAGAGTTTGGTTTTGGGCTACCACCAAAAGTATGGGGTAAAAAAACTAAATCAAAAGTAAAATACAGGGACAAGACAAAAACCGAAGAAATGATTTGGTCAATAAATGCCATACCATTTGGAGGATTTGTCAAAATGCTTGGCGAGGACGACATGACAGGCAAAAGCGAAAAAGACCCACATTCATTTAACAATGCACCAATCTGGGGTCGTATATTGGTAGTATGTGCGGGTGTTATCATGAATTTTATTCTTGGAATTGCGCTTTTTACAATGGCATATTCAATTGGGGCAGATCCTATCATTACTGGAATTGATGACCTAAAAGCAAATATCGAAAAAGGCGTCGTGGAAATTCATGACGGAGTTCAGCTACTTCAAGCAACAGAATACTCTCAAGAAAAAGGCCTACAAGCGGGAGATATTATTCAGGCAGTAGATAACACAAGTATAAATACACCTCAAGAGCTTGATAAAATCATTGAAAAAGGATTAACAGGTGGAGATATGCACTTTTTGATAAAAAGAGGTGACGACGAAGTGGTCAAGATATTTACACCAGAATCAATAGACGAAATCGGACTTTTTAACACTATTCCCCCAATCAAAAAAGTAAATAAAATCAAACTAGCACCACACAAGGCTTTTGTATTTGCTACAACTGAAACCACAAGAATATCAGCAAAAACAGTAGGAATGCTAGGAGATGTTGTTGTGAATATTGTGAGAAATTTTAAACCACCTGAGGGCGTTGCAGGACCTGTGGGTATCGCTAAAATGACTCACACATTAGTTGAAATTGGTGATTTTGTAAAACTGATAATATTTATGGGGCTTATATCTGTATCGCTTGCCGTTGTAAATATAATGCCATTTCCAGCACTTGATGGAGGCAGATTATTGTTCCTACTTGCTGAATTAATCACAGGACAAAAGCCAAAAGCCAAACACGAAGCCCTGATTCATACAATTGGATTTGGACTACTTTTGATGCTTATTATACTGGTGACATTTAATGACATCAGAATGCTGTTTAAGGGATAATTTTATAAAAACACAAAACACGGAGGGCATATTTCGGCCCTCCTATGTGTTCTTTGTTTTCCTGACCTCCTTTAAGTATGAATCTAGGAATTCTTTTAACGTCACCCAAGACTCCACATAAGAATAAATTTTTTGGTTCTACTACAAGCTCCTTCCTATTGATGCCATGGCATTAACAGGACATCAAACATTTATCCATTATCAAATCTAACAATGACTTCGCAAAAGTCGTCATCAAATTTGATGCAGGCAAACCCACTCATCAACCTACACTATCTTGTGACAACATCTCGCCTCACCAGGTGTAAGAACTTCTGCTTCTGGCACTCTATTTGGTAGACACTTATATCCAACCGACTCAGGATTGAGAGAATTTTCCATCAGAGCTATCATTTACTTTTTGATAAAAGACAATTGCTTTCACAAAAGACTCCTTTAACTTTCCCTAAAGACAATCACCAAGAAGCATTCTCAAGACTGCAAAACAAAAGAGGGGGTTAAATATAGATATCGCAAATAAGATCTAACACCCTCTCTAAATTACTATTAGAATTATTTAAATTTAATTACCGATAAAAAAAGAGCGGACAAATCCACTCTTTTTAAAAAACTAAACACAAGCAATCAAATACGCTCTATGATGGCGTCTGTTATAGCTTTTGTACCTACCTTTTGAGCACCATCAATCCATATATCACCTGTCATAATTCCATCATCTAAGGTCTTTTTTATAGCATTTTCAATAGCTTCTGCCTCCTCTTTTAAACCAAAAGAGACCTCCAGCATCATAGCCACACAGCGAATCTGTGCAATTGGATTTGCAATACCCTGTCCCGCAATATCAGGCGCACTACCACCCATTGGCTCAAACAAACCAAAATTTTTATCATTTAAACTAGCTGATGCCATCATTCCAATTGATCCTGAAATTTGCGCTGACTCATCAGACAAAATATCGCCAAACATATTGCCAGTTAAAATAACATCAAAATCATGCGGACGAGTAAGAATCTGCATTGTGGCATTATCTATATATAAATGATCAAGCTCAATATCACTAAACTCATTTGCATGAATCTCCTTAACCACCTTTCTCCAAAGCACTGAGGTTTTTAGAACATTTGCCTTGTCCACATTAGTTAACTTGCCTCTCGAACTTCTCGCCAACTCAAAAGCTACACGAGCTATTCTCTCTATTTCAGACCTTGAGTAAGCCATCTTATCCCATGCCTCATTTTGCTCATCACCGCCTTTTTCACCAAAATAAATTCCACCAGTAAGCTCCCTAACAATAGTATAAGAAAACCCCTCACCGATTATCTCATTTTTAAGTGGAGATGAGTCTCTGAGCATTTTTACAACACCTGAAGGGCGAATATTTGCAAATAAATTAAAATGCTTACGTAAAGGTAAAAGAGCACCTACCTCAGGACGCTTCTCCCTTGGTAAATTATCCCATTTTGGACCCCCAACAGATCCAAATAATATCGAATCAGACTCTTCACATATCTTTAAAGCTTCAGCAGTAAGCGGTTCGCCATATTGATCAATAGAAGCCCCACCGATTAATGCCTCTTGTAATTCAAATTTATGATTATATTTTTGTCCTATTTTTTGAAGCACTCTTATAGCTTCATTCATAACCTCGGGACCTATGCCGTCACCAGATAGAACTGCTATTTTTTTATTCATGTCTTTTAAAAAATTTGCTCATATTATAACATAAAACCATGAAAAGAGCAGAAAAAATCCTAGAAATCTTAAAAAATACCTATCCTCATGCAAAATGCGCACTAGATCATGAAAATGTATTTCAACTACTTGTTGCAACAGTGCTTTCTGCTCAGAGTACAGACAAAAATATCAATAAATTAACCAAAAAACTTTTTCAATATGTGAAATCAGCAGAAGATATACACAAAATGGATCAAGAAAAACTTGAAAAAATGATTTACTCAGCTGGTTTCTACAGACAAAAAGCCAAAAACCTAAAATTATTATCAGAAAAAATAGTCAAAGAACATAAAAATCAAGTCCCCAAAAAAATGGAAAAACTAATCAAGCTAAATGGCGTCGCCAGAAAAACCGCTAACATAGTACTTGAAACAGGATACAATGTCACAGATGGCATCGCTGTTGACACACATGTCAAAAGGATCAGTAAACTACTAAATCTCACGAAAAATCAAAATCCAAACAAAATTGAACAAGATTTATGCAAGACTTTCTCAAGAAAAGATTGGGGGAAAATAAATCATCTAATGGTAACACATGGCAGAAATATCTGCATAGCAAATCGTCCAAAATGCGACAAATGCCCGCTTTTTGAACTATGTCCTTCTAGGAAAATCTTTGAATCATAAGCATCTTTATGTATTTTATTGATATATTTACTGTTTTTTGAACAAATTTTTTACTCACAGCACAGAGAGATGTAGTAATAGCAATGTTTTAAATGATTTTCTTAATAACTGAACACATTTTTTATACAAGAAACAGATGAGTAAGAAGCGGAAGTAATACAAATAAAAACACCTCCTTCCTATCTTTTTTTTAAACAGTTGAACACATTTTTTATACAAAAACCATAAAACAAAAAAGCCCTCTATTACTAGAAGGCTTATATTTACAATATTTAGGCTTATTTACCTTGCTGCTTTGCAAGCTTACCACCATGACCTTTAAATTTGCGTGTTGGTGAGAATTCTCCCAATTTGTGCCCAACCATATTCTCAGTTACAAATACTGGTAAATGCTGCTTACCATTATGAACAGCAAGTGTAAATCCTACGAAATCTGGATGGATTGCTGATGCTCTTGACCAAGTCTTAATCGCCTTATTATTGCCTGCCTCTTTTAGTTTAGCTATTTTTTTTAATAGTTTTTCGTCAACGTAAGGACCTTTTTTTGAACTTCTTGCCATAATTAATTAAAAAATATTTTATTTCTTTTTGCGTGATGTTCTACGCTTTACAATAAATTTACCTGAAGGCTTTCTCTTGCTTCTTGTCTTTTTACCAAGAGCAGGTGCACCCCAAGGAGTTTTTGGATGTATAAGACCAATTGATGTATGCCCTTCACCACCTCCATGCGGATGGTCACATGGGTTCATTGATTTACCGAGAACTTGCGGTCTTCTACCCATTTTTCTAACACGTCCTGCCTTACCTATTCTTACAAGTGAATGATCCTCATTTGATACTTCACCGATTGTAGCAAAGCAATCTTTGTTAAACAATCTAACCTCTTTTGACGGAAGCTCTACTTGAGCCATTTCACCATCAAGAGACACCAATCTAGCACTACTACCAGCAGAACGAACTATCTGCCCTCCTCTGCCAACATACATTTCTAAATCATGTATTTTATAACCAACAGGAATATTTTTAAGCATCATGCGATTTCCTGTTTTGATTTTTGCTTCTCTGTCACAAACAATCTCATCACCCACTTCCAGCTCTTTTGGAGCGATAATTAAACGTTTTTCACCATCTACATAATAAAGCAGTGCTAAAAATGCGCTCCTATTTGGATCATAATGAAGTGCCTTTACCTTAGCTGGAATTCCCATTTTATCTGCTCTTAGAAAGTCCACTTTTCTTATATGACGCTTTACTCCTCCACCTCTATGGCGAACCGTAATGTGTCCATGTGCATTTCTACCTGATGTTGATTTCTTTTTGATAAGCAGGTTTTTTGGTAGATCCTCATTTGAAAGATGATTTTTTACCAAGTAACTCATCTTTCTTTGACCTGCTGTCGTTGGTTTAACAATTCTAATTGCCATTTTTAATTAATTAAAGAGATATTGTCCGCATCTCAATGCGATAAGTTTAAATATTTATTATGCTGCCTCTTTTTTAGATGCAGCCTTTTTAGCTGTTGTTATTTTTTTAGCAGTAGTAGTTTTTGGCTTTGCTTCTACTTTTACTGGAGCTTTTTCTTTCTTTTCTCCTGCAAATGCAAGAATGTCAAATCCTTCTTTAACAAAAGTAACATACGCCTTTACCTTCTTTTGTCTCTTTGTAAAGACTCTACCTTTTCCAACTAAACGAATCTTTTTTGGTAATTTAACCAAACGTACCTGTTTTACTTCTGCATTCCAAAATTCCTCAATAGCTCTTTTAATATCTATTTTTGTAGCTTTTGGATCTACATAAAAAGCATATTGATTTTTTTCATTTAGTCTAACGCTTTTTTCTGTGCTTATTAAGCCTTGTATTACTTGATGTGAATTCATTTTTTTCCTAGAAAGATTTCTTCAGTTTTAGAAATAGCCTCTTTCAAAAAGAGAATTTTTTCAGCCTTTAAAATATCGTGTACATTTAAGAAATTTGCATGTACATATTCAACATTTGGGATATTTGACAAACTTTTTTCAATGATAGCATCTTTTCCTGCTGTAACCACTAATAATCTTCTTCCTACTGGTAATTTTGCTAGTAAATTTGCAAATTCTCTAGTTTTTGGCTTGTCTAATTTGTATTCTTCAAGAACTAAAACATCTTTTGCTTTAGCTTTTGTGCTCAATGCTCCAAAAAGAGCCTTTCTACGCATCTTCTTTGGCATATCTTTTGCATGATTTTCAAGACCAGTAGGTCCAAAAACTGCTCCACCACCTCTCCAGTGAGGTGCTCTGATTGTACCTTGACGTGCTCTACCTGTTCCTTTTTGTCTCCATGGTTTTCTACCACCACCTGAAACATCACTTCTAGTTTTAGCAAAAGCAAGTGCAAGTCTCTTGTTAGCCAAATGCCTAACCACGGCTTCATGCAAAAGTCCTTCTGAAACTTCAACTTGAAAAATATCCTTTGGTAAATTAACTGTACCGTTTTCTGTGCCGTCTTGTTTGTATAGAGGTGCTTTCATTTTATTTAGTTTTCAAAATAACTTGTGAATTAATTGAACCTGGTACAGGTCCTTTGATTGCTATTACATTATTTTCTGTGTCGATTTTTACTACTTTTCTATTATGGATAGTAACCTGATCAACACCCATATGTCCCGCCATTTTCAAACCTTTTTTGGTTCTACCTGGAGCAGTACATGCACCTGTTGAACCATGACGAGCTTCTTTAGTACCGTGTGTTTTTCTAGCTGTTCCAAAATTGTGTCTTTTTACACCACCTTGAAAACCTCTACCCTTTGAAACACCAACTACTGTTACTTCTGAAATCTCACCAAGATCAGCAAGAGTCCATTGATCGCCTACTTTTAACTCCTTTTCAGGAAGATTAAATTGACGAAGTGTTTTAAACTTTTTAGTTTTAGTCGGTTTTTTAACCGCATTAGCACCAAGGACAACAGCATTTGTATTGTCTTTGTCTGCATTTTTAACTTGTACAATTTGATTGGGCTCACATAGTACATACGTCACAGGAGTCATCTCTCCTGTCTCTTGCGGGACTTGCCCCATGCCCAGTTTTTTACCTATTATTCCTGACATAATTTTGAAAAGCCTAGATATTTTTGCGGAAAGTCGGGAGAATGTCAAGATTTTTTTTAACTTTTTTCTATTTGACTAATAAAAAACAAAATAAATATAAAAAACACAATCCCCAATACAATCAGGGCAATAGCTTTTTTAAATAAAACTTGTATCTTAGGGCATATTATGCAAGAATTTATACTAGATTTTTGCATTTTAAGCATGGACAAATTACAAGAAGTAAAAAATATAATAACAGAACTACTAGACAAAATGGATTTTAAGGCTAAAGAGATGGAAGCTACCGAAGAAGAAGGCAATGTTGTCAGAATCAATATAAACACCGATGAAGCATCATTGTTAATAGGAGCACAAGGTAGAAACCTTGAAGCTTTTCAAAACTTAGCCAAAAGCCTTTTATGGAAAAAATTTCCACAAGAAAAATTCTATCTCCTTATAGATGTGGAAAATTTCAAAAAGAAAAAACAAGAACAAATAATCACACTTGCCATAGAAAAGGCAGAAATGGTCAGAAGCACTAAAATAACTCAAGTATTACCACCTATGAGTCCTTTTATGCGTCGTATGGTTCACTTACGCTTCAAAAAAGACGACCTAACAGACATTGCTACTGATTCAATCGGAGAAGAAGGCGCAAGAAGAGTTAGGCTAATTTGGAAGGGTACAGGGGGGCATTCTGTATTGGATTCACTTGATGATCTAAGCCTTGACGGTATTGATATTTGATATAAATTATTTTATAATAATAAAAGCGCATGGAAATAACAGATAAAAAATTTAGGCTTTTTGCTGGAAATACTCACCCGAAACTAGCTCAAGAAATAGCCGATATATTGGACACACCTCTTTCAGCTATTACTTTAAAAAAGTTTTCTTGTGGAGAAATATTTGTAAACCTTGAAGAAACAGTAAGAGGTCGAGATGTTTTTATCATAAATACTATAAATAGAGAAACTGTCTCTGAGGATTTTATGGAAACCTTCATAATGTGTGATGCAGCAAAAAGAAGTTTTGCTGAGCGTGTACACGTCATAATCCCCCACTTTGGATATGCCAGACAAGACAAGATTCACGATGCCAGAGAGTCAATTTCAGCCAAGTTAATGGCAGGACTACTTACAAAAAGTGGAGCGGATCATGTAATCACACTTCATCTTCATGCAGATCAGATACAGGCTTTTTTTGATGTCCCAGTAGACAATCTAAGTCCAAAAAGAATGCTTGTAGACAAGATAAAAGAACAAAACCTCGAAAATCCAATTATCGTATCACCTGATGCAGGTGGTGCAAAATACGCAAAAAAAATAGCTGATATGCTGGGCGTAGAGCTAGCAATTCTACATAAGAGTAGACCCGCTCACAATCAAGCAGTTCTAACTCATCTAATAGGTAATGTAGAAGGCAAAACAGCGATATTGGTTGATGATATGGTTGATACAGCCGGCAGTGTAGTTGGCGCAAAAGAAGCTCTTATAAAAGCAGGTGCAAACAAAGAATTATGCCTTGTTACAACTCATCCAGTGTTTTCAGGGCCCGCTGTCGATAGACTCAGAGAGGCAAAATTTCATAAAATAATAGCAACAAACTCAATGCCACTTCCAAAAGGCTCAGAGGATTTAAATATAGAAGTGGTCTCAGTAGCACCACTCATTGCGAATGTTATTCAAAATGTGATGGAGAAGCGTTCTGTGTCAAAACTTTTCTTTTAATAAAATAAATATGAAAAAAATAGCAATAAATGGTTTTGGGAGGATTGGTCGCATGGCTTTTTCGTCTATTATCAAAAAACAATTAGAACTAGATGTAGTAGCTATAAACGACCTAGCTCATCCAAGCGTCTTGGCGCATCTATTTGAATTTGATTCAACTTTTGGGCGCTTTGAAGGCAAAATATCATATACCGATAATTCTCTTATTATTAACGACAAAGAGATTTTGGTTTTTTCTGAAAGAGATCCTGCTGATCTACCTTGGGGCGACCTCGAAATAGATGTAGTCTTAGAATGTACTGGATTTTTTACAAAAAAAGAAGACGCCATCAAGCATATCAATCAGGGCGCAAAAAGAGTCGTGATCTCTGCTCCTGCAAAAGGCGATATAGATGGAACTTTTGTAATGGGCGTAAATGATAATGAGTTTGATCCTGAAAAACACTTCGTAGTATCAAATGCAAGCTGCACAACCAACTGTCTTGCTCCTGTGGCAAAAGTAATTGATGAAAATTTTGGCATAGTAAAAGGACTTATGACAACTATTCACTCATATACAGGCGACCAAAGGCTACTTGATGCTCCACATAAAGATATGCGCAGGGCTAGAAGTGCATGCCTCTCTATGGTACCTACAACGACAGGTGCTGCCAAAGCAGTATCACTAGTACTGCCACAATTAAAAGGCAAATTAAATGGCTATGCAATCAGAATCCCCACACCAACTGTATCGCTTGTAGACCTAACAGTAGAATTGTCAAAAAAAGCCACACCAAACGAAATCAATGAAGCAATTAAAAACGCATCAGAAAATGAACTATCAGGCATACTTGGATTTGAGCCACGCCCTTTAGTATCTATTGATTACAAAATGGACTCACGATCAAGCATCGTAGATGCAGAATTTACCAACATAATAGGGGGCAATATGGCAAAAATCCTTACTTGGTATGACAACGAATGGGGCTACTCAAACAGACTAGTAGAACTAGCTAGAAAGATCGCATAATTAACAAGAAAACAAAAAGCACCTAGTCTATTAGGTGCTTTTTTATTGTATTTTTCTTAAATCCTACTCCAAAACTTCCAAGAAAAAACCATGAGTCTTATTTTGGATTGTAACGTCTTTTTTAACCTTAAATATACCCCCTAGCTCTATAATATCACTATCTGTAAACAATTCTATTTGCTCATCTGCATTATAATCGACCCAAACATCATTGGAATCTATAGCAAACACACCCGCATTCTGAACCTCGCAAATACTATCATCACATGAAACAATCTTGTATTTTGCATTTTCAGACCAATAGATCTCATTGATTTTTCCCTCGCTCTTGGCAAAAAACCCAAAAAAATTATGAATCACATCACCTGTCTTGTTAAGTGCTTCAAAACTTACCAAATAACCCCCTGGCTGCTCCTTTATTTCAGAGCTTAAAATCTGAGCAATATTATCAATATCTTTTTGCATTAAATCAGCACCTTTTAATTCCTTAAATTGACCACCCATAATCATATCCATACTTAATACAGAAACTTCTTCAGCCATACTAGCCTTTTGATAATGTACGGCAGTAGGCATAATTAAAGAAAAGCATGCCAAGGAAAAAGCAATAATTTTTGTTTTTGTTTTATTTATCATTTTTAATTTTAATCATTTTATTATATACTTTTTTTCAGCAAAAAGCGAGATTATTATGACTAAAAAAATCCTCATCTTCGGCTCACAAGGCATACTTGGTTTTGATCTATACAATGTACTAAGCGAAGAAGAATCATATCAGATTATCCCATTTTCTAGGTACAACCTAGATCTTCATGATTTAGAAAAAATCAAACCAACCATAGAAAACATAAATCCTGATATAGTAATAAACGCCTCAGGCTTTACAAATACAGAAAAAGCAGAAGACGAAAATTTTCAAGAACAAGTTGAACTACTAAATATTCATGCACCAGCTGAAATGGCCAAAGCATGCAACAAGCTAAAAACACGATTTATTCATTTTTCAACTGATTTTATTTTTGATGGTAAAAATGGCGAATACCACGAAGAATCAGAACCAAATCCACTTAATTTTTATGGAAAATCAAAAGCAGACGGTGAAAAAACCATACTAAAAATCAACCCAGAAGTAATAATCATAAGAACTGCTTGGCTATTTGGCAAAAATGGACCCTCATTTATTCAAAATATTACAAATATCGCTCAAAAAAAACAAGAAATAGAAGTTGTAGATGATATAATTGTATCAATGACAAGCTCCCTTGATTTAGCAAGAGCAGTAAAATCACTAATAGACAAAGACAAATTTGAATACAATATATACCACTTTGTAAATGAAGGTGAACACTCACTTTATGAAATTACAGAACAAATTTTTGAAATTAAAAAAATCAAAACCAAGCTTATTCCTGTAAGCTCAAGTAGATTTCCAAGCAAAGTTAATCGCCCCAAAAAAGCAATTTTAAAAAATACAAGACACAATAAGCTACCTCACTTAAAAGAAGCCTTAAAAGAATTTTTATCACCAAATGATTAAAAAAGGTGTAATACTTGCAGGAGGAACAGGAACAAGACTCTATCCTGCAACCAAAATAACAAATAAGCACTTATTGCCGATATACAATCGCCCAATGATCTATTATCCTATTGAAACCCTCAAAAGAGCGGGCATTGAAGAAGTATTGATAATTTGTGGCGATGAACATGCTGGGGATTTTACTAGATTATTGCAAGATGGCGATGAATTTGGCATGCACTTCACATACAGGGTTCAGGTCGGCTCAGGCGGCATTGCTCAAGCTCTAAGTCTAGCTGAAAACTTTGCTTGCAATGAAAATATAGCAGTAATTCTAGGGGACAACATATACGAAGATGATTTTTCTGATATAATCTCAGATTTTGAGCAAGGAGCGCACATATTTCTAAAAAAAGTTCATGATCCAGAAAGATTTGGCGTGGCTGAATTAGACAAAAACAAAAAAGTTATCAACATTGAAGAAAAACCCCTAAAAGCCAAAACAAATTATGCTGCTACAGGACTTTACCTGTATGATAAAACAGTATTTGACAAAATTAAAAAATGCAAACCAAGCACCAGAGGAGAACTAGAAATTACAGACGTATCCAACATGTATATCAACTCAAGTGAAATGACCGCATCATTTTGCCAAGGAGAATGGACAGACGCTGGTACTCATGAAAGCTTTTTCAGGGCCAGCAGTATTGCTCGTGACCTAATTCTCAAAAATGAAATATAAAGTTACTGCTGGAATCTTAGCATACAATGGTGAAAAATATTTCAAAAAATGCTTTGAATCACTATTCAAGCAAAATTTTAATGATTTTGAAATAGTAGTACTCGACAATGCCTCACCAAACCAAGATCACAAAATCCTCAAAAAACAATACAGCAATAAAATTCGAGTAATCCATTCAGATAAAAACCTAGGATTCGGCAAAGGACACAATAAAATCATGCAAGAAAGTGACAGTGAATATTATTTTTGCCTGAATCAGGATATGTTTTTTGAACCTGATTTTATTAAGGAGATAGTAAGTGTTTTAGACAAAAACCCTCAAGTAGGATCAGCCACAGGCAAGTTATACCGCTGGGATTTTGAAAATGACTCAAAAACTGACCACATAGACACAATAGGCATATTTCCTAAAAAAACTCACCAATTCGAAGATATAGCCCAAGGCGAAAAAGACACAGGCAAATTTGACGAACAAAAAGAAATCTTTGGCTCATCAGGTGCAGCAGTGGCTCTTAAGAGATCAGCACTAAAAGAAGTCGGGGCTTTTGATCCACTCTTCTTCATGTACAAAGAAGACGTCGAACTTGCATATAAACTACAATGGGGCGGCTGGAAATGTGTCTACACACCAAAAGCAATAGCCTACCATGATCGCACCACCCCCAAAGCCTCAAGCATACTTCAAGGTCGCAAATCAAAACCACTACACATAAGAAAATGGTCCTATTTAAACCACTTAATCTTAATAGAAAAAAACTACTCAAAAAATTTCTCATGGGAAATTCGACTAAAAACATGGATACATCAAACACTTACAAAAATCTGGGTACATATTTTTGAACGTGATATCTTGGGCGCAGAAAAAGAATTTAAAGCGCTAAAAATCACTCCAAATCAAAAAAAAGTACTCATTCATGATATTCAAAAATTTTTTATATAAAATGAAGCTATCAATTATTATTCTTAATTATAAAACAGGTGATTTTAGTCAAAGATGCCTCAAAATGCTTAAAAAATTTCCACCAGATTGCGAGCATGAGATTATCCTTGTTGACAATGCCTCAAATGACGGAAGCATAGAAAAACTTGAACAAAACTGGAAAGATGTGATTTTTGTAAAATCAAACAAAAACCTAGGCTACGGACAAGGCAATGAACTAGGAATCAAAAAAGCCAAAGGCAAATATATAGCAATACTAAATCCTGACATAGAAATCCGCAAAGAAACTCTCAACACCTTAGTAAAATTCATGGATAAACACCCAAAAGCAGGAATTGTAGGCCCTAGACTAATATATCCAAATGGCAAAACTCAAGATTCATTTAGGAGATTTCCAAGAATATTTGACCTAATAGCAAAACGTATCAAGCCACTTCGCAAGATTTTTTCAGCGAGACTTAGACACTATCTAATGTGGAATGTTGATTTTAGAAGACCAATCAAAGCTGATTGGGTAGTTGGAGCTTTTTTTGTGGCACGCAAAAAGGCATGGGACAAAATTGAAGGCTTTGACAAAAATTATTTCTTGTTTTTTGAAGACACAGATATTTGCCGCTCAATGTGGGAAAATAGCTACGAGGTATATTACAACCCCCTAACAGATGCTCTCCATAATCAAAAAAGACTATCCGAAACAAACAGCATGATGGATATTTTTAAAAAACCAACAGTTAAAATTCATATAAAAAGTGCTTATTATTACTTCAAAAAATGGGGCGTTAAATACAAGACTTATTTCAAAGAAGATTAAACATTTATATTAAGCTTAATCAGTAAATCCGTAGTTTTAAACTAAGTCTTAATAAAACCAAAACAAAAAAAAGGGGTATTATCGCCCCTTTTTTATACAATCAGACCTAATTAAATATCCAAATTCTTTACATTTTTAGCGTGAGTCTGGATAAATTTCCTGCGTGGTGGAACATCAGCCCCCATCAATGTCTCAAAAACATGATCTGCACGCTCTGCATCTTCAACTTTTACCCTGAGAAGAGTTCTAACCTCTGGATCCATTGTAGTCTCCCAAAGCTGCTCTGGATTCATCTCACCAAGACCTTTATACCTCTGAATTGATACTTTTTTCTGAGTTTTTACCTCTTTTTCATCATCTGATTCATCATTCTCATCTACTTCCTCCTCTTCAATTCCCCAAGCACTCAAAATCCTCGCCTTTTCCTCATCATCAAAAGCATAGTGAGATTCTTTACCTTTTGAAATCTTATAAAGTGGCGGACAAGCAATATAAATAAAACCACCCTCAACTAAAGACTTAAAATAACGATAAAAGAAAGTCAAAAGCAATGTTCTGATATGTGCACCGTCTACATCAGCATCCGTCATAATTACAATTTTATGATAACGCAATTTTTCAATATCAAATGTCTCACCAATGCTTGTACCAAGAGCAACAACGAGCGACTTAATCTCGTTGTTCTTGAGCATTCTGTCGATTCTCGCCTGTTCAGTATTTAAAATCTTACCTCTAAGTGGCAAAATAGCCTGAAATTCACGATCACGACCCTGTTTTGCACTACCACCAGCAGAATCTCCCTCCACTATGAATATCTCTGAATCTTCAGGACTCCTACTTGAGCAGTCTGCCAATTTACCAGGCAAAGTCATACCTTCAAGCGCACCTTTTCTAATGACAGTATCACGAGCTGCACGAGCTGCTATTCTCGCACGAGCTGCCAAGGCACACTTTAAGAAAATATTTTTAGCCTCATTTGGATTTTCCTCAAAGTACATTGTCAATTCCTCAGCAAATGCACTCTCAACTGCTGGACGAACCTCAGCATTACCAAGCTTTCCTTTTGTTTGTCCTTCAAATTGCGGCTCTTCAACTCTAACTGAAATTACTGCCACAATCCCCTCTCTCACATCTTCTGCTGTTAAATTGTCTTCTTTTTCTTTAAGCAAGCCTTTTTCACGAGCATATGTATTAATGGTTCTAGTCAAAGCAGACCTAAAACCAGTCATATGAGTACGGTTTTAGGTCTGCTTTGACT
>JAOARU010000029.1 GCA_025210675.1 Candidatus Altimarinota bacterium | reverse complement strand
GTTTTAAGTGAAGATAGTTTTTGTCATTTAGAATCTCTACTCCTACATTTTCAAAAAATTTTAAATGTGCATCAAATGAGCGTTTGCCGAGTACGCAACCTCCCGGAAAGTTCATTTTTATTTCGCCAAAACGTGCCAAAATAGGTGCAAGGAGCAGTACGGTAGCTCTCATTTTTCCTATTGTGTAGTGGTTTATCTCGAAATTATCAGGTATTTTTACGCTATCTGTGTTGATTATAACCGCTTCTTTGTTTTTTGAGATATTTGCACCGAGATATTCAAGTAATTCTAAAAAATGTCTAACATCTGAGATGTCGGGTAGGTTTTTTATTATGTTATTTCCACTTGAAATTAAAGTAGATGCAAGAATAGGTAGAGCTGCATTTTTTGATCCACTCACTTTTACTTCGCCTTTAAGAGGCTTGTTGCCTTGTATGCAAAATAATTTTTCCATTGTTTTGTATTTTCGCAAAAATCCCTTTAAAAAGCAAATTTTTTAGTATAAAATCACAGAGATGAAAAATATAAGAAATTTTTGCATTATTGCACATATTGACCACGGCAAATCTACTCTTGCTGATAGATTATTAGAAGAGACAAAAACTGTTCAAAGCAGAGATTTAAAGGCGCAGATGCTTGATAGTATGGAGCTTGAGCGAGAAAGGGGTATTACTATTAAGTTGCAACCAGTTAGAATGGAGTACGAAGATCATGTATTAAATTTGATAGATACTCCTGGGCATGTTGATTTTACATTTGAGATATCACGCTCACTTTCAGCTTGTGAGGGTGCTTTGCTTGTAGTTGATGCGTCGCAGGGGATTGAGGCTCAAACTTTGGCTAACCTGTATCTTGCTCTTGAGCAGGATTTGGAGATTATTCCGGTTTTAAATAAAATTGATTTGCCTTCTGCTGATCCAGAGAGGGTCAAGACGGAGATTTCAAATACTATCGGCATAGATCCGTCTGAAGTTATTGGTGTATCTGCGAAAG
This sequence comes from Candidatus Altimarinota bacterium, assembly GCA_025210675.1. Lineage (GTDB taxonomy): Bacteria > Patescibacteriota > Gracilibacteria > CAIRYL01 > JAOARU01. The sequence goes on along the minus strand of JAOARU010000029.1, from coordinate 9,461 downwards.
AGGGGACAGGTATTTCGGAGCTTCTTGATGCAATTATTGAAAAGATACCTTCACCAGATAATAATGGAATCAGAAAGCAGTGTGGAATTACTGATGATTCTGAAGCAAAGGCTTTGATTTTTGATTCTGTTTTTAATCAGTTTAGGGGTGTGATTGCTTTTATGAGAGTGGTTTCAGGAAGTATTTGTAAGGGTGATAAGGTGAAATTTTTAAGTAATGGAAAACAGGTAGATGTTTTGGAGTGTGGATTTTTTAGGCCTACATTTTCGCCACAAGATGAGATAAAAGCTGGTGAGGTGGGTTATATAGTAACAGGGCTTAAAGATGCAAAGGAGGTGCGTACAGGAGATACTATTTACAAAGGTGTTTCTGAAAAGCCAAGTATGCTTCCTGGGTTTAAAATTCCTCGTTCTATGGTTTTTGCTGGGATTTTTCCTGAAGATGCTGATGATTTTGTGCCTTTAAGAGAGGCTCTTGAAAAATTATCGCTTGAGGATAGCGCTCTTTATTTTGAGCCTGAGACTTCTTCGGCTTTGGGAAATGGTTTTCGTGTTGGATTTTTGGGGCTTTTGCATTTGGAGATTATTCAGGAGCGTATTCAGAGAGAATTTAACCTTGATATTATTACTACATCTCCGTCTGTGCCTCATGAGGTCATAATCGGTAAGGGTGAGATGATTAAGGTGCATTCACCGGTTTTTATGCCTGATCCATCAGTAATCAAGGAAGTTAGAGAGCCATGGGCAAAGGTAGAGATTTTTACGCCTTCAGAATATACAGGAGCTGTGCTTGATCTTGTGACTAAGCGTAGAGGGATTCTTGAAAATATGATTCATCCATCTGAGAATAGAGTGATTATAAGTGCAAAGATGCCGCTTTCTAGTATTATTACTGATTTTCATGACTCAATAAAAAGTGCCACAAAGGGTTTTGCTTCTATGGGGTTTGATATTATTGGTTTTCAGGTTGAAAATTTAGTCAAAATGGACATATTGGTGGCAGGTGAAATGGTGCCTTCGTTGGCTTTGATTGTGCATAGATCAGAAGCGGAATATATGGGCAGAAGGGTTTGCAAGACACTTAAGGATAATTTACCAAGAAAACAGTTTGCCATAGCTGTTCAGGCATGTATTGGTGGCAAGATTGTGGCCAGAGAAACAGTATCGGCTTATCGTAAAGATGTAACAGCAAAGCTTTATGGAGGTGATGTTACACGTAAAAACAAGCTTCTTGATAAGCAGAAAAAAGGTAAAAAACGCATGATGCAAATGGGACAAGTTGATGTGCCAAAAGATGTGTTTTTAAAGATTTTGAGAAGGGGAGACGATTGAAAATAGTTTAGTTATCAATGAATCAAGACTTTCAACAAGAACTCGAATCGCTAAATCCTGAACAATTACAGGCTGTTAACCATATTTATGGAGCAATACTTTTGACTGCTGGGGCAGGAGCTGGCAAGACTCGTGTTTTGACTCTTCGTATAGCCAATATCCTGAAGCAAACTGATGTAAGTCCTAAAAATATCCTAGCCCTAACTTTTACTGATAGTGCTACTAAAGAGATGCAAGAGCGCTTGGCTGGACTAATTGGTGCTGAGGCGTATGATGTAAATATTTTTACATTTCATGGTTTTGCCAATATGTTGATAGCTGAATACTCTGAGGTATTTGGATTTAGGGGACAGTATCAAGCTATTGATGAATTGAAGTCATATTTGATTCTCAAGGGGATTTTGGAAAATGGTAAATATAAAGAAATCAAATCATTTTTTGATCCATTGCAAAATCTTAAAGAGGTCAAGGGTAATATCTCTTCATTAAAAAGGGAAAAAGTCTCAGCAGATGATTATTTGGAGTTGATTAAGCAAGAGGAGGATCAATTTGCTGTGATAGATGAATCTGATTTAATAAATCCAAAAACAGGTAAAATCAAAGACAAATATAAAAAAATTCAAAAGAAAATATCTAAAAATAGGGAATTTTTAGATGTATATATAGCTTACAATAAATATTTGAGTGAAAATCTGCTTTATGATTATGATGATATGATTTTGTTTGTGCTTGATGCTATGGAGCGCAATGATGGCTTTTTGTATGACCTTAAAGAGCGATTTTTGTTTGTTTTGATTGATGAATTTCAAGATACAAATACTTCTCAACTTAAATTGGCAGAAAATTTACTAGATCAAGAACAGCCAAATATTTTTGCAGTAGGTGATGCAGATCAGTCTATTTATCGTTTTCAGGGTGCATCAATTTCAAATATTTTGTTTTTTAAAAATCATTTTCCAGATAGTCATATTATTCCTTTAAATACAAATTATCGCTCAAGTCAGGAGATTATTGATGTGTCAAATTCTTTGATTTTAAATAATTCTCAGCGAATAACGAATTATATTCAGGATTTTGATTTTAAATTAAGGTCTCATAAGGGGGCAAATGGCAAAAAGCCACTTGTGTTTGAATTTACAGATACACAGGAGGAGAGGTGTTTTTTGGTTTCAAAAATTAAAGAACTCAAGGAAAAAGGTGTAAATGCCGAAGATATAGCAATATTGGTTACTCGCAATAATGACGGTTTTCAGTTGCAAAATTTACTTGAACAGCAGCAAATTCCTGCTAGTTTTAGCGGCAATTCAAATGCTCTGGAAAATATTTATCTAAGACAGTTTTTGGATCTTTTGCGTTTGATTAAAAGTCCTAATAAGCAATTATTTTTTAAAGTGCTGCATTTTGACTTTTTAAAGGTTGATGTGGTGGATTTGTATAAGCTTTTTGATGATATCGGTGATATTTATGATTTTTTTAAGTCTTACGAAAAGGACGATCATATGGGCAAGATGATTCAGTTGATAATGACTTGGCAAAAGGATTTGTACAATATGAGTGTTGTTGATTTTATGCGAAAAGTTTTTAATGAAAGTGGACTTTTGGCGTATTTGTCGAATTATGATGCACTTAAAACAGAGGATTTGGAGAGTGTAAATGCACTTTTCCTAGATGCTGAGAAGCTTTTTTATCAGGAGGGCAAAGAGAGTTTAGATGATTTTTTCGAAAACATAATTCTCAGGGAAAAGTTTGGAATCGCACTCGGTGGTGCTGGCTTTTCTCTGCAAAAACACAAAGTAAATATTCTAACAGCTCATAAGGCGAAAGGTTTGGAGTTTGAGCATGTGTTTATTCCTTCTGTAAATAAAAATATTTGGAATGGTAGGGTGAATCGTAAGTCAATATCGCTTTTTAATGTGATTCAGGATACAGACGAAGACAAAGAAGAAGAGGAACGCAGGCTTTTTTATGTGGCTTTAACAAGGGCAAAAACAAGGCTTTATCTTTCATGTACTCAGGAAAGGCAAAAAAGTAAATTTTTGGAAGAATTAGGTAAAGATCAAACAGAAGTAAGAGGCTTTGATATTACTCCTCAGCAAAAAATTCAAAATACATTTTCTTTTAAAAAACCTGATTCTAAGCGAGATGAATATATAAAAAACAAGCTTGAGTCAGGCAGATTTGCTATTTCACATACACTTTTTGAGAATTATAAGATTTGCCCTAGGAAGTGTTTTTATGAGAATATTGTTCATTCTCCACGCAAAAAACCAAAAATGATGATTTTGGGTGTTGCGATTCATGCGGCACTTGAGAGGTATTTTTTGGATATTAAATCAAAAAAAACGCCGAGCGTTAGCGAGGCAGTATTTGCTATGCGAAATGCCATTGATCGAGAGTTGATTTCTAAAGACGAAAAAAAGGAAATTCAAGCTGAATCTGAGGAGATTTTGGTAAGTTATCTTGAATCACAAAGGGGTTATTTTGCTGATGTGGCAGAGGTGGAGTATGATTTTCGCTATCAAAATGTGATGTTGTTTGGTGAGATTCCTCTGACTGGTAAGATTGACAAGCTTGAATATATTGATCCGCTTACAAAAAGAGTGCGGTTGGTTGATTATAAGGCTTCAAGGCCAAAAAGTGCTAATGATATAATGGGCTTAAATAAGGATGATGATTTATATAAAGGTAAAAATTATCGCCAAATGATATTTTTTGGCTTGTTGGCTGATTTGAGTGGCAATTTTCCTTATGGTATTGATAGTTTTGATTTGCATTTTTTAAAGCCTAAAAATGGTGATTATAAAAATGTATCATTAATTGTGCAAGATCAGCAAAAAGAGGAGTTAAAAGAGGAGTTAAGGGAAGTTTGGGCAAAGATTAAAAATCTTGAGTTTCCAAAACTTGAAAAAGAGCAAAAGCAAAAGATTTGCATGAAGATTGAGAGCAAAAGTCGTTGTCCATTTTATGAGATATGCTGGCAAGAAAAAGAGCCCCCAGAAGAGGCTTTCCTTTGATTTTGTTCTTGATATGTTCAAAATATCCAGTTCTTTTTTGTGAAAGACTCTGATTAAAAGGATCGGCAGCATGCTGATTTCTTTACTAAAAATATCCTCGACGTATCCTTAGGTAAGTTTTTAGTTTTTGAATAAAAATTCTTTACAAAATTATAAAAATCACTTTATTGTTTAATTTTCTTGCCAAGACTGGATATTTTGTGCAAAACTAAGATGAGTGAATTTTATTTTATAAATGAAAAAAATAACAAAGTATTTTTCAGAATGCGTTTCTGAGCTTAGACAAGTTCAATGGCCAACTAAACATCAGACAATTCAAATATCAATTATAACGATAGTTTTTGTATTTAGTTCAGCTATTTTTATTGGAGCGCTTGATTTCGCTTTAACAAGATTACTTTTGCTTTTACCATAATCTATGTCTGAAGAAATTAGAGAATTTAAAAAAGGTAAACAAGATCCTTCACAAGGTAGAAACTGGTATGCGGTGCATACTTATTCAGGATACGAAAATGCTGTTAAGGAAGCTCTTAATCAACGTATTGAGAGTATGATTATGCAGGATAAGATTTTTGAGGTTATTGTTCCTGAAGAAACAGAGATTATCCTCAGAAAGGGTAAGCCTGTCCAAAGAAAAAAATGTCTTTTTCCAGGATACGTACTTGTTGATATGATTGTAACTGATGACTCATGGTATGTTGTCAGAAATACTCCAAATGTAACAGGTTTTGTTGGTTCGGGGACTATTCCAGTGCCTGTGACTCCAGAGGAGTTTGGTATTGTTAAGGATCGTATGGGTGCAGAAGAGCCAAAATTTAAGGCAGATTTTTCAAAAGGGGATATCGTCAAGATTGTCGATGGGCCTTTTGCTACATTTGAGGGAGTTGTTGACGTTGTCAATGAAGAGAAAGGTAAATTAAAAGTATTGGTGACAATTTTTGATCGTGAGACGCCAGTTGAACTTTCCTTTAATCAAGTCAAGAAAAAATAATGTCAAAAAAAGTAATTTTTTTAATTTTGTTAGGCGCTTCCGCGTTTTTTGCTAGTATGGAGTATTTAATAAATCCTCCAAAAACAGCTAATATAAGCTCAGAAAAGCCATCTGTTGTTGTGCCTGAAGCTGATTCTGGTTCAGATGAGGTGGTAATTATTAAAAAATCAGCTTTCATTAAGAATGTAAATTTGTCTTCTTTCGTTGATGAGGGAATTTCTGATGTTCAAATCAAGGACTTGGTAGATTCTGATTATTATTTTAGAGATATTTTAATCAATAAAGAAAGTGGAGAGTTTTCGGCATCAAGTGCTATGTATTACCAGAAAGAGACTCCTATTATTAAGATTACAGAGTTTCATGCTGATAAGGAGATGACTAGTTCGAATATTTTTTCTAAATTAAAAGAAGGAATTCAGTCTCAGATAGGAGAAGAGGTAGATAAGTTAAATATAAATCAAACAAATACTTTTGGGGATCATTCATTTTATTATAATAATACTGATTTTGCTGATATGGTTTTTCTTTTAGCAAAAAAAGATGATGTGATTTTGGCATTTGAGTATAAAAAAGAGAATCACGAAAATTTGAAAAAGGTGATTGAAAATATTTTTTCAGAAAAGAAAGATTGACAATTTTGAATCGTTTTGCAAAAATACATAAGCTTTTTAGATTATTATGGCGAAGAAAGTAACTAAAGTTATTAAACTACAAGCTCAGGCAGGTAAGGCTAATCCATCACCTCCATTAGGTCCGGTTCTTGGTGCAGCTGGTATCCAGATTCAAGAGTTTTGTAAACAATTCAACGATCAAACTCAAAGCATGGGTGATTTAATCATTCCGGTTGTTTTGACTGTTTATGAGGATAGATCTTTTTCTTTTGTGTTAAAGTCTCCTCCTGCTGCTGTTCTTTTAAAGAAAAAAGCAGGCATCAAATCAGGAAGTGCAAAACCACATCTTGATAAGGTTGCTACTGTAACAAGAAAGCAGCTAGAAGAGATTGCAGAGGAGAAAAAAGAAGATTTAAATGCTAATGATGTTGATGCAGCTGTTAAAGTTATTGCAGGTACTGCGCGTTCAATGGGGATAAAGGTCGAAGGATAAGCTCGGAGAGGCAATTTTTATTTTCAATATGAAAACTAAACTAATTCAATCAATTTTTTTGTACTTAACTGCTTTTGTGGGTGTGGTAATGATCGCAATTGGTGGTACAGGATTAATTAATCTTTCGATCAAGACTTTGGTTTTTGATATCAGGGAGCCAGAATACAGTCGAGTTGAAAGATGTGATGACACTAGATATGTCAATGGTAATGAGATAGAGCGCACAGAAGAAGATATTGCAAAATGCAAAAAGAATGCAAAAATTGAAGATCAAAGAAGATGGAAAATGGAAACAGCAGAGACAATTTCAGAATCAGTAGCATTGTTATTGATTGGATCTCCAATCTGGTTCTGGGCATACAGAAGAGGTAAAAAAATAGATTAATATATGCAAAAAGACCCAATTGATAAAATTATTCCCTATGCAGTATTGCTTACAGGCTTTGTGATGATCACAATAGCTGTATATAGTATTCTTGAATTAATTATTCACAATTATGTATTTCATATTGGTGGTTCTTATGGTCAGTATAGATTTTCAAGAGATATTGCATTGATGATAGTTGGTATTCCTTTATTCATATGGGGCTATCTATCTGTTAAAAAATAGGTTTTTATGTGGGACGAGGTATGTCCTCGGCTTGCACCACTTTTTATTTAAAAAATTATGAAAAAATATTCAAAAGCTTACAGGTCTAAGGTAGAAAAGATCGAAAAAGACAAAATTTATTCACTTGATGAAGCTTGTAAATTGGCAGTGGAGACATCTCCTGTTAAGTTTGATGCTTCTGTGGAAATCCATGTAAATACTGGTACAGATCCACGTCATGCAGATCAAATCGTTAGAAGTACTGTTGTTTTACCAAATGGAACAGGTAAATCAGTGCGTATTGCAGTATTTTGTGATGATGCTAAGGCAGCTGAAGCAAAAAAGGCAGGAGCTGATAAGATAGGGGCAGAGGATTTAATTGAATCAGTGCTTAAAGGAGAGCTTGATTTTGATATTGCTATTGCTCAGCCATCAATGATGAAAGATTTAGCAAAAGTTGCTCGTGTTTTAGGACCAAAAGGTCTTATGCCAAGTCCAAAATCAGGTACAGTTACAGACGATATTGCAAAGGCAATTGAGGAAATTAAAAAAGGTAAATTGGAATATAGAAACGACAAAGCGGGTATTGTTCACACAATTCTTGGCAAGGTTTCATTTGGTCAGGCTAAGATTACAGAGAATGCAAAAGCATTTATAGTATCTCTTATTGAGGCTAAGCCGCAAGGGACAAAGGGTACTTATGTTAAAAAAATCACAATGACTACATCAATGGGACCAAGTATTCAGGTTGATGTGCAAGATGCTTTAAATAGCTGATTATAGATAAATTTAGAAATCATGAAGCCCTGTTAGTCGGGGCTTTTTTGTTGTTTATGAAAATGTTATTATTGTTTTATGAAAAAAGAACAAGTTTTAATAGGCTTATCAGGAGGTGTTGATTCATCTGTGGCTGTTTTATTGCTCCAAGAGCAAGGATATGAGGTGGTTGGTGCTCATTTTTTAGTAAATAAAAGTTCAGGTAGCCTTAAAAAGGCAACAGAGATAGCCAAAAAGCTTAAGATAAAGCTTTGTGTAATGCAAACACAAGATTTATTTAAAGAGCGTGTAGTAGATAAGTTTATTGCTGAGTGGAAAAAGGGATTGACTCCAAATCCATGTGTATTTTGTAATTTAGAATTCAAGACGGATGTGCTTTTTGCTTTGGCTAAGGATTTAGGTATTGAGAAAATTGCCACAGGTCATTATGTGCAAAAAATTGATGGATTTTTGCACAGGGCTAAGGATTTATCAAAAGATCAGACTTTTTTCTTGTCTCGTCTTACAAAAGATCTTGTGAAAAATATGATTTTTCCACTTGGTTCTTATCAAAAAGATGAAGTTAGAAAAATAGCAAAAGACAGGCTGGGGATTGAATTTGATTCTGAATCTCAGGATTTGTGTTTTGTTGATGGGGATATAAAAGATTTTTTAAAAAATGAATTAGAGGTAAGAAATGGAGAAATTCGTCATTTTAAGACAAAAGAATTGCTCGATACGCATGATGGATCTTGTAATTTTACAATTGGTCAGAGGGCGAAAATTTCTGGTCAGGCAGAGCCGCTTTTTGTAAAAAATATTCAAGGTGATACAGTTTTTGTTTCAAATAATGAAGATTTATTTACAAAAGAAATGTTGATTCGGGATATATCTTGGTATAATTTTGAGCCTCAAGGGGAGGTGTTTGTGCAGGTTAGACATCGCTCAACATCAGTAAAATCTTTGATAAAAGGAGAAAAAATTACTTTCTTTAATAAAGTAAGAGCTGTCACACCAGGGCAATCTGTGGCTATATATAGCGAAGAAATTCTTATTGGTGGTGCTGTAATAAAAAAGTAAAAAAACTCTTGCATTTCTTTTAATAAATATATAAAATCTATTGGCAAGTTTGATTTGCGCTTAATAATTTTGGACTTCTGATTGGAACTAAAAAACTAAAAAAGTATTGACAATAGAGTCTAAAAAAGCGAAAATTAAATGGTCGATTGGCTCTTTAACACAAACGGTACAATGACTTGGGTATTTTGACCTTTTGCCCAAGTAAAATATTGAAAAAGAGTCTATTCTTGAGAACAAAAACCCACTCTAGGGTTTTAAAATATAGAGATCGAACATAAGAGTTTGATCCTGGCTCAGGATTAACGCTAGCGGTAGGCATAACACATGCAAGTCGAGCGAGGTCTTCGGACCTAGCGGCGAACGGCTGAGTAACGCGTTGGTATCTGCCTTGAAGTGAGGGATAACTATGAGAAATTGTAGTTAATACCGCATGTGCCCGTAAGGGTAAAGCTTCGGCGCTTCAAGAGGAGCCTGCGTACTATCACGCTTGTTGGTGAGGTAATAGCTCACCAAGGCTTTGACGGTTATCTGGTGTGAGAGCACGACCAGACAGAATGGGACTGAGACACGGCCCATACTCCTACGGGAGGCAGCAG
>JAOARU010000028.1 GCA_025210675.1 Candidatus Altimarinota bacterium | reverse complement strand
TCTTTAGCAGCATGTTTGCAAGCCTCGATAATATCGGCTGCAACAGCAGTACCAGTAGCCCTGCCACCTGCTCCATGCCCCTCCATCATTATTGGTCCTGAGAACTCATCTTCAAACAAAACAGCATTCATAACACCATGAACCTGACCTAATTTTGAAGTCTTTTTTACAAGAGTTGGCAACACACTCATATATACCTTGCCGTCTTTTTTAACAGCTGAGCCAATCAATTTAATATTGCAATCTATCTCATCAGCAAAGCGAAAATCATCAGTGATCAAATCAGAAATACCTTTAATTTTTACATTTTCAAAATCTATCTCACCACCAAAAGCAAATGCTCCCAAAATAGCTGTCTTGTGAGCCGAATCAATCCCCTCCACATCAAAAGTAGGATCAGCCTCAGCATAACCAAGCTCCTGAGCCTGCCTCAACACATCTGCATAATCCCCGCCCTCATTCTGTAAACGAGTTAAAATAAAGTTACAAGTACCATTTAAAACACCTTTAACCGCCTTGATATCCAGAGAAACCAGGCTCTTTCTAAGCGCCCTAATACAAGGAATAGCCCCTGCAGTAGAAGCCTCTATTAGCAAGAGAACATTATTTTCTTGAGCCAAACTAAAAAACTCATTGCCAAATTTAGCAATGAGGTGCTTATTTGCAGTAATTACGTGTTTACCTTTTTTAAGAGCTTTTTCTATAAAATCTTTACTAAAACCAACACCACCAATCATCTCAACAAGCACACTAATCTCATCATCTTCCAATAAATCCTCAGCATTATCAGTAAAAACCTCAGCAGAAAGACCAAAAGGAATCTCTGAAGGTATGCTTTTATCACAAATCTTCTTAATATCAACCTCAATGTCTGCTTTTAGCATCACCTCTTCCTGTCTTGCAATTAAAGTCTCAACCGTACCTCTACCAACAACACCAAAACCAAGTATTCCAATAGATATTTTCTTCATTATGAAGCATAAAATTTGTCTTATTTTCTCATAAAATGACTTTTAATGTAAAGTGCTGTTTTTACTTGACCATTTTATTACGATGTGTCTAGTCAATTTAAATTGCTAAAAATTGACTTATTTGATAAAATGACATGAATAAAACTAAAATAAAAATGAAAAAACAAAAGCTGTATCTCGAAAAAAGAATGTGCTTTATGTCAGATGCAGAAGCCTCAACAGGCTTTGATCTACAAAGCGAACTTCAAGACTTCCAAAAAGAAGCCGAGAATCTAAACGGGCTACAAAAACCAGACGTAACAGACGAAAATGCCCTAAAAGCATTAAAGGATTTACCGAAATCAGGAAAAGAAATAGCCGAAAAACTAGAATCTTCAGAGACAAAACCTCAAGACAAAAAAGAACTCAGAGACGCTCTAAATAGCGGTGCAGACTTTAATGGAAAAAATTTTTCAAATGCCAGAAAATTTAAAAGATACATAGACGCAGAAAGCAAAAAAGGGACTATATTTGGAAGTGACTTATATGCAGCAAAAGACGTACTAAAAACACTTAAATTCAAAGACAAAGCAAGAGAGTATATAAAAGACAGAGAAGATGTTATTAAAGACACAAAAGACAGACTCTTTAAATTAGCAGAAGATATTAAATCCCCTGAAGCAAAACTAAACTCAGACTTCCAAACAAGAATCAATAATGCCTCAGGAGATATGCTCGACAATGCAGACTTTGGCAAGCTAAACGGTGTAAAAAACCTTGAAAAAGCCCTAAATAGCATGCAGCTAAGCGTAGACATAACTGAATTTATCAAATTCTCTATTGATGGACTATTTAACAAAGCAAAATCAGAAATCAGCATAGAAGATGTAGTAGAAGCACTTGAGAGATTTGCAGGTGATCAAGTTCTAAACCACCTCAAGACTGACATGTACGACAGATCAAATACCACAATTGAATATGATGACAAATTCAAAGAAGGCGTAAAAGCTCTTCAAGAAGCCTTTAGTACACTTTCTTTTAGCACAAACAGCAATGAGCAAGATCCTGTATTTGCGGTAAAACCAGAAGAACTAACCATCAGTGTAAATTCAGATGATCGACTTCAAAAAGCCATGCTTCAAGTAGCTGACTTGGACGGTGATTTAAATGTAGAAGCCATTGATGGAGACGAAATCAACATCAAAGACATCAAAGCAGGCAAGCAAGAAGCAGCCACAAACAAAATCCTCGGCAATGCAAGAATCGACGAAATTGGCATATACAGAGAAATCCAAGAAGCTATTCTCGACCCAGAAACAGGCGAGGCATCACAAGAAAGAGCTAGTATCATGCTACAAGCACTAGAAAATACAGGTAAAACATATGCAACAGGAATAGATACAAGAATTCAGCAATCACAAGAAGTCATCAAAGCACTAGAAGCAAGACTAGAAAACATAAAAAATCCAACAATAACAAAACCAGAAATAGAAGCAGGAACAGGCAATGCTGCAGAAGTAGTAGTACAAAAAGAACCTCTCACTGAAAATCAACTAAAAGCTCAAATTGACTACTATGAAGAGCAGGTTAAAAACCTACAAGACCTACAAAAAGATATCCAAGAAAGCCTAGAAAAAAGCAAAACAATAGCCATAGGGCCACAAGCTGAGGCTGCTTTTAATCCAAATGCAGTAAAAAATCCTGATGTTCGTATTGCCGAATTAAAAACTGACACTACTGAAGGAGTTGGGAC
>JAOARU010000027.1 GCA_025210675.1 Candidatus Altimarinota bacterium | reverse complement strand
TTTTTATTTTTTTATTTTTCTTTTTTGAGTTCCTGATCAAGAATTCATATCATTCTACAAAAATTTTTGTTTTCATGCAACTACTTGCGGTGGTGTTAATTAATTTTTATGGTATAGATATATTTTGAAATTAGGGTAAATTGCTTTATTATGAGGCTAATGAATATCTTAATAGATCTACGCCCACTTCAAAGTGGCAAAATCTCAGGCGTTGAAGTATTTACTAAAAATATAGTTAAAAACCTGATAAAGGCTGATAGGGAAATTAATTTCTTTCTTTGGACAAATTCACACAAACCAGTAAATATACCTGATTTTTCATATAAAAATGCTTTTTTGATTCAAACAAAAATCCCTAACAAGATTTTAAATCTCGCTCTGGGCTACCTAAGACACCCACATATTGATAGGATAGTTAAAAATCAAGCCGTCAAGCAAGGATTAATGCACAAAAAAGAACACTTTGATGCTGTATTTTTGCCTGACTTGAGACCTGCTCCAGTCTCACACAAAACTAAAAAATATCTTTTTTTGCATGATTTGAGCTTTATACATTTTCCTGAATCTTTTTCTAAAAAAACACGTTTTTGGCATAAAATAATCCACTACGAAAAAGAGATTCATGAAGCCAAAAAAATTTTTACTCCATCTGTTTTTACTCAAGAGGATCTCACAAAAACGCTAGGCGTACCTCGTTGGATCACCAGAGTAGCGCCAGAGGGCGTATCAGAGGAATTTGCGCCTTATCCTGAGGCAGAACAGTATAATTTTTTAAAAAAATACAACCTGCCAAAAAAATTTATTCTCACGCTCTCGACTCTAGAGCCACGCAAAAATATTGGCACTCTTATAGAGGCTTTTAGTATGTTTTGCCGCAAAAACCCTGATGAAGACCTGTATTTAGTGATAGCAGGCAAAAAAGATGAAAAGTTATTTGCCAAACATAATTTGACCCAAGAAAAAAATGTCATTTTTACAGGATTTATACCTGAAAATGAAAAACCGCTATTTTTTGCTTCATGTTTATTTTTTGCTTTTCCGTCGCTATTTGAGGGGTTTGGCTTGCCAATACTTGAAGCAATGCGATCTCAAAAGTCAGTAATTTGTTCCAATAAAAGCTCTCTACCAGAATTAATCTCTGATCCTAGGTGTCTATTTAATCCTTTAAACAAAGAGGAGGTTTGTGATAAAATAGAGACTGTGTATTTCAATGAGAAATTTAGAGAAATTCAAGCAGAAAGAAACTTAAAAAACTCATTGGAATATACTTGGCAAAAAACAGCTTTAAAAATATTAAATGAAATACAACAATCTTGATGAAATTGCCGGAAAACTTGAAGCTATTGAGGAAAGTATTATTTTTAAATTACTAGCAAGAGCACAGTATAAAAGAAATAATCAAGCTTATGAAAAAAGTTTTTTTGATGAAATGCTCCTGAGTATTGAGGAGGTTTTTGAGTCTTGCAATAGGTATGAAATCATTGAAGAAGTGCCTTTTTCAGATGTTATAAATCTATCATACGAAAAAACTGTCGATCTCACAGAAAATGTAAAATTGGCTTATTTTAATCTGCTTGACGATTTATGTGAGACTGGCGAAGATCCTGAGAACTATGGCTCAAGCACTGAGCATGATATTTATGCGCTTCAGGCTATATCTGAAAGAATCCATTTTGGGGCTTATTATGTAGCTTGGGCAAAATACAATCAAGATCCGGAAAAATATTATAAATTTATTCAAGAGGCTAATTATGATGCCTTGTATGATTTACTAACTCGCAAAGATGTTGAGGAAAAAATCCTCAAAAGAGTGGAAGAAAAGGTCAATCTATACCAAAAAGGCGCAAATCCAAAATACAGAAAAATTATTAATCCAAAAATAATAGTGGATTTTTACAAAGAAAGCGTTATACCTCTCACGAAAAAAGGTGAAGTTGAGCATTTAATAAATTCTGCAAATGAATAAAACAGTAGGCATAATAGGTGGAAATGGAGCAATGGGCAGGTTTTTTGCTGATTTTTTTCGTCAAAGAGGCTTTGGTGTAATAATCTCAGATATTGACACGGAGCTTAGTAATGAGGATTTGGCTAAGCAATCTGATATTGTCATAGTCTCAGTGCCTATTAAAAACACTCCTGAAATTATCAAAAATGTAGCACCTCTAATTCGTGAAGATGGTTTAATTATGGATATTGCCTCAATCAAAAAAGAGCCGCTTGATACAATGCTGAAACATGCAAAATGTAGCGTATTGGCTACTCATCCACTTTTTGGGCCAAGTAATGGGCTTGAGGGACAAATTATTGCTTTTTGTGGAGGCAGAGGTAAAAAATGGCATGATGAAATGCAAAAATTATTTGAATCAAGTGGTGTATTAATTAAAAATCTAAGTGCAAAAGAACATGATAAGATCATGTCAACTGTTCAGGGCTTGACACATTTTGTAAGTATTGTCCTCGCAAACGCACTTGCAAAAGGCAATCTTCCTTTAAAAAAGTATCTTGATTTTCAGACTCCTGCTTATAGAATTACTGTTGATTTTTTGGGGCGTATATTAAATCAAAATCCTGAACTTTATGGCAGCATACAAATAGAAAATTCGCTTAATGTAGACACAATTTCACGCTTTATTGAGTCTAGCCAGAAATTTTTAGAAATTGTAAAAACCAAAAATCTTGATGAATTTAAGGATTTTTTTAATGAGGGCAAGGATTATTTGGGAGACTTCACAAACAAGGCTCAAAATGAAAGTGATCTGATTATTAATATCTTTACTCAGATTCAAAAAGAACAAAAAAGGCAAAGTTTATGGCAAGACCAAGATCAAAATGCAGAATTGGTTGTCTTAGGTCCTAAAAATACTTATTCACATCTAGCATCTGAAAAACATTTCCCAAAAAAAAGAAAATACTTTGCCAGAAATATTCCTGAGCTTTTTGAATTAATTGATAACGACGACATCAAGGAAGGCTTTGCGCCTCTTGAAAACAAACTGGAGGGCACAGTAAATGCGACTCTTGATGAGCTTTTTCATCGGGATATTTTTATAAATGACATCAAGTCTTTTGAAATAACTCACTGTCTTTTTATAAAAAAAAGCGCAAATCCAAATAAAATTAATAAGGTATACTCACATTCTCATGCTCTTGGGCAATGTAGAAATTATTTAAATAAAAACTTCAAAAAAGCCCTGCAAATCCCTGTATCATCAACCGCAGAGGCAATAGATAGAGCTCTTCAAGAAAGAGATCAAAATATTGCTGTAATCTGCTCAATGCAGGCTGGACTTGACGGATATTTAAAATTATTATCAGAAGGAATCAACGATGAAAAAGGCAACGAGACAAGGTTTTGCTTGGTTTCAAAAGAGCTAAAATCAAGTCCTGAAAAAAATAAGATGTCAATTGCTTTTATTGTAAAAGATGAGGCTGGAGCGCTTTTTTCAGTTTTAAGAGAATTTGCAGAAGCAAAAATCAATTTAATCCGCATAGAATCACGTCCCACTAAGAAAAAATTTGATGAATATGTGTTTTATGTGGATTTAGAAAAGCACGAAAAGTTAGAAGAAGCCCTGAAAAGGGCTAAATCAAAAACAGAGATTTTTAAAATTCTTGGAGAATGGTAGCCTAAAGCCCACAATAAGCAATCGCAAGAGCATCGGTAGCATCATCTTTAACCTTGGTGTGCTCAAGATTAAAAATCTTTTTTACCATTGCTTTAACTTGATCCTTGGGCGCATTTCCATAACCCGTAACCATTGATTTGATCTCTTTTGCTTGGAGTTCGGCAATCAAAAGTCCTTTCTTTTCAGCTTCTGCCAACACCACCCCTCGAGCATGGGCAACCTGTATACCTGAGGTTACATTCTGTACAAACATCAGTTTTTCAATCACCATAAGATCAATTTTATGCAAGTTAATTAATTTTTCAAATTCCTCCTGAATTTCTAAAAGCCTTTCAGAAAGCGTATTTTTACTTGATGTTATAATTACTCCAAAATCCAAAATAGTCTTATCCTGTTGAATAATAGCATAACCAAGTGTTTCAAGCCCCGGATCTATTCCTAAAATTGTTTTCATTGATTTTTTTATACATAAATATTATAAAGAAATCCGAACTTTTTTCAAAACCATATGAGCAGAGAATTAGAGGATCAAAAAGAATGCTCAATAGGAGATATTCCGAAGAGACCATATATTAAAAGAATACCTCCTAAGGCTATTTTTATAGGACGTGAATCCAGTAATAGTAAAATAATAAAAATAATAGAGGCAGGTCCTATACAATCTCCTGGGATTATGACACCCAAGAAGTTTGGTCTACTTTAAAAATAGATTTTTTACTTGATTTTTTAAATTTAATTCATATAATTGAGACTAAATATCAATTTTATTTAAAAATCATGTCAAAATGCAATGGAGAATGCGGCGATTCATGTTCAGGAAAATTAAAAAATAGAGAATTTATTCAAACTTGTGCTGATGCACTTTTTCCTGATAATATAGACCTAGGAGCAGAGCAGGCTCAAAGGTCCTTGCAGATAATGCAGGTCTTAGTAGAAGGCAAAGGTATAGAATTTTGCGGGAGCTGCTCATCAATAATCAGAGGAATTCAAGAAGGAGTATGTGCACTAACAAATGAAGCAAATATTAAAAAAAGCGCTTAAAAAAAGCAACAAAAGTTATACGGGGGAGAGGCAGGCTTTTTTTGATTTTATAGTCAAAAATCAGCATTTTACTATTCAAGAAGCACAGGAAAAGCTGGGCATCTCAAGAGCTAGCGTCTTTCGGACTCTGGCTCTATTTGAGAGGCTTTTTTTGGTTAAAAAAATCGACAAAAATGCTTATGAATTCAATAATCCCGCAAAACACCACGAACACTTAAAATGCAATAAGTGTGGACAATTGTTTGAAATAGATGATCACACACTCCATAGTCAAATAGAATTATTGTGTAAAAAATATAATTTTTCGCATCAGGAGCACCAATTAATAATATATGGAATTTGTAAAAAATGTCAAGAAAGAGACTAGTTCACAACTTGATAATATAAATTTTGACTTTGCTTATCTGGGGTCTCTTGTTTTTTATACAATAATAAATGCGGTAATCATAGATGATGTACAATTAAAATACAAAAAACTAAAGACCGACCACTTTTCTGACATCAGCTAGCTTGTGTGAGGCTATTTTTTGAGCTTTTTGTGCACCTTTTGTAAGAATCTGCTCTATTTGTTCTGGTTTTTTAGCTAATTCATCTCTTTTGGCTTTATGCGGAGCAAAGTAGTTTATCACATTTTCCAATAATCGCTTTTTCATATCGCCATATCCCACACCGCCATTTATAAAATCAGCCCTTAATTGAGCTAATTCTTCCTCATTCATAAAAAATTTACTTAATTCATAAATCACATTGCCTTGATGCTCTTTTGGCTCATCTACTCCCGCTGAGTCTGTTTGAATAGACATTATTTTCTTTTTCATGGCTTTTGGATCAGCAAAAACTTCTATTGTATTGCCGTAGCTTTTGCTCATTTTTTGCCCGTCTAAGCCTGGTATTATTGCTGTTGTCTCAGAAATAAGCCCATCAGGTAATTTAAAAACCTCTGAAAAATTACTATTGAATTTTTGGGCTAAATCACGAGTTATCTCAAGGTGCTGTTTTTGATCTTTGCCAACAGGTACTAAATCAACATCATAAAGCAATATATCAGCTGCCATTAATATAGGATAGTAAAACAAGCCAACATTTGCATCTATGCCTTTTGCCACCTTGTCCTTGTAGCTGTGGGCTCGCTCTAAAAGCCCCATTGGAGCAAGATTTGACAAAATCCAAGCCAAATCAGAATGTCCCACCACATCGCTCTGACGATAAAAAGTTACCCTGTCAGGATCAAGCCCCAAAGATAAGTAGTCAAGGGCTATATTTAAAGTTGCTTGACGCAAAATCTCTGGATCATTTACCGTGGTCATTGCATGAAGGTCTGCAATAAAAATAAAAGTCTCGCTTTCTTCTTGTTTCGATAAATCAAGAATTGGTTTCATAGCACCAAAATAATTACCGATATGAATAGTCCCCGAAGGCTGGATTCCTGTTAAAACTCTCATGACGCATCTTTTAAAATCTTTTTTAAGGCTTCGGCTGAATTTTGTAATTTTGCTTGTTCTTCTTTGTTTAACTCAAGTTTCATTACTTTTTCTATACCTTTTGCAGAAATCACACAAGGCACACCCAAGGCCATACCTTGAATATTATACTCACCTTTTAAAGGAACGGAAACAGGAAATATTTTTTTCTCGTCACCAAGCACACTAGCAACTATCTCTGTCGTGCAAACCGCTATGCCAAAATAAGTTGCACCTTTTTTTTCAATGATTTTATAAGCTTCACTGCGAGCTTCTTCTTCCATTTGATCTAATTCATGCTCATTAAATAGATCCTTGCAAGATTTAGACTGCACATTGCAGATACTCCATGGCACAAACTCTGTCTGTCCATGCTCACCAATAACATAAGCCTGAATCGAAGAAGAGTGAATATCAAGCCTGTTTCCTATATGCCATTTTAAACGAGAAGTGTCAAGAAGAGTACCTGTTCCAAAGACCTGCCCATAAGGCAATCCGAGCTCTTCTGATGCCACATAAGTCAAAATATCAACAGGGTTTGCAACCATTATCACTATTGCATTTTTTTGGATATTGCCAATTTCAGACTTGATAGATCTGAGAATGCTCATATTGCGTCCAATCAAGTCTGTACGTGTCTCACCTGGTCTTTGTGCTGTTCCAGCCGTAATAATAATTATGTCTGCATCTGCTGCATCTGGCATATCACCACGCTTGCAGTTTACTTCTGAAAAAGCAGAAATATCCATCAAATCAAGATATTGTCCTTCTTCTAGGTCTTCATTTTTATCAATCAGAAACAAGTCAGCACGCACCCTACTCAAAGCTAAGCTAAAAGCGATATGCGCTCCAACTGCACCTGTTCCAATTATGGCTATTTTTGGTATTTTCATTTTTATTTTAATAAGTTTTTTAATATTTTCTCACAAAATAATTTAAAAATAAACTTGACTATTATTGTTTATTGTTTTATAAAGAATAAAATAATAAATACCCCATATGATTACAAAAATTTCAGACTACCAAAAAAGGAAAAAATCAAAAAAAGGCGAAGTTGCCGATTTTCCTAAACAAAAAGATGCCTCCTCCGCAAGTTATATTGAAACAATCACAATAAATCAAGCTATAGCTATGATAGAAAAAGGGATTGACACAGCTAATGATATTCTCATTAAGGCTCATAGAAAGATTTTTGAGATACTAAACAGAGAAAAAAATTTAACAAAGAATCAAGCTTATGATCTATATTTTTTGGCTGACCTAATTAGCGAAAGCGAAAGGGAAAGAGGACTAAGGCCAGATTTAATTAAGCAATACAAGCATTTTATTAAAAAATTTTCCCATACAGGAGAGCTATATGCACAACTATTGTCTATCATGCTTGATGTTGGTACGGCTCGTGACATAATTCAAGAAGAAAATGAGTATCTCAGAAGCATAAATCAAGCAATAGAAAAACAAAGAATACAAACCAACAGGGATATAATTCAGACCTACTATGCTGAAACCGCAAAAATACTCATGTCAGTAGATTCTAGGCTTGCGAGATTGTTCTGGGATCAAGATGATGATATTTTTAAGTATTTTGAAAATACACGCATAAATTCACTCCTACAAAAAGCTAATCAGTATATAGCCAGCCTAAGTGAAGAAGAGCAAGATAGACTCTTTAGGAAATATAAAAATATAAAAAATATCTTTGCATTTATCGAACAAATGTGATTAAATAATAGAAATTATTTATATTTAAGACATGGATACAAAACTCACATTCGATGATGTACTTTTAGAACCCCAATATTCTGAGATTTTGCCTCGTAATGTAAATACAGAGACGCTTTTTTCTCGTAATATAAAATTAAAAATACCGCTTATTTCTGCTGCTATGGATACTGTTACAGAGAGTGATATGGCTATTGAAATGGCTCTCAGTGGAGGAATAGGCGTAATTCATAAAAATCTCAAACCAGAAGAGCAGGCAGGAGAAGTTATTTTGGTAAAAAGATTTGAAAATGGTTTTATTAGAAATCCTGAAGTTTTACCACCTGATGCAAAAATTTCTGAGGTTTATAAGATTCGTAAGGAATTAGGCTACAAAGCAGTACCAATAACTGAAAATGGCGATTCAAATGGTAAGTTGTTAGGATTAATCACAGCAAATGATTATTTTATTGATCGCCATAAAAATCTAGATATCTCAGAGCGTATGACTCCTAGATCCAAATTATTTACTGCTCGTCAAGGCATATCTCTTGAAGAGGCAAGAGAGTTACTAGAAGAATCAAAGCATTCAAAATTACTGATTCTTGATGAACAAGATAGGCTATTTGCAGTTGTTACACGTAGAGACATAGAAAAACAAAAAAATTTTCCACTTGCTACATTGGACGAAGAAGAGCGTCTCAGAGTTGCTGCTGCCTTGGGTCCTGCTGATTTAGAAGCTCGCTCAAAAGCACTTTATGAAGCTGGGGTAGATGTATTTGTAGTGGATACTGCACATGGACACTCTAAGGGTGTTATCGATTCTGTTAAATACCTAAAGAAAAAATACCCGAAAAAAGACGTTGTAGCAGGAAATATTGCTACCCCAGAAGCAGTCAAGGCACTTGCTGAAGCTGGTGCTGATGCTGTAAAAGTCGGTATTGGTCCAGGATCAATCTGTACTACTAGAATAATCTCTGGCGTAGG
The DNA here is from genome assembly GCA_025210675.1 of Candidatus Altimarinota bacterium. Classification (GTDB taxonomy): domain Bacteria; phylum Patescibacteriota; class Gracilibacteria; order CAIRYL01; genus JAOARU01. The sequence goes on along the minus strand of JAOARU010000027.1, from coordinate 53,299 downwards.
AGTACCGCAACTCTCAGCCATCATGCAATGCTCTCAAGAAGCAAGAAAACACAATATCCCTTTAATTGCAGATGGTGGAATTAAGTTTTCAGGAGATGTGGCAAAAGCTGTCTCTGCTGGTGCAAATTCTGTCATGCTAGGGTCGTTTTTAGCAGGAACAAAAGAATCACCAGGTGAGTTGATCTTTTCAGAAGGCAAGACATTTAAAGTATATAGAGGTATGGGATCACTTGCAGCTATGAAAAAAGGCAGTGCAGACAGATATGGTCAAGAAAAAGATGAAGAAGCTGAAAAACTAGTTCCAGAAGGTATCGAAGGACAAATACTATACAAAGGCTCAGTTAGAGGCGAACTTTATCAAATCACAGGAGGACTTAGATCATCAATGGGCTACCAAGGATCAGCAGATATTGAGACGCTTCATTCAAAAGCTCGCTTTATACAGATTACATCTGCATCAATACAAGAAAGCCATCCCCACAGTGTATTTATTTCAAAAGAAGCACCAAATTACAGAAGATAATTATGAAGATTTACATAGCATCAGATCATGGCGGATATTCACTAAAAGAGCATTTAAAAAAGGCTATTAAACAATACGAATTTATTGATCTAGGTTGCGATAGTGAGGTTAGTGTGGATTATCCTTGTTATGGTCGCAAATTGGCAGAAGAAGTAGTAAAAAATAAGGCCCTAGGTATAGCAATATGTGGCACAGGAATAGGCATCTCTATTTCGTGCAATAAAATCAAAGGTGCAAGATGTGCTCTCTGTACCAATACCACTCTAGCTAAGCTCACAAAAGAGCACAACAATGCTAATATTTTAGCATTAGGAGGTAGGATAGTCGGCGATGTATTGGCTGAGGATATTGTACGCACTTTTATTGAGACACCATTTTTAGGAGAAGAAAGACATGAGAGAAGAATTTGCCAAATTGAAAATGAGTAAAAAAGAAATAACCCTAGAAGCAACAGGCTGGGCTGGGGCTTTTTTGTTTTTATTGGCTTATCTTTTAATCTCAGTAAAAATTCTTGATGCAGAAAGTCCTATTTATCATATAATAAATCTCATAGGATCATTTTTTTATGCTATTGGCATGTTTTACAAAAGGGCATTTGCTGGGGTGTTTTTAGAAGTTGTTTGGAGTATTATAGCTATTGCCTCACTTTCTAAGATATTTTTCCATTAAAAATGAATGTTAAATTTTTTCCATCTCTACTTTCGGCTAATTTTGGAGCTTTACAAAGCGATATTTATCAAGTTGAAAATTTGGTAGATGGTTTTCATTTTGATGTAATGGACGGACATTTTGTGCCAAATTTAACAGCTGGAGCGCCTGTTTTGGAGTGGTTAAAATCATCAAAACCATTTGATGCACACCTAATGATAGAGAATCCGGAGAAGTATGTTGAAGATTTTGTAAAAGCAGGAGCAAGGATGATTTCTGTGCATATTGAAGTACTAAAAGAACCACTAAAAACAATCCAGAAATTAAAAGATCTAAAGGTAAAAGCAGGAATTGTATTTAACCCAGAAACCGATATTGATGATCATATAAATGTAATTGAGGCAGCTGATTTTGTCTTGATTATGAGTGTGCACCCAGGATTTGGCGGACAGAGTTTTATTGAAAATGTGCTTGAAAAAATCCGTAAAATCAGAGCATTATATCCAGAAAAAGATATTCAAATAGATGGCGGCATAAATGCCGAAACAGTCCAAAAAGCTGTTGAAGCAGGAGCTAATTGGATTGTATCGGGTTCGTATTTTTGGAAAAATGAAAACAAAGCAGAAGCTGCAAAAATTCTCACTAGAAACTAATCTCTTGATAGGTTTTTAAATGATCTAAGAACTCATTTTTGATCTCCTCAAGCCTCTCAGTACTTCTCGCCTCAAATCTCAAGGTCAGATAAGCTGAGGTATTTGAAGCACGCACAATGCCCCAAGAGCCATCATCATGATCTATCTTGACACCATCTATTGTTAGGAATTTTTCAGGATATTTTTCTGTAAAATGTGCAATAATGCGATCCATCACATCAAACTTGTGTGATTCTTTGATTTTTACCTTCATTTCTGGTGTCACATATGTTTTTGGCAAATCAGTCAATAACTCAGTTGGTGTTTTTCCACTATCAGCAATGATTTGTATTAATTTACAAGCACCAAGCAGAGCATCATCAAACCCATAATAATCCTCAGCAAAAAACAAATGCCCAGAAACCTCACCACCCAGTAGGGCTTTTTCCTCTGTCATTTTGCCTTCTATGAAGCTATGACCAGTTTTGCAAGGAATAGCGACACCGCCAAGTTTTCTGACTTCATCATCAAGCACTTTTGTCGCCTTTAAGTCATATACTATTTTTGCCCCTTTGTGCCTTGACAATAAATCTCTAGCCAAAAGAATTAAAAGTAAATCAGCAGAATAATGAACGCCATTTTTATCAACTACCCCCACTCGATCTCCATCACCATCAAATGCGATACCTAGATCAGCATTTTCTTCTGCAATTTTTTGTTTTAAATCGTACAAATTCTCCTCTTCTTCTGGATTTGCCTCATGATTTGGAAAATTACCATCAACTTCACAATAAAGTGGCACAATATCAACACCTATTTTTGTGAAAAAATCCTCCACAAAAGCACCCATAACACCATTTCCAGCATCTACAACTACTTTTGGTTTTAATTTAATTTGAACTAGCTCAGATATTTTTTGATACCACTCTTGAACAAAATCTGCCTCTATAATCTCTCCTTTTTTATCTTCTTTGGAAAAATCTTCATTTTTTACAATTTCAGCAATTTCAGCAATCTGCTCACCAAAAATTGAATGAGCATGTTTTTTTTGCAATTTAAAGCCATTATAATCTTTTGGATTGTGACTGGCAGTTATGTTGACTCCGCCATCAAAATCTCCATAACACACAGAAAAGTTCATCAACGGCGATGCTGAAAGACCTATATCATACACATCAACACCACACTCGCAAACTCCCAACATAAAAGCCTTGTGAATTTCTGGGGAATGTACCCTGCCATCACGTCCAACAACTACCTTGAGGGGTAGTTTTTTATTTTTTTTAAGGTAAGTAGCATAAGCCATACCAATTAATCTTGCGTCATTTTTATCAAAATCTTGCCCAACAATTCCACGAATATCATAGGCTCTAAAAATATGATCTCTCATTATTTAAACAAAAATCCTCTAAATTATAACATAAAAAAATAGGCTTTATAGGATTAATTGCAATAAATTTTCAACGAGATTTGCGACTGGAAACAAAATAATCAGGTAAAGAGGGGGGATTTTAAGATTTTATTAAAAAACACACTGACGAAGCAGTGTGCAGTTTTAACAAAGAATCAGGTGTTTTTGCGACCCCTACCATCAGGATCTGGCTCCCATTTAGCCTTATCAAATGCGTATACAGCACGACCAACACGAACAAAGGCTTTACTTTTTTGTAGGTTTAAAGATATTGTACCAACTTTTACATCTCTTTGATTAAGCACTCTTTTTATAATCTCTTTCTTTGAAAGCGGCCCTTCTTTTTCAAGAATTTTTGCAATCACATCAGCCACTGTACCCGTCTCAAATCCCCACTCATCAAGAGCATAAAGACCTCTTCCAACAAGCACAAATTCACCATAACGAATCAAATCATTGTGAACTGCTTGAACAGTAATAGTTTTTTTATCGAAATCTGAATTTGTAATACGATTTGATATCTCAACAAAATGAAGCGGTTTAGCCTCTTGGCGTAAAATAATATTAATCTTGTCTCTGATACTTTTTGGATTTACGTGTCTCCACTCCATAAGCCCCCAAGTTCCATTCATCTTCTTGAGCCTTAGATCAACCTCCATTGCTGAAGCAATTGTTTTTTCAGAAACATTAGCATCAACACCAGAAACAACCTTTGCTGCAACATCCTTCTCTTTCATTATGTCTTTGTGTCTTTTTAATACCTTATAGGCAACATCTGTAACTTTTTTTATGTCAGATTTTTTGAAATCACTCTTGTGCCAAAAAGCGTGAAATTCTTTTGGAGAATCTACTTTTACCAATTTGTCATCGACCGTAAGAGACAATTTGACAATAGAGGCATCAATTGGAGATGTCTGAAAAATCTCAGTTAAAATTTTACTAATAAGCTTTTTTTCCAACAAGACACCACCATTTTCATTTAAAATCTCGTGTGCAATTTTGTTCACCAAATTAAGCTGTGTATTTGAAATATTTCTTTTAAGCTTCTTTAAAGCAGATGACTCGATTTGCCTAACCCTTTCTCTTGTCACTAGGAAGTTTTTTCCGATTTTTTCTAGAGTTTGTTTTGGTTTATTATCAAGTGCAAATCTCTTTGTAATTACGACTTTTTCTTTGTCTGAAAGTATTATAAAAAGATCATTAATGATTTTTTGCAGATTTAATTCAGAAATTTTAGACTTTGTTGTCATGGTTTTTATTGGTGAAATCAAGGTTTGTATTTTTACAAAAATTAACGTTTTTGTCAATTTTTTTTCAATAAAAATAAAATATTTTTACCTTATGGACAAATAGTTAATTGATGCTAAAAAAATATTATTTTGCAAGATTTTTAAATAATTTCCAAATCTAATATAACCATAAGTAAAAAATACGTCAAGGGTTTAATCCTGACGTATTTTTATTTGTTTTAACTCTGTCTTTAGGGCTTTTTTTACCAAATTAAAATTTATCTTACTTATACAATCTCCTTCTTTGCAAATATTCATACCTCGACCTTTTTTGTCTCTGTTTTTATCAATCACCAGATTATTTTGCTCTATCACAAACCTTGTAAATTGATTGATATTGTCTTTTCTGCGACAAACTGAACAGGTTCTTAGTTGATTATTTTTCTTCTTTTTCACCTGTTTTTAGAGACAATCTAAGGCTATGATCAGCCTCATTGATTTCAAGGATTTTTACATCTACTTCGTCTCCTGCTTTGAATCTCTCTTCTGGATCCACGTTTTCATCTGCAAATTCAGAAATATGAACAAGTCCAGTGATATCTTCTGCAAGTGTTACAAATATACCAAAATTAGCTACACGATTGATTGTGCCTTTTCTAACCTCACCAGTATTAAATGTCTTTACCTTATCCATCCATGGATCTTTTTCGAGTCTTTTAACAGAAAGAGAGATTTTTTCATCTTCAAATCCAATAATTTTTGCTTCGATTTCTTGACCCATTTTGTAGTTTTTTTGTGGGTTTTTTGCTTCTTCGTCCCATGTAATCTCTGATACGTGCACAAGTCCTTCAAGGTTGCCAAATGTAATAAAGATACCAAATTTAACAATACCGTTAATCTCACCTTTGATTTTGTCTCCAACTTTAAGATTGACCATTTCTTGAGCTCTGATGTTTGCAAAAGCTTTTCTTTCTGAAACAACAACCTTTGGAATTGAAGCGTCCATCATGATCACCTTGCATACAAATTTCTTTCCAATAAGTTTCTTTAATTTTTCAAGAATCATTTCAGCATTAGCTCCGTTAACACGTGGGAAGTTTACAGGTGCAAGTTGAGATACAGGTAAAAATACCCTCATACCATCAACTTCAGCCATAAGACCACCTTTGTTTGCTTCTTTTGCAACTACTTCAACTGTTTCGTCTTTATTATAAATATCCTCAAGCCTAGCCCAAACTTTTACACCTGAAGCTTTGCGCAATGAAAGAACGATCATGCCGTCTTCATTTTCATCCTCAAGAACAAAAGCTGAAACAAGGTCTCCGACTTGAATGCTTTTAGCTGTTTCTGCTGAATCTACCATCTCACGACCAGATATAATTCCTGTCGCAACACCGTTGATATCAACAATAATATAGTTTTTACCACGATCAATTACACGTCCTTCGATAATATGACCTGGTTTTGGTGAAGAAAATTGAGCTGAATCTTTCAGGAGTTCGTCCATCAAGACATTTTCTTCTTTGATTTTTGCTTCAAACATTAGAAAAAAATAAAATATTAAAAATTAGCCATACAATTTTGAGACAAAATAGCCAAAAAAGCAAGCTAAAATCAAAAATCGCTTGTTTTTTGATGGCGATATTTATGAATCCTGTTTTTTGTAATTGATACTTGATTTTTAGCCCCACTTCGAGACACTTTTCTCGCTGAGAGCTAACTTAGGGGAAAGTCTAGATTTTCTTAAAAACTAGGAATTAAAAATTCCAAGTTTTCTGCAAAAATCTTGCACCGCTCCATTCATTCGCTTCGCTCATTCATTCCGCTTAGCACCGTCTTTTCTCGCTGAGAGATAACTTAGGGGATTGCTAAATTTCTTTGAAAACTTCTCTCTCTTCGTTCGTTCATTTTTCTTAAAGAAATTTCCCTACGACTCCGCACTCTCACTTTGTTCGATTGCTTCGTCTCCGGTCACAATCCTCGCTGAGAGATTACTTAGAGGCAACCTCACTCATTTTCATGATTGGTCCCATGATAGCAGCCACAAGGAAGCCTACCACACCACCAATAAGCAAGATAACAAGCGGTTCCATAAGTGATGATAGGTTTTTAACGACATTGTCAACTTCTTCGTCATAAAAATCAGCCACTTTTTCAGAGACATTATCAAGCTGGGCTGTTTGCTCACCAACACCAATCATTGATACAAGCATCACAGGAAACATTTTTTTGTCATCTTTTATGTTCTCCGCAATAGTAATACCTCTTTGAACATCATCTGCAATGAGCATGATTCTTTTTTTGTAAACCTCATTGCCCACAATATCAGCAGTAATCTTAATTGCTTTAACAATAGCGATACCACTCCTTGTTAAAGTTGCTAAGCTATTACAAAATCTTGATAAGGCTACCTTTCTATTAAGTCCACCAAAAATTGGCAATGCAAGCATAAAGGTGTCCCATAGGTATTTGCCTTTTTCTGTTTTTTTCCAAGCGCTGAGCCCTATTAAGAAAGCCACAAAACCTACAATACAAAGTACCCAGTTTGGTAAACCGCCAACAACACTACCTGTTAGAAAATTACTTGCTGCAATAAGAGCTTTTGTAGCACCTGGAAGCTCTGCACCTGCTTTTCCAAACATATCCTCCAGTTTTGGAATAACAAGGATAATAACAGCACTCGTTACAACCACAAGCACCAAGACAATCGCAACAGGATACATCATTGCGCCTTTGATTTTACCTGCAATTTTTGCTCCTTTTTCTGTTTGATCAGCAATCTGAAGCAATACTTCATTTAACTTACCTGAAGCCTCACCAGATCTAATCATACCAACTTGAGCATCAGCAAAAACATCAGGATATGCTTCCATTCCAACAGAAAGACTTTGACCCATTTCAACACCTCTCGCTAGAGATGCACAGATTTTCTTTAATTTTGGATCTTCTGTCTGATCTCTTAAGATATGCAATGATTTTACCAGTGATACACCAGCATTAATCATTGTTGCCAAAAGGCGGAAAAAGGCTACCTTTGACTTTGTATTTACAGGTGACATATCAATCACCCATTCATTTAATCTATCAATTAAGTTTCCTTGAGCTTGTTCAACTTCAACACGTTTATCGACATCAATGGCACGATATTCGTCTTTACCAATGTGAAATTGAGATTCCTGATTTTGATTTTCAAATTCCATATTAAAGGAAAAAATTAAGATTTATATGTTTCTTCAATTGTAATAGCTCCATTGACAGCATGAATGAGTGCCCACTGATTAAGAGTCACCATTCCTTTAGACACAGAGCATTCTTCAATTTCATAATCATGAGCACCAGCTAAGATTAATTTTTCTATATCTCTATCAAATCTCATGATTTCATAAATTCCCATACGCCCTCTGCTTCCTGTACCATCACACTCAGGGCACCCCTTACCTCTATATAATACTAAATTGTCTAATTTTGACTTATCAAACTCACTCGGATCTACATTTTTTAATTTATTGTAAATATCTTCTTGAATTTTACCATCTGGCTTGTATTCTTCTTTGCAATTTGGACAAATCCTACGTGCGAGCCTCTGTGCCTCAATTGTACTAACGGCTGAGGTGATTTTAAAAGGAGGAATGCCCATATCTACAATTCTTGTTACAGTAGCTGCAGCTGAATTTGTATGGATTGTAGAAAGCACCATATGTCCTGTAAGAGCTGCTTTAATGGCAATCTCAATGGTCTCTTGGTCACGAATCTCACCAACCATTATAATATCTGGATCCTGACGAAGAGCACACCTAAGTCCATCAGCAAATGTATAACCAATATCTGGCTTAACCTGACTCTGAGAAAGTCCTGCCATACCGTATTCAACCGGATCTTCAATAGTCATGATATTGATATTTGGCTTATTTAAGCATGCCAAAACCGAATATAAAGTAGTTGTCTTACCACTACCAGTAGGCCCTGTTACAAGCATGATCTGATTTGGATTTTTAATAACTTCATCAAGAGCACGCCTATTATGACCTGTTAATCCAAGTTGTTCAAAATTTGGAATGCTTTTGTTTTTGTCCTGAAGACGCATGCAGATTTTTTCTCCGCCTACCGTAGGAAGCGTAGAAACACGAAGCTCCATTTCTTTTCTATCGTCTGTGGTCATCTGCAATCTTCCATCTTGAGGCCTTCTCTGTTCATCAATCTTCAAGTTGGCCATGATTTTAATACGAGAAACAACAGCAGGGTGAATATTACGAGGATATTCGATAATCTCCCTAAGCTCGCCATCTACACGAAACCTATTTCTAACAGAATGCTCGCCTGGTTCAATATGAATATCAGATGTGCCCATTTCAAGAGCAAGCTGAAGTATGCTCTTGACTATTTGTGGGATATTACCAGCCAGAATTGCTTCTTGTAGTTTAACTAAACTCTCTTTGTTCATCATAGGTTTTTTGGTTGATAATTTGTTCCTCTAAAGTAGATTTTTAATTCAAGATTAAAAGAATATACCTTAACTTTTTCCACCTCTTCCTCTGTTGGGACATTAATATTGATTGTCTCAACACTCATAAGCCTAATTGGCTTATCTCTGAAAAAGTCTTTATTGTTAAGTGATCCTGATCTTTCAATAACTTCTAGGAAATTTACAAAATTAGCCTCACTCACTTCAATGCTTGTGCGCACAGGGAGAACATAATATTCACCATTAGCACTCATTTTAGGTGTACCATATGAAATAGTGCTTAATTCAAATGGATTTTCTTCTGAATGATAACTAACCGCAAAATCTTCTAAAAATGCGGTAAATTGAGAAATTTCCTCATCTTCAGGAAAAATAACATTAAGCAGAGGCTCTGATTGTTTTTTAAGTTTTTCATAATCCTCTTTGACTACATCTCTTTTGTCGCTTTTTTCTTTTTTCTCTTTTTGAAGTTTACGTATGCTGTAATTTGCCTCTACAATATTCTGCCTTGTTTCTTTGTAGCTTTTTGCTTTTGGAATAGTATGAAAAACAAGCGATAAAGTTACAATCAAAATACTTAGTCCAAAGAAAAATGCCGCACTCTCCTTTAAAGTATGAATATGATGTAATGCTTTAGCATTTCTCTTTTTAAGGATTTCTATGTTGTTTTTTGCAAATTGTTTCATGTTTATTTAATTATTTTTTTGTTGTTAATGGGTTTTTGGTGTCTTTTTGAGATTTTGATTTATATTCAAATGAAAGATTAAATGAAGATGTCATAATACCGTCTTCATCTTCTGTTTTTGTGAAATTTCTAACTTCAGCTCCAGAGAATTTTTCATTTGCATTAATCAAATCAACCAGCATCGCAAGCTGTGTCATACTTTTACCACTTGGATCTCTAACTTCACCTTGCACTGAGATTTCTGATTTTTCACTTCTACCTGAATAACCAGTATAAACAACGCTATTTGTTAAATCATTATAAAATGCGTCATTTGTCATTTTTTCGATTTCGGTTATAACTCCTAACCAGTTAATTCTTTGATCTAAAATCTCTGAACGAATTTTGTTGTTTGTTAGATTTTCAATTTTTAAATCATATTTTTCAGATTCTTGAGTCATTAATACTATCTCGCTTTTTTCTTTCTCAATTAATTTTTGTTTTTCTTGGAGTGTTTTACCAGGAGTCTCCATGCTGAAAAAATCAGCAATAGAGCTTTCTGGGTTTAATTTTACACTATAAAAAACATAAGAAGTCAAAGGGATAAATAAGCTACACACAGTTAACACTTGAGCAATATGAGAAAGCTTGATGATCTTTTCCTCTTCCTCTTGAACTCTTTCTGATTCTTCTTTGAATTTACTTGTGATATCTCCAAATTGACCTGCTTCTTTTTCTTGAGTGCTCTCAATTATATTGCCTATAAAATCATTGTCTTTTGATTCCTCTTGAAAAATATTTGTAAAAGCATTTCCATCTTGAGGCTCTTTTTTCTTATCTTTTATTTTTTGGTCTTCTGCTTTTTCTTTCTTTTTAAATAGCCCCCTTAGTCCTTTCTTTTCTTCTTTGGGCTTTTCTTTTGTTTCTACTGCAGAATTAAAGGTAATAGCTGAAGATGCCTCTTCTTCTTTTTCTTCTTGAGCCTGTTCTACTGACTCCATTTTAGGGATACTCATAGATGAATTTGAAGGAGTGGCAATTTTTTCTGGCTCTTCTGCAAACTTTTCTTCCCGTTTGAGCATTTCTTCTTTTTTCTTGAAAAGTCCACTGAACATTGATTTCTTGGGTTCAGTTGATTTTTTTTCATCTTGAGGCTTGTCTTTAATGTTTTTATTTAAAAAGCCCTTAAGCTTGCCTGCTTTCTTTGACAATAAAGACTCTTTTTTGTCAACTGAATCTTGTGTTTCTTCAGAAGCCTCTTCTTTTTTCTTGAAAAGTCCACTGAACATTGATTTCTTGAGTTCAGTTGATTTTTTTTCATCTTGAGGCTTGTCTTTAATGTTTTTATTTAAAAAGCCCTTAAGCTTGCCTGCTTTCTTTGACAATAAAGACTCTTTTTTGTCAACTGAATCTTGTGTTTCTTCTTTCTGGGCTAGCACATTGCCAATGATTTGATTTGACCCTTCTGCAGGCTTTTCTTCCTGCTTGGGCGCTTTTTCTTTCTTTTCAATTTTTGGATTCTCAATAGATCCTGCAGGTTTTTTTTCTTTTTCAAAAACCTCAGCATTATTCATATTGAATGCAGAGTTAGAAAAAGGACTTGCAGGTGTTCCTGTTTGATCTCCACCGGAAGCAGAAAAAGGATTTATACCTTGATTTTGTGTGTCTTTGTTTTCCATATTTTTATTTTTTGTTCTATTCATTTTAGCATTTTTTTACTAAAAATACAAGTACTTTATTTTTATTTTTCGTCAAGAGCTTCATTACAAAGCGCATCTGCTTTTTTATTTTTTTCACGCTTTATGTGTTGATATTTTACAGATTCAAATTTTAATTCTTTATTTTTAATCATCATGCACAAATCCCTTAAATGATCCTGTTTTATCTTCCATTTACCTGTAATTTGACTAACACAAAGCAGGCTATCGGAATACAAATTAACCTTAGATGCGCCTAAGTCCATTGCCAAAGACAAAGCCTTGCAAATAGCTATATATTCGGCTTCATTGTTTGTTTTTTGACCCAGGCATTCTTTGTATCCTTGTATTTCATTGCCGTTTGCATCCTCTATATATACACCAATTGAGGCAAGCCCAGGATTGCCCCTACTTGCCCCATCGGTATAAATATTTAACTCTTTTTGATTCATTTAATTTTATTTTCAAATAATCTAAGTGCATTTTTCGTTACAGTAATTGCCGTAAACATTGATATCAATATACCAAGAGCCAACATGACTGCAAACCCCTTGATGATAGATGTACCAAACCAATAAAGAACAAGACAAGTAATCAAAGATGAAAAATTAGAATCTCTAATAGATGTCCAGGCTCTATCAAAACCGATAGTTAATGCTGTTTTGAAGTTTTTGCCATCTCTTAACTCCTCCTTAACACGTTCAAATATCAAAATATTTGCTTCTACTGCCATACCAATAGAAAGTATGATACCAGCAATACCAGCTAATGTTAGAACGAGTCCTGAGCTAAGACTTAAAATAGCCACCATTATAATAGAGTAAATAGCCAAAGCAAATACAGCCACAAGCCCTAAAAATCTATAATAAGCGACCATATAAAGAGCAAGTATGGCAAGCCCGATAACACCAGCCTTGATAGACTTAGCGAGAGAATCAGCACCAAGCGATGCTTTTACCTCAACATTGCCTTTTAATTCAATTGGCGCACCAATAGCACCAGCATTTAAATCATTTACAAGAGATATGGCCCACTTTTTGGCTTCAATAAAGTTGTTCTCACCTGAAGTAATTTGAGCGCTACCACCTGTGATTTTTTCATTGATTCTTGGTGCAGATATAAGCTCTCCTCCTACAAATATAGCCAAAGGCTTGCCGATATTTCTCTCTGATACTTCAGCAAAGAGCTTTGCGCCCTCTTCATCAAATTGAACACTCACAACAGAAATACCTGTTCTTGGGTCTTGATCAACTTTTGCTCTTTTGAAGTATTTTCCATCAAGTCCTGTTGACCTCCAGCCTGATACATCAGACACAAATGATACCTCCTCAAAATCCAATCTTTCTTCTTTTACGGTTACTTCTTTGCTTTTTACTCTCTCATAGATTTGATCTATCTTTTCTTTTGCTCCTTCTGTTGATTTTTTAACTTCAATTACTGCAACAGTCGGATCAAGGTCTTCTTGTTCAATTGGAAGAGCTTTGTAAATAAAGTATGACTCATCGGATTCAAGTACTTCTGATATATCTTTTCTGCCTAGTGAACTTGCTTTTTCTTTTAAATCTTCTGGTAAATCAGCCACTTTTAGCTTTTCTGTATCTGCCTCAGATACTTCGGCTCTAACTACTTCAAAGTCTTCTCCCTCTTCTGTTTTTTCTCTGTCAACTTCTTGTTTTTCACCAACACGAATCACTGAATACATAGGAACTTGAACGATTTGTTGTCCCATTATAGTAAATTGAATTTGCTTTACAGTTTTGTTTAAAACAGTATTTGAATCCTGATTCCAAATAGCCTCTCTGTCTTCTTTTGGTAACTGATCTTGAAAGGCTTCTTTTTTCTCATAAGTTATACCTTGAGCTTCAGCTAATTTTTCTGCATCAGAAGTAAAATCACCTGAACTTACAAGTTCTGCCAAATACTTCTCTGCTTGCTCTTTGGCCTTTTTCTCATCTTCCTCAGATGCCTTGTCTTTTAGCTCTTTGAATTCAAGATCTATTTTTTTCTGAAGCTTCTCACGAGTTTCCGCATTGTCAATATCAGCAGTAATCTCCACTAAAACATGATATTCTCCTGCATATTCTGATGTTTGAATATTTAATTCTTTTGTACCATCTGGATCTATTCTTCTTCTTAAAACCTCAGCTACACCATCTACTATCTCTTTTAGCTCAATTTCTGTTGCACCTTCTGCAATAGCCCTGGAAAGATCAACCTTGTAATCAAGCTGCCTTCCGCCTGCCAAATCAAGACCGAGATTTACATTATAGTTAAGTAAATGATTTTTGATTTTTTCATTAGGAATCTTTTCTTTGTATTGAGCAGGCATAGCATAAAGCCCTAAAGAAAAAGCCAAAATTAAAATTAAAAGATTTTTCCAAATAACTGATTTTTTCATCATCTTAAAAATATACAAAGAAAATATGTCTTATTTTTAGCTTTTTTGCAAGACAAACTCACATTTTTTATTAAAAAATGTGTTCACAAATAAAAAACCACAACACAAACGTGATGCTTAACTTAAATAAACAGAGAGAGGGGTTAACTCTCTCTCTGTTAATCTTCCATCATTAGCTCTTCAGTTTGAGCTTCATAATAATCAATTACTTCGTGAAATTTAGTAAAGTAATCAACAAATTTATCCAAATCCTGAACTGTAAAAAACTCTTCTACTTTAGTGTGAGCTTTTCTGATCTGTGCAGATGCTTTTTTGTAAAGCTCCTTGCCTTTCGGTGTCATCTCAATAAAAACTTGTCTTTTGTCAGACTGCCTTGAAGGATATCTTCTTTTTACAAGCTCTTTCTTCTCAAGAACACTAATCCTTTGACTAATGTTTGACAATTTCCCTCCTGTATATTTTTTGATTTCACTTGGTGTCAAGCTTTTGTGCAAGTTTAAAAATACAAGAATTTGAAAACTAGACGAAGTAATCCCAAGTGGCAAAAAAACACATTGATTACCGATGTTTTCCAAGCGATTCCCCGCATTAACAATGTCTTTTATAATCGTCTGGAAAGGCGATAGATTTTTGTTTTCTTCCATATTTTAAAAATTAAAAAAACCAACCTTGATTTAGGCTTTCATGAAAAATTAATGCCTAATTTTTAGAACGCTATTTGTTTTGATTGATAGAACAAAACCCCCTTTACTTCCTTTCATAAATTTATTAAGCATAAAAATTTTAATTATTAATTTAGTTTTTGTCAAAACTTTTTTCGTTTTTTTAAAAAAAGACTTGATTTTTATATGCAAAATCAAATAAAATACTCGGGCAAATGGTCGTATAGCTCAGCTGGTTAGAGCGCTACACTGATAATGTAGAGGTCCCTGGTTCAAGTCCAGGTACGACCACCAGTTCTCAGCGAGAAAAGACGGTGCAAAGCGGAATGAATGAGTGAAGCGAATGAATGGAGCGGTGCAAGATTTTTGCAGAAAACTTGGAATTTTTAATTCCTAGTTTTTAAGAAAATCTAGACTTTTCCCTAAGTTAACGCTCAGCGAGGATTGTGACCGGAGACGAAGCAATCAAGCGAAGAGGGATTTTTGAGTAGCGCAAGCGAGCTACCTTTTAGGGTAGTGAGCGAGCAACAGAAAAAACGACGCAGCATAGCGAAGCTTATCATTAATATATGGGGCGACTGATGGGGTTCGCACCCACGACCTTCGGAGCCACAATCCGACGCTCTAACCAACTGAGCTACAGTCGCCACGCTCTTAATATAATGCCAATTTTTTTTTGTTTTGCAAATGTTTTTTCTTTATAATTAGAGTGTATGAATTTTAAAGAAGTATCAAAATTCTCTTTTAGGCTTATTTTAAGTAAAAAAATTAGAAGTTTTCTTGTGGTTTTTAGTGTTTTTATCGGCACAATGACACTCAGTGTTTTTTTGAGCTTCTCTAATGGCATTAAAAATGCTCTAATTGCACCAATTCTTGAGACTGCTAATCCAAACAGTGTAATTGTCTATAATGACTATTTTTCTGTGTCTTTTTTTGAGTTTAACAAAGGCAAAAAACTAGACGAAGAATCCTACAATATCATAAAAAAAATACCTGAAGTTGAAAAAATAGGGCGCATGATAAATTTTTCTATTCCTTCTTCGCTTAGGGTCTGGATGTTTGGGCTTTATTTTGAAACTGATTCACCAATTTTTGCAATAGATTCAGAATTTCTCGGAGATGATATTGACTATGAATTTAAAGAATTTGATTTAGATGGCGAAAAAATGGTTCCTGTTGCAATATCTCCTCGTTTAATTGACGCATTTAATAGCTCACTTGCAGAAAGCGTAGAAGCAATACCTCATCTTGACAATAATGAGCTTTTGAATAGGAGATTTCAAATTGTTTTTGGCAAATCAAGTATTTTTAACCTTAAAGACGAACCAATTTATAAAAGTGCACAAATAAAGTCAGTTTCAGCAAAAGTTCCAATGCTCGGAATTGCAATTCCTATTGAATCTGCTAATAAGGTCATGGAGGAATTTGGAGAAAAAACATCTTCATTCTACTCAAAGCTTTATATAGAAGCAAAAAGCCCAGAAGATGTCATAATACTTCAAGAAAAAATCAAGCAAATGGGCTTTAAGGCTAAGACATTTCAAGACTTAGGAAATGAGATTTTGTCCCTTATAATAATATTAAAAGTAGTGTTTTTGCTTTCTGCCTTTCTTATACTTTTAGTTGCTTTGATTTCCTTATTTTCATTGATTTCAGTCAGCATCTTAGAACAAAAAAGAACAATCGGCATATTGTCATCAATCGGAGCAAGTAGGCGTGCTATTTTTAGCATATTTGCAATACAGGGCTTATTTATAGGATTAATTGGATCTATTACGGGGGTTGTTGCTGGTTTTTTGATTTCTAGGGTAATAGATATAAAAATTCTTTCAAAAATTCCCGATATATCAATAAAACCAGAGAGTCTCTTTCCTTTTGAGGCTAGCTCTGGCCTTTTGATTATATTAATGGTTTTGATTTTGAGTTTTGTGGCGAGCTTTTTGCCTGCCAGAAAGGCCTCAAAAATGCCTATTTTAAGATCATTAATGGATTAATGCTTAAAGCTTCTTGTGCCTGTTAAGACCATATTGATCCCTAGCTCATCAGCCTTAGCAAATACTTCTTCATCTCTCATACTGCCTCCAGGTTGCACTATTGTCTTTATGCCGTATTTGTGAGCTACTTCAATGGAGTCTGCGAAAGGGAAAAATGCGTCAGATGCACAAATCGCACCCTGAGCCTTTTCTCCTGCTTTTTCGAGAGCTATCTCCATTGATTTAACTCTGGACATTTGACCTGCACCTGCACCTACTAGCATCTTGTCTTTTGTGATGACAATTGCATTTGACTTAGTGTGTTTGACCAATTTCCAAGCAAAAAGCATCTCACTATAATTGCCTTCTCCTTTTAAATCTTGATCCACAAGCACTTTGCTATCTCTATCTTGAACTAAAAATCCACCAAGTACGCTTCTAATGTTGTCTTCGTTTTCAATGTTTTTAAATTCACCAACCTCAAGAAGACGGAGATTTTTCTTTTGAGTTAAAATCTCAAGAGCCTCAGCATCAAAAGATGGGGCAATGATAATCTCAAAAAATCCAGCTCCACTAATCACATCTGCCAATTCTTTGGTGCATGATCTATTAATCACAACAATGCCACCAAAAGCAGACAAAGGATCACCTGCATGTGCATTTTTAAAGGCATCTAGGATATTGCTTGATTCTGCTGCTCCACATGGATTTGTGTGCTTTAAAATCGCACAAAACGGATCATTGAACTCAATCGCAATTTCTAGCGCAGAGTTGGCATCTAGGATATTGTTAAATGAAAGCTCTTTTCCGTGTAGTTTTTTTGCATTTACAATAGATGGGTAAATGTTTTTTTTGGCATTTTTATAAAAAGAAGCTTGCTGATGAGGATTTTCACCATATCTTAAATCTTGCACTTTTTCTGCAAACATTACTTTTAAATCAGGATTAAAAAATGTTGCAACTTCAGCATCAAATTGACACGTTCTCCAAAACGCCTTACCTGCCAATATTCTACGTGTATCAAGTGTAGTTCCACCATTTTTCTCTATTTCTTGCTGGATTTTAGCCATATCAGTCTTGTCTGTAATTACTGTTACCGATTCAAAATTCTTTGATGCACTACGAATCATTGAAGGACCTCCAATGTCAATCATTTCTACCTTTTCGTCTTCAGCCACTTTTTCAAATGGATAAAGATCTATTAAAACCAAATCAATAGGCTCTATGTTGTGCTTTTTTGCAGTAGCTTCGTGCTCAGCATTACCACGAATATAAAGCAGCCCTCCATGCACTTTTGGGTGAAGCGTCTTAACCCTCCCATCAAGCATCTCTGGAAAACCTGTAAGATCGTCGATCTCTCTAACCTTTATGCCATTTTCTTTTAATAAGCGGGCTGTGCCTCCTGTTGAGACTATTTCTACTCCTTTTGACTCAAGAAACTTTGCAAAATCAGCAACACCAGTCTTGTCAAATGCAGAAATTAAAGCTCTTTTGATTTCTTTGATCATTTTTTTAAAAAAATAAAAACACGTCAGAAATTTTATATGCTTTTTTTAAAATAATGAAGAGGATTTTATATTTTCATAGTTAATAGTTTATTTTGTACATAAAATACTTGAATTATTTTGTCAAACATGAGATAATTAAACGAGTATAAAAATATAAAAATAAAAAATGAACCAAAAAAAATTTCTCGCAGGAATAGGTTTCTTGTTTATTCTAAGCCTTGCAATAGGCGGAGTAAGCATTCATTTCAAAAATCAAAATACTGAAAAACCTGATATTGAAATCGGCATTCCTCAATCTGAAGCTGAAAAAAATCAGCCAGAAATTACCCCTGAACAAGAAGAAGAGGCTTCTTTGCCTGTTGCAGAAGAAGAGCCAGAAGAAAAAATTGATGAAATTGACGCAAAACAACTCAAGGAGGCTCTCAACAAAAAAGACGAAAGCCTATGTCATGACATCAGTTCAAAAAACCTGCGGGGCAAATGTTTTGATGGCATTAGCTTAACAAAAGCTCTCGAGCTGAGTGATAAAAAAATATGTGAAAAAATCACAGACAAGAGCACAAAAGAATATTGTATTGATCAAATCTTGCTTCAAGAAGCACTTGTAAAAAAGCAATATTCAAACTGTGATCAAATTAAAAATGACTCACTAAAAAAACAATGTACTGATATTTCAGATAAGCATTTTGCCGTTGCTGCAGAGGGCTTAGATGACTGCGAGAAAATTAAAAATGAAAATATAAAAAGTGAATGTGTTGTTCGCTTTAAAATGAGGGACAAACTATTTAACGAAGGAGCTTGTGATGAAATCAAAGATGCCAATATTAAGAAAAAATGTGAAGACAAACTGCTTTTAAAACAAGCCGAAGAAAAAACAGACATAGCCCTATGTACACAAATCACAAACAACTCAGATCAAGAACTTTGCAAAAAGAACATCAGACAAAAACAGCAAACAAATTGGGCAAAAGAAGCTGCCGAAAAAGGTGATGCCAAAAACTGTGCAGTCATACTTGACAAAGAATTGAGACAAAAGTGTATAGACAAAGCCAATTATCAGGCAATGCGTACATACAAAGATATCTCTTATTGTGAAAAAATTGAAAAATCAGAATTAAAATCTGCCTGCCTACAAGAAGAACCAAAGATTAATCTTTTCTGGCTACTTAGAGCTGAAAAAGAAAAAAAATCTTCTCATTGTAAAATGATCACAGATCCAAAACTTATAGACAAATGCAACAAATTGTTTAATAAGTAAAATAATTTGCTTTTATTAAAAAATATGTTAAAGTTATAAATAGAAAAATGGTATTTTTTCTAAAAAATGACTTTTAGTCCTATATAAAAACAAAAAAGCACAATAATTAAAAGCGAAATTGTCAATTTTGCTCTTAATATAAACCCATTAAAATAATAAATTAATATAAAAAAATGAAAAACAAAAAGATGTCAAACCTCAAAAAAATTGTGTCGAGCTTTGTCTTCTCCGCGATCACAGCGGTTTTTTGCCTACATGCCGACTTTGGACATGAAGCAAAGGCTGCTGAGTATGGATTTGTCGGTGTAGAATACAAAAACCGCACTAATTCACAAGTAGTCAAAAAGGCTTTTGCGGGATCTGTAATAAACACCAACCCCGAAAACATAGTGACACTTTATGCAATTGGTGAAGTCGATTCAAAAATACAAGTTTTAGACGGAGAGTTGGTTATAGCTGAGACTTCAGAATATCTAACTTACGCAGATACAATCAACTTCGCTGAAAATGTCTACAATGGTAAAAAAATAGACATCAGCTTGTCTGAGGGACAACATGACATCAAAACGCAGCTTGTTAATGATCAAGGTACAATCATCAAGGAATACTCACCAATCACTATCAATATAGATACAACGCCTCCAAAAATATCTCCTCACCACAGAAGTTTGTGGGTTTGGGATAGGCCATATGAGCAAACCATGAGAGATCTATATGCCGATATCTCAGATTCGAACTCGGGAATTAACTATGATCCAGCTTATTTTTCATTTGACATCTTTGACAATACAGCTGGTGTATCACTAAATAAAGCTGGAGACAAACTAAAAATTACAAAAGGCAAGATATCACTAATCCCAGAAAACGGCTTGGGATCAGAAACTTTTACAAATGAACACAACTATACAATATCATTTTATGCTTATGACAATGCCGGAAATATGGCATCTGCATCTACTACATTTACAATAGACTATGTTCGCCCTAAGATTTGTACCACTGACAATCTAGCAGAAGATTGTAATATTAGACTGATTGGTTTTTATGATCCAAACAATCCAAATTGTGCCACTGATTCTCAATGTAAAGCAGACGGTACATATCCAGGATATATGCCATATAAATATTCAGACAGTTATAATAACAAGGTTTATACAAACCCAACAAAAATGCTTTTCAAAGCACAAAAAGGCATCGGAAATCAGTATATCAATGAGATTTATTTTGCAAAAGATTATTTTGGCACATCAGGTAACAACTATGCATACCTGTGGTATCGCCATTATATGTTAAACCAAGTATCTTACTATAATAAGTCCAAAAATGAATTTATAGTCTTAGGCTTAAACAAATCAGGATTGCTAGCAAAAGGAGCAAATAGGATTTCGATAACTTTTCGTGATACCAGTTTGCTAAGTTCAGGCTACAGCTACAGATTAACTATGGATGATTCTGTTGAGCAATATAGAATCGTAACTCCTCCTTCTCCTATTATTAGAAGCCCTCTAAATAGCAATACAATCAGATCTCCTAGAGATACAAGAATATGGAACCTCTCAGATGACAGAACTATTCCTGCTATTTCAGGTACGGTTACTAGAAACAACGATAAGATCCAAATTGTAAGAATCATAAAAGAATACCCATGGACAGAAGTTGGGCGTGTTGAAGTTCAAGCAGGTGATACAGCATGGACTATTGAAAACACAAAGGGGCTACAACTCTGGGAAGATAAATACACTAGATTTAGAATACAGGCAGCATACAAAGACACACCAAACGACTGGTCTGGTTTATCACAAAACTACAAATACTCTGTTCAGGATTTCATTAGACCAAGCTTAAAATCAATCAATTTAGAAGAAAATCAGGCATTTGCTCCAGGTACAGCATTTACTATTAATGCGATACTTCAAGACTCTCCTTTTAGTGCTGCTTATGAATTTGCAAATGGATGGTATGGAGGATGGAGGCTTAACTATGATCTAACAAAAATAGACATTTTAGACAAAGACGATAACGTACTATTTACTACAACAAATGCGAGCATAGTAAGTAATAAAAATGGCACATGGAACATCACCCTATCTGTTCCTGACACATTGCCAGGAGGTGATTATAAAGCCAGAATCCATATTGTAGATAATGCAGGAAATGAAAATGAAGCAGATACTATTATACCTTTTATTATTGATGACAAAAAACCAATAATTACAATATCAGAAGAAGATGGTAGCGAATTAGATAAATCAAAAATTGAAAATATTTCTTCGATTTTCATTAAAATCAACGACGACAGTAGTATCGACCAAAATCCAGAAAAAACATATTTCAAATTATTTAAATACGAAAACAACACATGGAAAGAAATGCCTATCACAGGTGTCGGTATCATACCACTCAGAGAAAGGGAGTATAGACTAAAAACAGATGCTTATATCCTTGAAGAAGGGCTTTTCCAATTTAAAGTAAAAGTTGCAGATACAGCTGGAAATTCAACAAATGAAATCGTAGAAACAATCATCATCTCTCCAGGAAGATTTGAATTTGAAAACTCAATCTACAAAATTGAGCCAGATGAGACATTTGGTATCTTTTCTCAAGAATTATATGCAGGACAAGGAATGAATAGGCAAATAGTCAACCAGCCTTCAAAAGTTACTGCCAAATTAGAAACAGTATCAGGAGATCTTGACGAAATTACTATTTATGAAAACGAAAAACCAGTAATCATCAGAAATAATCAACCAAAAACAAAGATCTACTCTGCTTATCCTTTTGATACTGAAAATTCAATTCTTAAGCTAAGAATCAAAACACCTGAGCATAAAAAAGGTGTGGCAAAAATCAATATTGGTATTGAGTTTGGATCAGGTGTTCTTGGTACTATCACTATTGATACAACAGAAAATAAATTCAGTATTGATGAAATAGACAATCAAGCTCTCAAGGTTCACGTTGAACAGGGTAGTCAACTTGCAAAAGCAGGAGAACCTGCAATCTATGACGTAAGCATAAAATACAACGCAACACCAAAAGGTCTAATTGCTCATTATACATTTGATGAAGACCTAAGCGATCTTACATCAAATGAAAATGATATTGATGATATAAAAGGAAATGCCGAATTAGTTAAAAGCATAAAAGGAAGTGCTCTCAAAATAAATGCTTCAACAAATGACAAATATACCAGAAGAGATCTAAAAGGCATGACTAGTAAATCAGTCACAATGGAAGGCTGGTTTAAGGCAACTGACCAGGGAAGATCCTATTCAAGAATTCTAGAAATTGGAAGCATTACAAATCAATCAACAGCTATTACTATAGACTCAAAAGACATGCCAGATCTCAACAAGGGAATAAGATATTGGACAACTATCAACAATATGAGAATTGGAGGACATGTTAAATCAAGCTATGATTATCACGATAATAAGTGGCACCACGTAGCTCTAACATACGACAATGAACTTGCTAAGCTTTCATTTTATGTAGATGGTGTATTAGCAGAAGAGAAGTATGCAAAAGGAGAAATGGACTCGGATCCTATTTTATCAATAGGTAATAATGAGCAAAGCAAAAACGGTTATCCTATGGACGGATTGGTAGATGAAGTAAAGATATACAATAGAGCTCTTAATAACACAGATATCCTTACATCATACCAGGAAGTAAAAGAAGGCTTAATATTGCACTTACCTTTAAATGGCACACTAAAGAATTTAGGAAATACAAAAGAAAATGGTGTCGGCTTAAATGAATTTAAATTCTCAGATGACTCTCAAATGGGCAAAGTAGCTGATTTTGATGGCGAAAAAAATGCAGTTAAAGTTTCAGCTCTTAGGTCTCTTCAGCCAGAATCAATGTCTGTAAGCCTATGGGTAAATCCAAAAAATGACGGGACAAGACATTCCCTATTGTCTAAATGGAATCCTGGATCAACAGCAACAGGGTATACACTAGAAATTAATAACGATGCAACTGTAAAATGGGGCTATTCAAATGGTGGTCCATACTATGGAACAAGAAAAATTACATGGGATAAGTGGCATCATTTAGTAGGCACATACAACCATGAAACAAGAGAACAATGTATCTATATAGACGGTGTAAGATCAGAATGCAGAACAGCACCATCGGAATTAAGCTACAAAGGAAACCCTGATTTATACCTATCAGGATCATGGGATAGATTTAAGGGGCAAATGAGTGATGTAAAAATTTACAATAGAGCTGTCTCAGACGAAGAAGTTGCAAAAGAATATAGAAATAAAACAAATGGAACATACCTGCATTACACATTTGACGAATCACTAGAAGAAAAAACAGGTAATGGATCTGCATTAACACCAGGAGCTGTTCTAAGATACGAATACGGCATAAAAAACAAAGCAATTAACCAATCAGAATCTAGCACTCTTTATACTTCTGTTCCAGCAGGCACAATCAGTAAAGAATTTAGTACGGAAACATGGGTTAGATTTGATAGCAGTAAAATCTTAGATAATTATAATAATTCAATTCTACAATTCTCAAACAATCTTGACTATTGGTCAAATTCAGGCTTCTGGGTATTTACAGGATCAGGAAAAATAGCCATAACTCAACACAATGGAACAAAAAAATATGACTCAAGATTTATTCCGGGAACAAAAACGCCAAGTCAAGAGTTCCTAAGACAAAAATCACTTGAAACTGGAAAATGGCACCATATAATTACCACATTTGACGGAACACATCTAAAACTATACCAAGATGGTGAAATCATAGGATCATACTATGTACCAGGATACATCTCAAACAATAAATATAACAGATTAACAATTGGCACAACAAATAGAGGCTCATTTCCTCATGCTGGATTAATTGATGAACTTAAAATTTACAAGAAAGTATTAACAGAAGAAGAAATAAAAGAAAAATACGTAGAAGGATCAAAAGAGGAAGCACCAATATATCAATCTATGTCAGAACACAAAGAAGCACTTAATGGTGTAACTTATGTAAATGGCGTTGAAGGTGAAGCTATTTTATACACAGAAGGTGAAACCTACTTTAAAACAGACATTAAGGATCAAATAGATTTTGATGGTGAATATACAATCAGCTTCTGGGCACAACCAGCATATAGCAGAGGGGAAAAGCAAACACTATTCAATAAAGGTAAGTATGGAGTATTTTTATCAGACCAAAAACCAAGCATACAAACACCACATGGATCAGCTACGCAATTAAAAACTGCCACAAATGCAATAAATCCTCAAGAGTGGCATCATTTTGCACTTAGGGGTACAGATAAAAACACTATCTTATATGTTGATGGTCAAATAGTAGTTAGCACTGACTCATTAAACATGGGCAACACTGAAAATATTTTCCTAGGACGTGAAAACAGCACAGGAAGCCCATACTATGGAAAAATAGACGAATTCAAAATCTTTGATCATGCCCTATCTTCAATAAAAATAAGTCAAATATATAGACAACAAGAACCAAAAATTAAAAAACAACTAGCAAACTGGACACTAGATGATGCTATTGATGCAAGTGGACAAGAAAACAATCTTACAAAAACAGGTCAAGTAAACTTTACAGAAAAACACAATAAACCACTAGCATATTTCAATGGAGATGGCGAACTTACAACCACAACAGAGTATTCACTTGAAGACAAAACAGCAAATCAAAAACTATCTACAAAAGGTGAATACACTGTGAACACTTGGTTTATGAAAGACAAAGCAATTGGAACAGGAACAAATGCAGATATAAAAGTATTGGTTGTAGATGTAGATTCATCTGGAAAAAGGCTTACAAACCATTTTATTTCAGAAGGATATAATGTAAAAACTGACTACTCAATAAACACAATCGAAGAGGTAAAAGCTTATGATCCAGATATTGTATTGTTTGATAACTACTGGGGAATCATAAGAAAATCAGACTTAGCAAATAATCTTTATGACGCAGGATATACTGTCATATCACAAGGCAATGACACAATCAACACTATCACTCCAATTGTAGAAGTAGCAAATGCCAGAAAATCGGGATTGCAAAATATAAAAGGACTTGAAACACACCCATTGAATCCTGGTAAATATGCGCTTGAATCTCTGGCTGATAGTAGCAGAAGATTTATAACAAAAGTAAAAAGAGGTGCGACAGTTTTGGGTGTAAACTCTGACGATGGTAGCCCTGAGATCATCTATCTTGAAGAACCAGGAAAGGGTCGCTGGCTACATATTCAACCAATGTTAAAAGGAGTAGGGTTTTCTGACTACCTAAGAAATCTATCTAACTACCTACTAAGAGAAGATATTATCTCAAAAGGTAAAGAGTTTACAATCTCTATAAAAGGACAAAAACTATATGTATATGCAAATGGCGTATTGACTTACTCTCAAGGCATCAAAGACGAATCATGGTACAATGTAGCAATCTCTACAAAAAAAGAGACAGATTTAATCACTGCGTCTACATATATAAATGGCAAATTAGTGTCCAAATCAACAATTAACAAGCCATTTAGAGAGGCAAATAATGAAGAAGTAATCATCGGTAAAGGCTTTAAAGGTTTTATAGACAATACACAATTATTTAATTATGCACTTAATACCAAAGAGATTCTTGACGAATACTCAAAAGAACTAGACCTAGGTGTTACAGTTGCATTTATGGACAAAGACGGTCAATGGTTCTCAAAAACACAAGACGGAATCATTACAATCAAAAAAGGTGAAGAGAAAAACACAAAAGTTCATATCATCTCACCAAAAGACGCCAATGGCGTATATCCATTTAATGTTAATATCAGATCATTTAACACTGAAGCAGAAGGTAATGCCAGATCAGACTTTATCGTATACCAAGACATTATCCCTGAGGGTCTTTCTCAGCAAGCCTACGAAAAAGACATAGTAAGAGGAGCTATAACATACGATACAACTCCAGAGTTATTCTTCAATGCTATAGGTGAAAAAGGTGAAAAAGCCTTTGGATATGGTAGCGGTGACTTCTCAGGAACAATCGACGCCAACCACGAAGATGAAAGAATTTCTGTAAAATTATACGGTAGTGGTCTAACTGGACATCTTTGGTCAGAAAATGCCGGCTGGATAGTGCTTGATTCAGATGGTCAACCAGGATCAACAAATTCTAATACAAATAACTTTGGTGTCAATAGAGACGGCGAACACTTAACAGGTAAAGCATGGTCTCACAGTGCAGGCTGGGTCTACCTCTCATGTTTAGACCTACCAACAGTTCCTGCGGGTTGCGCACCAAAATCAATGCAATGTCGCACGAGAACAACAGTTCAAGAAAATAACTTTGGTACATGTATCAACTACGATGGGCTAATGCATGGATTTGTATGGAGTGAAGTACTTGGATGGATCAGTATGGAAAATATCCAAATTAATCAAACAATGAAAGAAATCACCATTGCTGATTCAGAAGAAAAACTCCTAAATGGATCTTATGTAGAAAAAATAGAAATCACAGGACACTCATATATCACAAAACCACTAATAAAAGGTAAAACTTACTACTGGAGAGTTAGGCTAAAAGAAGAAGATACCTACCTCAGTTATAGCGAAATAATGACATTTACTATTCCTGATACACCAACAATACATCTTCAATCTCCTGCAAATGACCATGACGGACACAGCGTAATTGCAGATGACAAACCAAGTTTTAAATTTGACTACCTAGACACACTTGGATCAACAGTTGAAGCCAACATAATGGTAGAAAAATGGAATGACACCTCATCAGCATGGGAGACTTACCAGGAAAGCAAAAACTACCTATCAGTAAGTAAGCCAGAATCAAATGATGCGGTTATCAACTTAGGACAAAGCTTTGAGCCAGGTAAATATAAATGGAAAGTTGTTGCAAGAGATGCGAGTGATGCGGCAAATCCAACATCAGAAACAAGCTGGAACATCTTTCACCTAGATACTGCAAGACCAACAATCACATGTCTTTCTCCTACAGGAACAATCACCTCAAGAATACCAAAACTTGAATTTAATATTAAAGATCCAGAAAACAAAAAAGTAAAATGGAGAGTCTTGATAGACCAAAACAGTGCGATTGAAACACCTGAAATCATTAGCTCATACTCAGCGCTTCAAGATACAGGTGCAACAGGATTAAATGCTGAATATCAAGTTATGGCGAATAAATCTCTGCCAGGTGGCACTATCTACTATGCAGTAGAGGCAATCAATGAAGTAGGATCAAGAGGTAGACAAGTTTGTTCATTTTCAATTAATGGCAACACTGCACCGGTAATTACAAGTGTCGAACTCACAGCAAATGGAATAGGACTTGAAAACGGTGATCACACTACAAATGTAGCACCAAGCATTAAAGCAACATTTACAGATGAAAGCCAATCAAACACATCAACATGTAAAGCAGAAATCGCACTAGATTCAGGATTTACAAATGTTGTATGGAATCAAACACTAGAAAATGTTTCTCCTTCACAAGCTTGTGAATTCAACGTATCACCACTACATAGATTAAACCAGGCTTACTACTGGAGAGTTACAGTTTCAGATTCAGAAGGCTTATCATCTAGCGCTCACGCACCAGCATGGACATTTATTCTAGATTCAACAAGTCCAGACACATACGGTAATATCGGTATACCAGAAATAACAGACGATATCGTAGGTGAAAAAACAAACCATAAATACGCTATCAACATCGCCTCTGAAAATACAGGCAACAACACACTAGGATGGTTTGATATGAATCCAAAAACAGGTGGTGTAATGGTACTAAACGACAAGCTACTTGGATATGCATGGAACGATGTACTTGGCTGGATTAGATTTAACTGCCAAGAAAGTGACATGATCGGAATCGATGATAGCAACATTTGTTCTTCAAATAACTTTGGATTAAAAAATGACGGATCAGGTAATTTATCAGGATCAGCATACATAGAAAAACTTGAGACATATCTACACTTTGATGGAAGTGCATGTAGCAGCAAAAACGAATGCCCAAGCTCATCAGGAACAGGAATTGGAGTGTATATCTCACAAGATGGTAAATTCTCAGGATATGCATGGAGTAAAGAAATTGGCTGGATAGACTTTGGAGGATCAGACACAGAAGATTCAGATCCAAACTCACAAAACTACTTTTATCCAATTACATCATGGGCTTCTGACGCTCACGACCCAGTACTACTACTAACTGATGATTACAGACTGTTTACAGCATCAAGCAGCAAGGAATTCCCACTTGCAACAGACAATCAAGCAGGCGATAGAGGATTCTATTGCCCAGGAGGACTACTTGATACATCAAGAATGGATCTAAGACTAATTGATATAAACAACCCAAGCAATGACCTGACTGACAAACACATGTTCCAATGCTCAGACGACAAAGGCAATAACCATTATGGACAAGTAAGAATTGTTCTAAACGGATCTGCTGGATCACTATCTGAAAAAGCAGGGGGATACAAGCTAACAGGGTCTATCGAGGACTACGCTGGCAACTCAGTAGATACAAATAATACTATCTTCCAAGTTATAGCTGACAAACCAGACTTATCAATAACAGGCACATTCAAGATAGATGAACCTGTAAGTAAATTTGCTAACGGCTCAAATAAATACACAATTAGTCTTAATGCAAGAGACCAATACGAAAACCCTATTAAAAAAGAAATAGCTCTAGGCGGTGCTCATCAGGGCGAAGTGATCAAAAATGTAAATGCTCAAATCAACATTGAAAATACAGTAGACTTTGATCAAACAAACCCAATGATTGAGTGGGATTCAGGTGATGCAGTATCATATACAGCTCTAAATAAAACAAGAATCGGTCAAAAAGACGCAATTATTATCAATGACGAAGCATTCTCAGTATTTGATATAACATCATATGCCCCTACAAATACTACAAACAAAGTAAACATAGAAGACGTAAAGATTGAGATCTCATCAGATCTATATACAAACATTGGTAAATGCGCAACAGAATCAGAATGCTCAATATCATCTAATACTGACATTAACTTCTTGCCAATGATTACAACTGGATTAGTAGATGAAAATGGTGATCCAGTAGACATGAACAACGTTCAATTTACAGAATCAAGAGAATCTACAATCAGAGTAAAAGTTAAAAACCAAGACCCAGCTATCCAAATTGACAATGCTACATTCCACGCAAAAATGGAAGCATACAGCCTAGAAGACAACGCTGTTATAATCCCTGAAGTAATCTTCAACGACATGAGACTTACAACTGACGAAGGCGCAAATATTTCAGATACATTCTGCCACTTCCAAGAAGATGGCGAGATCCTTCCACCAGAAGGAGCAGACCTAAACTGTACAATTTACTCAGGACTAAGTGAACTTGAAGAATCATCGGAGATTTACAGAGGTGCAAATTCTATCTCATCAAGAGGTATCATGAGCAGAAAACTCTTCACAGAACCAAATGCACCATCTTGGGGTGAAAATACTTATAACATCGCATTTACTCCAACAAAAATGGATGAAGTAATCGCTCAAGACGTAGGCGTAAAATACGAAGACTACATTGGATACCACATTGAAGGAGCACCAGAAACAGTTAAGTTTAAAATGAATACATTTACAGGAGGTACATCATTTATCTACAAAGAAATCTCTGTTGAAGGTGTAATCTCAGGTGAAAAATCAGACAAAGATGCAATCTTCAATCCAGACGAAACAATGCTCGTAGATGAAGAGGCATTCCTATCATTTGAAGAAATGTTCGGTATTATCTACCAAAACGTACAAGCAGCAATCCGTGGAAAATACACACCATCTAAACATATTGTAAACTCAACAGTCAACATCTCAAGCTGGACATCACTAGTAAACCCAAGCGGAAGTGCAGAAGTACTACAAGACGGTCAAATCATCTGGTATCACGGTGAAAACTTCACATTAAATATCAACGGAGACCTCAAGATTCCTCAAGACAAGCCTTACACCTTGATCGTTGACGGAGGTAATATAATCCTCAAGGGCAATATTATTGATGACAGCACATCACTAGGTGAAATGAGCGGAAAAGGTATGCTTGGTATCATCATCCTCAAGAACAACAAAGAAACAAATACTAATAACTACAAGAAATCAGGACACCTACTAATTGATCCAAGCGTTACAAACATCAAGGCATCTATCGTAGCTGAACACTCAATCTTCTCTGCTACAGGTGAAAATGTATACGACGGATTTAACATCGCAGAAACAGACTTACTCAAACAGCTATACCTAAAAGGAACTATTATGAGTAGAAACACACTCGGTGGTGAGCAATCATGCGACAAGACCGCAGGTTGCCAAATCCCAGACTACAAACACCTATGGTTCAGTACAGGACATTCAAGCTTCGGCTCAGATGCAACAACCGAAAATAGAAATATTGCTTCAAGATTCGACCTATCTCACTTGAGACAATACATTGGAGGCAATGACAACAAAGCCCTCAATGTACCACGCAAATTCGCAAGAAGCTCAGTGATCATCGAATACAACGAAGACATCAAGAAAGAATCAAAGACTCCACCTCTATTCAGAATAGATCAAGAGATCAAGATCAACCTAGGAGGATAAAAAAGCCGAAGAAAAAAAGAGTGGCAATTGCCACTCTTTTTTATTTATTTAAAAAATTCAAACATCTCCCCAATTGATTTAATCTGCATCAGATCAATCCCCTTAACACTTGGAGGATTTTTTGTTTTTGGGATCACAGCCTTTTTAAAACCCATTTTTTGAGCCTCAATTAATCTTTTTTCAAGTTGATTTACCGCACGAATTTCACCAGAAAGCCCTACTTCACCCATTACACATATATCTTTTGGAATTGGCTTTTTTTTATGAGATGAAATCAAAGCCGCACAAAGCGCCAAATCAAGAGCAGGTTCACTGATTTTAAATCCACCAATAATATTTGAAAAAACATCTCTATTTTCAAAATTCAATCTAGCATGATTTTGTAATACAGCTAATATGAGCGATAAACGAGACAAGCTTAACCCACTAGCAGTCCTCTTTGGTAAGCCAAACTTAGTAGTCGAAGTTAATGCCTGAGTCTCAACCAGCAAGGCTCTCGCACCCTCAATCGCAGGAAAAACAACACTCCCAATAGCATTGTCCATGCGTCCTTCCAAAAAAGCCTCACTTGGATTTGCAACTTCTTTTAATCCAGACTCTACCATTTCAAATATTCCAATCTCACTTGCAGACCCGAAACGATTTTTTGTGCTTCTCAATATCCTAAAATCATGATTTTGATCACCCTCAATAACCAAGACAGCATCAACCAAATGCGCCAAAACCTGAGGCCCTGCCATATCTCCGTCTTTATTGACATGACCGATTAATATACACGGTTTGTTGTGTTTTTTAGAATAGTGCATTAATTTCTCAGTGATTGTCCTAATTTGAGGAATAGAGCCTTGATTGTTGTCGATTTCCTGACTATACAAAGTCTGAACACTATCCACTATCAAAAAATCAGCATCAACCTCAAAAGCAGTTGCAATCACGTCTTCAATAATATATTCACTTAAAATCTGTATATCCGGCAGATTATCAGAAATTCTATTAGCCCTTGAAATAATCTGTGAGGCTGATTCCTCACCAGAAGCAATTAGGACTTTCTTAGAAGATCCAATATTAATAGCTGTCTGCAATACTATCGTTGATTTACCAATTCCAGGATTACCAACAAGTAGATAAAGTCCATCACTCACAACCCCCCCGCCCAAAACTCGATCAAATTCAGAAAAACCTGTCTGAATGCGTTTTTTGTCGTCTTGAACAACACTATTAATACTTTCTGGTGTTTTTACACTACCTTTTTTACTTTTTTGAGGAGTGGCTTCTTTGAATTCTTGAATAGTGTTCCATTCGCCACAAATCTCACATTTTCCAGACCATTTTGCAAATGTCGCACCACAAGAATTACACAGCCAAGTTGTTTTTGATTTTTTCATGTTGCAATATTAGCCATTTTTTTAGAAAATATGTAGTAGATTTTAAATAAAAATGAAAAAAATCAGTTTATTTACTTTAGTTTTTATGCTTTCTGCTTGTGCAAGTCAGGGTAATCCTGATCAAGAATTTGGCGATTTTTATGAAGGATCACCAATGGAAAAACAAATGAAAGAAAAAGATAAAAACTCATTTGACCTTGAGATAGACGGAAAATCTCACTCATGTAAAATAATTTGCGAATAATATTTTTAAAATATGAAAAAACAAGAAATTCTAATCTTAATTGGAGGTGTTATCGTAGCAGTTTTAACTAGCGCACTCACATTTTCTTTGCAAAAAACTCCAACCAAAGACACAGAAAAACCTCAAGAACCTATTTCAAAATCTAACCCACAAGAAAAAATGCCAGAAACAACATTTTCACAAACAGATGCACCAAACAAAGGCGATTTGGTTGCAGAAATCAACACAACAAAAGGTGTTATCAAAATCAAACTATTTCCTGACTTAGCACCAAAAACAGTTGAAAACTTTAAGCTATTAGCTGATAGAGGCTATTATGACGGAATTATTTTCCATAGAGTGATCGACAACTTCATGATTCAAACAGGAGACCCAGAAGGCAACGGAACTGGAGGGGAAAGCGCCTGGGGAGGCAAGTTTGATGATGAATTTGCACCAGAACTAAAAAACATCAAAGGTGCATTATCAATGGCAAATGCAGGCCCAAATACAAATGGGTCACAGTTTTTTATTGTACAAGCTGAACAAACTCCTTGGCTTAACGGCAAGCATGCAGTTTTTGGTCAGGTTTATGAAGGACTTAATATAGTAGATGAAATTGCAGGCTCAGAAACCAATGCAATGGACAAACCAGTAGAAGATATAAAAATGGAAAAGGTAAAAGTATACACACTTGATTAATTGACACTCAGCCCTCTTGCACAAGAGGGCTTTTTTTATTTTTTATTTAAAAAACTATGAAATTTTTAGATTTAGCCAAAAAAAGACGCAGTGTGCGTTCTTATAAATCTCAACAGGTTGATCGTAGTGATATCAAGGACATATTAAATGCAGGCACCTGGGCGCCCTCTGCCTTTAACCTGCAAGTTATGAAATGCTTTGTAATTCAAGACATAGAAAAAATTCAAGAACTAGCAACAAAAATTCAAGAACTCAAAGAAAAAACAGTCAAAAAGCCATTTAAAATAAAACCCGTAAAAGATCCTGTTTTTTATGAAGCACCAACGGTTATTTTGGTCTGCGCTGAAAAAGAATCAAGTGAATATGCTAAGATTGACTGTATGTTTTTCATGCAAAATGCCTTTTTGGAAGCCGCAGAAAAAGGACTCGGGACTTGCGCAATCGGCGCTACTGCCCTACTTGAAATGGAAATGGAATTTAAAAAATATTTAGGTATTCCAAAAAATTGGGAGGTTTTACTAGGCTTCACCTTGGGTTATCCTCAAGAAGACCAAGAAGCACCAGAAAGAAAGAATATGGACATAAAATGGAGCTAATTACTGAGTCTCTATAATCCGATTGAACAAAAATGCAGCATTTGAGCCAATAGATGAATTTGGGTCTAGCTCATAAGATTTTTTATAATCTTCCATAGCTTTTTGTGTGTCGCCTTTTTTTTCATACAACTTACCCCTATTTAAATAAGCTGCCTGAAGATTTGGATCTAATTCAAGAGCTCTTTTGATATACACACCTGATTCATCAAATTTGCCATTTTCTAATTTTGCCCAAGCAAGCAAATTATAACTCATTGCCTCTCTGGAGTGAGTTTTAACAGCCCATTTGCCTATTTCTTCCGCCTTGTCATAATCTTTTAAATAATCTATCAAAATCCACATAGGACGTATAAAATCATTTACTCTTTTATCTGATAAATGCAGAGCCTCTTCGTATGTCTTATATGATAGGGTGTAATTTTCAGCTATTAGATATAGATCCGCCAAATATTTTAAAGCGTCTATTTTTGGCTCATATCCATTTTTTAAAGCCTTGTTCATATAATCTATTGCTTCTTCTGTATTGCCCAACTCTTTTTCAGTCAAAGCCAAGAAAAACAAGCTCTCACTTTTTGTACTATCTAACTCAACAGCCTTTGATAAAGCATCTTTTGCAAATGAATATTTCTCAAGAGACAGATAAGCATGCCCTAGAATAATCCAAGCATCACGGTATTCCTGATTTTCCTTGATGATGTTTTTTGTGCTTTGGATTGCCATCTCATAAAGACCAAGCTGGTCAAAACTTCTCGCAATCAAAAGCCTCAAGTGCAAATCATTTTCAGTTGCAAATAAATCATACTCATTATAAGCACTTAATATAATCTCTGACTTGTTTTTTAATGATGAATTTTTTGCAATCTCTAGTTTTTGACGAGCCTCCTGATGCTGATTCTCAAAAGCCAACATAAGCCCTAGAAAAAAATACTTTTCAGGCACATCATCTCCCAATTTTGCAAATTGATCTTTTGCTTGGTCAAAAGTACTTTTTTGAATATAAATCTCACCCAAAAGCAATTTAAAAACCTTGTTTGTTGGAAATTTTTTCAAAGCATTTTTGGCTACTTTTTCAGCTGAGGCAAAATCCCTAAGCACTATATAGGCATGAATCAATTTTTCATAAGCCTTTTTGTTATTTGAATTAAGAGCAATAGCAGATGTAAAATTGTTGATAGCCAAGGTATAAAATCCATCATTCAAAAAATCCTCACCTCTCTCCATAAACTGATCAAATGTTAGATTTTCCTCTTCTTTCTCTTCTGGCTCTTCATTTTCTTCTAAAAATACCACCTGTGGTACAGGTTTAGATACTGGATCTTTTTTACCAAAACGCTCTTGCAAACCAGGCAAATACAAAAATGTACCTAATCCTAGAGCTACAACCACCATCAGAAAGCCCAAAAATCTCAGCATCTCAAAAATAAAAAATCTAAAAAAATCTTGCCAGATAGGGCAAAAATAAGCAAGAAATTATTGTTTCACAGCTTAAAATATGATATAATAATAAGAAATCATTTAAAAATGCAAATAAACATACCAAAAAAAGAAGACGAAAAAGAGCCAACAAGAGTGAAAGTAATATTTCCAACTAGTGCTTACTTCTTGTCTGGAATTAGGGATTTTACCCTACAAATTATTAAGAACATGTCAGGATTTTCAGACCAATGGGCTTTTAGATTTCAAAGTGTTGTTGATGAACTTTGCAACAATGCTATTGAGCATGGATCTGCACCAAACCAGGAAATTACCCTCACTTTTTTGATTAACAGAGACAAAAAAATAGAAGTAACAGTGGAAGATACCGGAACAGGCATAAAACCAATTACAGCAGATGAGTTAAGAAAGATTTTTACAGAAAAGTCATCACAAGACCCAACAGAAATGCACGAAATAAGGGGTAGAGGATTGTCTCACATTATTGGACCCTTGACAGATGAGATACATTTTGAGGATACTACAAAAGGAGGAATTAAAATTCGTGTGGTAAAATTTTTTACATAATACAAAAATGACGAACACATTAATCAAAACTAAACCCATCACCATTAATTCACCTGATGACAGGGTAATATTGGTTGAGGTTTTTGGGCATTTGGATGAAGCAAATGTAGATAAGGTGGCTCAAGAGTTTTATGATGTTCTAAAAAATTCAATGGAAGGAACAAGCTTTATTTTTGATTTCCATGAGGTAGAATTCATTAATTCAAAAGGCATTGGGTATTTTCTTGATTTTTACAGAAAAATCTCAGAACACAGAGGAAAAATGGCACTAGCAAGGCTATCTGAAAATGTATTAGATATCTTAGAAGTTGTTGGTATTACAAAAATTATCGGAGTTCATTTTACATTAGACGAAGCAAAATTAGCTATTGTATCAGCCTAAAGCTTCTTTTATTTGTTTGTACAAGATCTCTTTCATCTCCTCGCTTGTTGGCTTAATGCCTTGCATTTTTGGAGATTTATTACCAGTATTTAAACTTTTCATAAAATATGTAGCTCTTGGACGTGCTTCAATTTTTTCAAGCTCGGCATCTAGTTCATCAATATAGTCAATACTCCAAGCTCCATCTTCCTTTTGAGACTCAGGATTTAGTATATCATGAATTGTTTGTGTAAATTTGCTCCAATGAGCAGTCTCACAAAAAACCATTGGAGTATTTGGCTCTTTTTCTTTTTCTGCAACACACATAGCTACTGCACTATGCGGATCTAACAGCCTCTTTTGATTTTTCCATGTTTTCTTAATTTGAGCTTTTGTCTCCTCTTCTGACGCAAAATTAGCAGCAAATTCTTCTTTTAAAATACTCATCAATTCATCATCAGCTTTAAAAAACCCATCTCTTGACAAATCTTCCATATATTTTTTTGTCTTTTCTGCGCCTTGCAAGTAGTACAAAAGCCTTTCTAGGTTGCTAGAAACCGCTATATCCATTGATGGAGATATTGTAGTCTTAAATTCTTTTGGTTCATATACACCAGTTGCAATAAAGCGATAAAGCACATCATTTGCATTTGTCGCTATAATCATTTTGCGGATTGGTATGCCCATTTTTTTGGCAAAATAAGCTGATAAAATATGCCCGAAATTACCAGTTGGCACACAAATGTCAAAGCTCCTATCGCCAATATACGGAGCGATTTTACGATATGCCTGAAAAGATGAAACCACCTGAGGTCCTATTCTGCCAATATTGATAGAATTTAAAGAAGACACCCTAACTGAATATTTTTCTTTTAAAGACTTTTTGAATTCATTATCCTCAAGAAGCGGCTTGACGACTTTGTTTTGGCAATAATCAAAATTATCAAGAACCGAATAAGCACAAATACGACCATCATCACTCTGAAAATTAATCATTTGCTGCTTTTGAATATAGCTAACCTTGCCTTTTTCAGGATACAAAATAGCCACAAAGGCATCTTTTATATTATAAAACCCCGCTTGTCCAGCACTTCCTGTATCACCAGAAGTCGCACCAAGAAGCAGTATTTTTTCTTTTTTGCCTGTTTTTTGGTTTTCTATATCAAGTGCCTCACTTATAAAATAAGGCAATACAGAGAGAGGTATATCCTTAAACGCTGCTGTTTTTCCATG
Source organism: Candidatus Altimarinota bacterium (assembly GCA_025210675.1). Taxonomy (GTDB): domain Bacteria; phylum Patescibacteriota; class Gracilibacteria; order CAIRYL01; genus JAOARU01. The sequence goes on along the minus strand of JAOARU010000027.1, from coordinate 16,097 downwards.
CCATTGCTCAATGCAAAAAATATCGTCTTTTATGTGCACAACAGGCAAAACCTCCTTATCAGGATCAAAACAATCTTTATCATAAGCCTTATGACAAAACTCTACAATTTTTTCTTTTGATATATCAGAAAAAAATCTCGACAAAACCTCAATCGCTAAATCAGTAAAAGTAACATCAAAAAAGCTTTGAATTTCATCAGCTGTAAAAGCTTTTGGGAAATCCTGCATTACTATTAAGCCTTCTGACACTTTTCCCTCCAAAACAGCTTTAAAAGAATCAATTTCAAGGTCTTTTCCTGTTCTTGTGTCAACAAATTTCATTTTCCTGAATTAAAGAGAGGAGCTTTTGAGCCACATTTTCTCTTGGTAGCTCTTTTTCTATTGTAAAATAAAAATCATGATTTTCCTGATATTTTTGCAATCTAAGTTCTCTAATTTCTTCAATAGTCATTGTCTCAGCGCCTACTATCCTTGATACACCATCACTTCTCGAAGACACTCTTTTACTAATTATGTCAATTGGTATATCCATCCAAATCAAAGCAGAATTATCTTTCAAATGATCTATACCTTCTTTTTGAAGTGGCACAGAACCAGAACTAGCCACAACCAAGTTGTCACCTTGAATTTTTTTGACTATTTCTGCCTCAAAACGCAAAAAACCCTTATCTCCTAATTCTTTTAAATGATCTGCTGTATCTCTTCCTGTTTGTTTCTTGATAAACTCATCTACATCAACAAAATCTCGTCCTAATTTTTGAGCTATAATGCGTCCTATTGCTGTTTTTCCGCTTCCAGGCATACCAATAAGGACTATATTTTTCTTCATAGTATCTAAAATATTGCATATAATATAAATGAAAAATATATTTTTATAAAGTTTTTTATGAAATTTATAACAGATTTTCATGTGCACTCGAGATTTTCTAGGGCTACATCTCGTGATATGACCTTAGAAAATATAGCGAAATGGTGTGAAAAAAAGGGCATTGATGTAGTCGCAACTGCGGATTTTACTCATCCTTTTTGGTTTAAAGAAATCAAAAACAAATTAATTCATGCAGAAAATGGACTATATGTGCTTCCTAATAGTAAAACTCGCTTTATCCTTGGCACAGAAATTAGCAATATTTTTAAAAGAGACAAATGCTACAAGGTACATAGTTTGGTTTTTTTTCCGCACATTGAAGACGTTGAACGATTTAATGAAACTCTCGCACCAAATTATAATATTTCATCAGATGGCAGACCAATCTTGGGTATGGACATCAAAGATCTACTAAAAATAACATTTCAGGTAAATTCTGAAGCCATGTTTATACCTGCACATATATGGACACCTCATTTTTCAATTTTTGGTGCAAAATCAGGGTTTAATTCACTTAGTGAAGCTTTTGGTGATCTTTCTAGGCATATTACAGCGCTTGAAACAGGTCTTTCCTCTGACCCACCCATGAATTGGCAAATCTCTGAAATTGAAAATATCCCTCTAGTGTCAAACTCTGATGCACATTCCCTTAGAAAACTTGGAAGAGAAGCAAATATTTTTGATACAAATATGGATTATTACTCGATCAGAAAGGCACTTATCACAAACTGCAAAAAATCATTTCTGTCAACTATTGAGTTTTTTCCAGAAGAGGGAAAATACCACCTTGATGGACACAGAGATTGTGGAGTTGTTCTTGAGCCACACGAGAGCATATTACACAATAACATTTGCCCAAAATGCCAAAAACCGTTAACAATAGGAGTACTCAACCGTACAACTAAGCTCATAGACCAAGATGTTAATTTTAAGCCACAAAACAAACGTCCATTTCAGAGCATTATCCCGCTTGAAGAGCTAATCTCTAGCATCTTAAATCGTGGCGTAAATACAAAATCGGTACAAGAATTTTATGAAAATACTGTCAGATCACTTGGTAGTGAATTTTTTATCTTACTAGAAGCTCCAATTTCAGCAATCACAAAATACGACGAAAAACTAGCCCAAATAATAAACAAAATGCGTCAAGGAAAAATAAAAATACAAGCAGGATATGATGGAAAATATGGCAAAATAGAAATCTCTTAATCTGTAATCATCTGCAAAAACTCTTCCTCTGAGATAACTTTTACACCCAAATCTTTTGCTTTTTTTACCTTGCTGCCGGCATTTTCACCGAGCACTAAGTAATCTGTTTTTTTACTAATACTACTTGTTGGCTTGCCGCCATTTTCCTCTACCAACTCTTTTGCTTGTTCACGGGTCATTTTCTGGAGAGTTCCAGTAAATAAAAAACTCTGCCCATTTAGCTTGTCATTGACTGATACAGATTTACTAATGGTGTTTACTTCTGCATTTTTTAATTTTTCGATTAATTTTTGATTTTCTTCTTTTGAAAAAAAATCGCACAAGCTCCTAGCAACCTTTTCTCCTATATCATAAATCAAAGCAAAATCTTCCTCATTGGCATCGGCAATCTCATCTAGTGAAGTAAAATTTTTCTCCAAACTCTTGGCTGTTTGTACGCCCACATAAGCAATCCCTAGCCCTGAAATAAGCCTCCATAGCTCTTTTTGTCTGGCTTCATTTATGGCACTAATAGCATTTTCAGATGATTTATCTTTAAATAATTCAAGATTATAAAAATCTTGTTTTTTTAAATAAAAAATATCTGCCAAATCATGCACTAATTCAGCCTCTATTAGCTTTTTGCAGACTTTATCTCCTAAGCTTTCAATATCCAACCCTTTGCGACCACAGAAATAAATCAAACGCTCTTCAATTTGACGAGGGCAAGCAGAATTTGTACATTTGAGTGCAACTTCATCTGCAATTTTTACAAGCTTTGTCTCACAAATAGGACAATTTTGAGGAACAATAATTTTCTTTTCTTGTCCAGTTCTAACTTCTGTCATTGGTGCCACAACTTTTGGAATCACGTCTCCGGAGCGTATAATTGTCACTATATCACCTATTTTTATGCCTTTTCTTTCAAGCTCATCGGTATTGTGCAGTGTTGCCCTTTGCACTTTGACCCCATCAATTAAAACAGGCTCAAGCACCGCCACAGGCGTCACAGCCCCCGTCCTACCGACCTGCCAAATCACATCAAGCAAGCGAGTTGTCTCCTCTTTGGCTTTAAATTTATAAGCAATCGCCCAACGAGGGTGATGTGAGGTGCTACCCAAAGATCTCCTAATATCATGATTATTGACTTTTACCACTGCTCCATCTATTTCGAAATCAAAATCATCACGCATTTTCTCAAGCTCGGTGCAATATCCTATAACTTCTTCAATTGAAGATGCTTTTTTGAAATAGGGACGAGACACAAAACCTGATTCTGTAATGATTTTATTGACATTCTCCTCTGAAATTAAGTCAATATCATCACTCAGCATATTAAAAAACAAAACTGACAATTTGCGCTCTTTTGTGATTGATACATCAAGCTGCCTAAGGCTTCCTGATGCAGCATTTCTGGGATTTGAAAACAATTTCTCATTTTGATCAGCTCTTTTTTTATTTAAATCTTCAAAATCTTTTTTAAACATCACCACTTCACCTCTTAATTCAGCTTTTTTGATGCCATACTTGACAAAATCAACATTATGCATGAGTGATGAAAGAGTCTTCATATTTAGCGTAATATCCTCTCCGACTTGCCCATCGCCCCTTGTAGCACCTTGTACAAAAAAATTATTTTTATAAATTGCAGACACCGAAAGTCCGTCTAATTTTGCCTCTACTGTATACTCGATCAACCGATCGTGTTTTAAGATATTTCTAATACGTTTTTCCCATTCTATTAGCTCATCTGTATTCATTGCATTTTCAAGCGACAACATGGCTGATGAATGTGAGACTTTTTTAAGCTCTGTCTGTACAGCCGAATAAATCTTTTGAGTTGGTGAATCATTAGTTTTTAAGTCAGGATATTCCTCTTCCCACTTCTTCAAAAGCCTAAAAAGGCTATCGAACTTAGCATCTGAAACAACAGGAGAGCTCTCCAAGTAATATTTATGACTGTGAAAATCAATTACAGCCTTTAAGGTGTCTATTTTTAGAGCAATTTCCATAAAAGAAAAATCCTCACCATGCGCTAAAAACTCTTCTGTTAATTTTAAATATTCTTTCATGTGTAAATTTTAGCAAATTTAAAAATTATTTACCAAAAGTCCTTTTCTGCTCAGCAAAAAACTCCATAGCATTGTTTAAATTTCCCTCATCAAAAGAAGGCCACATCTTGTCAGAAAAATAAATCTCACTATAAGCCAAATCCCACATCATAAAATTTGACACTCTTTTTTTGCCTCCAGTCCGAATCAATAGATCAATCTGCGGCATAAAATGAGTATCCATCGCATTTTTTATATCTTGCATGCTTGGATTCAGTTTATTTTCAAGCATCAATTTACCAAAAGCCCTTCTGAGATCGTCTTGTCCTCCATAATTGATAGCAGGAGCAAAAATCATACCAGTACAATTACTTGTGGCTTCCTCTAGCTCTCTAAGTGCCATTAGGCAAGAAAGGGGTAGTTTTTCCAAGTCTCCTATTGGTTTTACTTTTATATTTCGTTCTATGAATTCATTTTTTTTTCTGGCAAATTCCTCTATTAAAGTGAAGAGATTTTCAAGTTCTGCCTCTTCCCTCTGCATATTTTCCGTAGAAAGTGTAAAAACACTCAAATAATCAATATCCCCTCTTTTAGCAGTAATTTTTATGATTTTTTCAAGATTTTCTACACCACGCTTGTGTCCAAAAGCCCTAGGCATAAAACGCTTCTTCGCCCATCTTCTATTGCCATCTATAATTAGTGCTAAGTGCATTTTTTTATAAAAATTACTTCTTAGCATATAAAAATAAAAAAACACTGTAAAGATAGGTTTTTGATTTCCAAAAAAATGCACCACAAAACCGTCCCAAACTAATCATGACACCATATAGATTGTGGCTATTTTGCAATGCTAAATTTAAATTGATAGATTTATTAAAAAATGTTAAAATAAAAAGAAACCCAAAAATAAAAATGAAAATCCAAGAAGCAATAGAATTTATAGAAAACTTCGAAGTTCCCGAAAAGCTGGAAAATGCTTCAAAAACTATCAAAGATAGTCTTGTTTCTTTGGATAAAGATGAATTTGAAGACATTGCTACTCACTATTACTACCTACTTAGGGTTGTTCTTAAGAGTCATATCTTATTTGAAAAGGATATAGCGAGATACTATTATCGCAAAATGACGGAAAACTTCCGTCTTCAAGAAGAAAAATACAAAAGAGCTGTCTCTAAATCAAAACAAAAGGAAGTAATAGAAACTCAACTTGATATTTTTTATCAAATGATGGAGAGATACTACTCTTCTCTTGAGGTTATTTACGACAAAAAAGACTTTATAGAGGCTAAGGAAAGAGCTTATCGTGAAAAAATGAATTTCCGTAAAAGCGCTTACAGATTCAGTAGAGAATACATGAAATACCTAGGCTATGAATTTTTAGCCATGACATCATCTTATGGAACAAGCTTTTTTAGATGGGGAATTACAAGCTTAATCTTTATCTTAATATTTGCAGGATTATTTGCTTGTTTGAATTATTTTCATGCCACAGCCATAGAGGTTGATCACTGGTATGATTATATATACTTCTCAATCACAACCTTTGCCACACTTGGATATGGCGATATATCTCCAATCAGTCTAGCTGGAAAAATTCTCTCAAATATTGAGGTATCTGCAGGCTATATAATGCTAGGTATTTTTATGGGCTTGGTACAAAAGAGGATTTTGTAGGTAATACTACAAAAAAACCGCCCATAGCATTTTTATTAGCATTGAGAATATCTGCATTTTTGTAAGGAAAATTAGCACCTCTCTTAGTGCCAACGTCATTTGTGATAAGGTGTTTTTCATCATATCCAATCACGGTTAGCATATGATATTCATCATGATTATAATAGGGATTTTGTAAGTCCTTAGCGATACATGGCAAAATTATAGGGATATTTTGATTGAGAATCTTTTTCATCAAGTGCAAATCTGAATTTTCCACAAAAAAAACTCTATCTTGAGGATAATCTAAATAATTTATAATAAAATTAACAAAAGCCTGCCCTTTTAAATCAAGATTTGGCTTTTGGTAATCAAGCATATCAATAATCCAATCATGAGCTTTTTGTGCAATTAGATTGCGATTTTCGTAATACAACAAAACCTGAATCAAGCTAGCTTCTTCACAAGAATTGTCATGATATTTCCACCCTGCCTCATTTTGAAATGGATTTTGGCATAAAAAAGGCACGCTTAGAAGCTTTTTTTCAGGATAATTATCATCGAGCGTATCCAAAAAAATACTCCAATAATTAACCTGCTCAACAGAATTATCAAGTGGCTCTAGGTTAATCTTTTCAGGCTCAAATTGCTCTTCTTGAATTTTTGAAATTTGATATCTCTTATAGCTCAAAGTGGCTTTTTCTTTGTAATAAAATGCCCCAGAAGTTAACAACGCCAAAACCAACAATGTGATAAGTCTAATTTTCATTTTATGCGATTTTTAAGATAAATATAAAGCGTCTTAGCCTCAGGCACTCTAAGTAAAAATCCCAATCCAAAATAAATCAAAACTCCAGACAAAACAGAAATAGCAAGAAGTAAGTATTTTGAAATATAAAGACTGTCACGAATCCACATCACACAAAAACCCATTATAAAAGCTATTAACCCCGTCCTAATAAGAGTCAAAACAAGCTTTCCGATAGGCAAATGAATCAAGCTAAAATGCAAAAATACAACCAAAAATAAAAACTCCGCCACACTGCCAGTAAAAAAACCAATTCCCAGACTAGAAATCCCCTGAGTCTCATAAAATTTAAAAGCATAACCACTGCCGACACCCAAAAATATCAACTTGCCAATCATCGGATAAAGCGTATTTTTAAAAGACAAAAAAGCCCTAGCAAAAAGATGTGTCAAACTTTCAGTAGGAATAGAAATAGCAATAAAAATCAAAACCGAATTAGTTAGAACCAAAGCCCTATCGTCAAACTGTCCATGCCGAAACAAGACATCAATCAAAAGCGAACTCAAAACAAAAAGCCCAACAAATGAAGGCATTGTGAGGAAAAGTATTTCTCTAAAGCTTTTTTCAAGACGAGATATAAATTTTTCAGGCTGTTTTTTAGACGCATGTTCAGCCAAAAAAGGAAAAACCGCATTAGCAAAAGCAATTCCAAAAATAGAAACCGCAAAACTCTGTATATTTCTAGCAAAATTAAAAGCAGACACACTACCGTCTTCCAATAAGTATCCAATATAATTAAAAACCCATAAAATCAATTGCAGACAAGCCAATGTCACAGTCCTAGGCAAAGCCAAACGAAAAAGCTTTCTAAGAGCCTGATTCTGTAAGTCTATCTTTGGGCATACCCTATATCCATTTACATAAAAATCAAAAAACCTGATTCCTGCATGTAAAACCATACCAAAAGTCGCTCCTAAGATAGCAGAATAAATCCCAAAATAGTCATGTAAAAAGAAAATCCCGCCAATAATTCCCGCATTATACAGAAAAGGCGAAACAGCAAAAGAAAAATAATGCTTCTTAGAAATCAAAAAAGCACCCATTGAATTAGAAATTCCAAAAAATATCGGTGACAAAAGCAAAATACGACTCATATTGATAGTCATGATCTCCTGAGCTGAATTTTGTATCTCGAAAAGATTGTAAATAATATAAGGAGTAGCAAAAAAAGCCACACCACACAAAATCAAAGCAAAAACACCCAAAAAGCCAAAAAAGGCATTTATGAAATTATCTAAATCCTTGCGGGATTTTTCTTCTTGTTCGACAAAAAGTGGCATCAATACAACTGCCAGGCCTCCTGCCATAAAAAAATTAAATATAAAATCAGGTATTAAAAAAGCCGTCATAAAAGCATCTGTCTCCTGACCTGCTCCAAAAAAATGTCCCAACATTAAATCACGCATCATACCAAGCAGATAGCTCGCCCCACTAAACACAGAAAGCAAGAATGCTCCCTGACACAGTGCCAATGGTTTTAGTGACTTTTTTATCATTTTAATTTGACTTTTTATATTTAAGCATTTTATATGTATTACTACAAGTTCAACCCCTAATTTTATGCTTGATAAAAATTCGTCAAAAATTGAAAATACAGACTATTTTGATTTGGATAGAATTAATTTTGAAAAAATCCAAGAAAATTTTAATGAATTTTATAAATTCTTAAAAATTAGCTACAAAATGCAAAATAGGCTAGTAAATATGATACTAGAAGGTCGTATTTCAAAAGAAAAAAGAAAGAAAATATCAATAATTAAACAAGATATGGAGTTTATCTGGGATTCTGTATTGCAAATTCAAGAATTAATTGATAAATATGTTCAAACTGGAGATTTTTTTTATCAAAGTGCTATTAAGAAATCATTTAAAATTGTCCGGGAAGCAGTTTTAGAATATGCAGAAAACGACATGCTAAAAAGGGATTTTTTGACATATATGTATCTACTTTGGAAATAAATTTTGTCAATTCTTTTTAGCAAAATCATATTGCTAATTTTAACACCCTAGATTAATATTGTATCAGCGTCAGTCGCCCATTAATAAATAAACCCCCCATAATAAAAAATGGGCACAAAACATCAGCATATCTCCCCTCAAGCTGATGTTCTTCTTGGTGCCAGCCCACCCATTCTAGTGGTCGACTGGCAGGTTTTGTTTGTGAAATAAAAAAAACACCAGCCCCCTCAAGCTGATGTTCTTCTTAGCGCCAGTCGCCCCCCTCTGGCGACTAGCAGGTAACATTATATAAAACGAAGTATGAACTAAAGATGAATTGGTGTTTTTTCTCAAGACACAGCAAAAAAACATATCTAAATACTAGAAAATAATTCTTATTCTATACTATCTAATACTTTTAAAAATTGCCTTCTTGTTACTGGTTTATCTTTTGGTAAGACAATTTTTTGATCTGAAATTTGCTCTATAATCTGCCCTAACTCATTTGTATTAACTGATTTACTAGGCAAAAAACTTCTGACAATTTCACAATCTCCTCCTATAAATCCATCATCAATATTTAAAAAATACAAATTCATAACATATTGATAATACCAATCGTCTTTAGAAACATCACAAAATATCTCAGTATTGTACTCATGGATTTCATCACCCTGCAAAAGACTGATAATTTTTGCCATCTCAGCTCTATTTATTACTTCATCTGGCATAAATTTACCATTTTCATAACCTTTTATGATGCCTTTTTCAGCAAATTTATAAATCAACATATCATCAGCATCATTAAAATAAGGCATTTTTGTCATTTTTATGCTCAAAGTTTTTGCATTTTTACACTGATTATTTTCAAGTGTGCATAGCTTATAATAATACCTATCGCCCTGCCTTACTCTTTGATCCAAAAAATGCCCATCTTTGACTTCAGTTACTAAATCGCCTTTTTTTGATGGATATGAAGGCTCTAGGTTTTTTACACTTTTTATCAAAATCATTTCCCCCTCTTGCTTCCATTTAAGATACACACCTTTTTGTTGTACTTCAGCCTCAAAGGCACAAGCCTGGGACATAAAAACAAAAAACAGAGCCAAAAAGGAAATTAATTTTTTCATATTATTGATAATCTTCTATTATTATTTTTTTGCCAAATTCTTTTTGGTCTTCTTCGTCCTCAAGCATTTGATTGAGTGCATAAAAACCAAAAACCAAAATAATCGGCGGAATAATATGGAATAATTCAATATTATTCAAAAAACTAAGACTTAAAATCTCTCCAAGAGACATATTAATGTCCAAAGCAAAATCATAAAATCCATGCAACAAAACAGACACTATTAATCCAAGAGATGTCATCTCATCATGATATACGACCTCTTCTTTAAAATGAAATAATTTATGCATAATCTTAGGGATATATAGCTTTTTACCATGGAGTTTTTCGTCTTCGTAAATCGGCTTTGAAAAATAACCTCTCCCATAAAAATATCCATAAATACCACTACATAAAATATGAATAAACACAACAAGTGTTGAGCGAATCAAGAATAATCCCATCACTCCTTCGCCGCCTGTTGTTAATATCTGCCTAAAAAAATAACCAACATTTTCTAAAAAAGCAAAACCAAGAGCAGCAATAATAGAAAGCTCTATAACATCATCAACAGATCGAAAAAAATCATGATCTGCCTTTTTTACTACCCAATGCTTCAAATACTCCTCCATAAGTCCCACGCTCATAAATACTAAAAATGAAACCAATATAGAATTAGTAAAATTAGAATCAATATTTTCAGCAAAATTTAAAGCTTCAACAGAAAAAAAGCCAAGGTTAAATTTTGTACCCCAAAAATACTGATAAGCCAAAACAATAACAGCGGACAACATGCCCACAAAAAACGTCCACAAAACAACTCCTGCCCTTTCCTTGTGCTTTCTACAAAAAATAAAAGCCCAAACAATAGAAGGAATTAATGCTAAAATTATACAAAAAATAAACTCTAACGGATGATGTCCAACATAAGAAAAGGCTTCTAATAGGTTCATTTTGATATTTATATTTATTTTTTTAAGATATGAAATCCAATTTTTAGACTTCATTTTATTATAGAATTCTTTTATAATTCTGTCAACTTTTTTCTTGCACTTATTGGCTAAGCATGGCAAGATTTGATTTGGTTTATTTTAAAAAAATGGAAAATGTATTTTGCAATGTAGAAGAGGCCTTGGAAGAAGTAAAAAAAGGCAACCCTATAATCATAGTAGACGACGAAGATAGAGAAAATGAGGGCGACTTGATGATAGCAGGCGAAATGATCACAGCTGAAAAAATGAATTTTTTGATAAAAAATGCAAGGGGTATAGTATGCGTACCAATTAGCTCAGAAATATCAAAAAGACTCAATATACACCCAATGACCATGAATCCTGACAAGGATACTTGTAATTTTGCCATATCAGTAGATCACAAAGATTGCAGCACAGGAGTATCAGCAAAAGACAGGGCCATGAGCGTAAAAAAAATAGCCGATGATCACTCTGTGGCTAGCGATTTTATTAGACCAGGACATATCTATCCATTAAATGCTAAAGATGGAGGTGTATTAGAAAGATGTGGTCACACTGAGGCATCTTTGGAGCTTTGTGAGCTTACAGGATTTAAAAAAGTAGCTGTGATATGCGAGATTACAAATGATGATGGCACAATGGCAAGAGTGAGCGATCTTGAAGTATTTGCAAAAAAGCATGGATTTAAAATAGTCAGCATTGAAGATATAATCAAATATAAACAAAAGACTTCTAAAATAATAAACAAAATAGCCGAAACGAAACTGCCAACAGAGCATGGAAATTGGCGAGCAATAGCCTACAAAGAAAAATACAATGACAAGCAAGAACACCTAGCACTCACAATGGGAGATGTATCAGGGGACGATACTCTTGTCAGAATACACTCATCTTGCTTAACTGGAGATGTTTTTTCATCTTTGCGTTGTGACTGCAAATCCCAGCTTGAACACGCAAAACAAAGGATTATCTCAGAAGGCAGGGGTGTCATAATTTATCTCAACCAAGAAGGACGTGGCATAGGACTTGCCAATAAAATCAGGGCATACAAGGAACAAGACAATGGACTTGATACGGTTGAGGCAAATGAAAAACTAGGCTTCAAAAAAGACCAAAGAAACTATATTCAAGCAAGTCAGATCTTAAAAGATCTTAATGTAAATTCAATTAAGCTCATGAGTAATAATCCCCAAAAAATAAAAGAACTTGAATCAATGGACATAAAAGTTACAAGAGAGCCAATAGAAATCATTGGAGAATGCAATAAGGGCTATATTCAAACCAAAAAAGACAAACTAGGACATCTATTTTCTTAAAATTGCATATTTGAGTTTATTTTTATATAATAAAAGTGAACTTTTTTTAAAACACTATGAAAAAATTAATTGGTGGAGGTTGCGGATCTTGTTCAAATCTTTTAAACGGCGGAGGTTGCTGTGGAGGTTGCAGCAAATAAGCAAGGTTGACTAAACAGGAACCTACAGAGACCCTTTTTGGGTCTCTTTTTTGAAGTATTCTTAAATAGACCCATTAAAACTATCTGAAAGATCTCTTTATTTTAAGGAAATTTTACTTTATTATATAAATAAATAATGAACTGAATATAAGCTGGGCAGTTCATGCTTATTTCATCATTTATTTAATAAAATATAATTGTACTTATCATGAAAATGACCAGACATTATAAACTATCTTTTATCTTAGAGACTGACGATGCAGACAGGGAGATGGATCTATTAATGGACAATCTCAACATAGCCCCATCCTCATTAGAGATAGAAGATGTAGAGCTGGAATCATTAATTCAAGAAAGTGAGCGCCAAATTGAAAAAAGTCAAACATACCTTGATGACTTAGAAGATTTTTACAAAGAAACTGAGCTGGTTTGTGCTGAATATCAAATAGAAAATCCTTACGTAGAAACAATAGAAAAAGCTCTTAATAATAAAGACTTAAAAGAAGAGGAAAAAGCCGAAATAGAGATACTTAGAGAGTTTGCCAAGCGAGCTCCTAAGCTATCTCTAATCAAAAAATACTTAATAGATTTTCCTGACACAAAAGAATTTGAGGAGCTAATATTTCAACAAAATTTAGTCAAAATCAACCTAGATCTGCCAAAAGCTCTCATAAAACCAAGAAGAATTGATGAAACTGTAATGCAGGCTTTTGAAAATTATAAAAAACTCTATGTCAAAAAATACATAACAATGATCAAAAGCCGAAACTCTTATTTAAAAGATTTTTGGATACATGAAAAAGGCATACTAAAAAAGCTCCTAGCACTAAAGACACTAGGCAATATTGAAGCCCTAGGAGACTGTCCCCATAGTAGACTTCATAAGGAATTTGAAAGATTAAAAACTGATTATTTCCCAGAAAATATAGATGAGTCAGTCCTAAAAAAAGCCTTGGACAAAGGACCTGAATGGAAAAATATTTCCATTATCGGACCTTATGCAAATGAAATATGTGAAAGATTTTTAAATGAACTAGATTTTGAGCTAGAAAAGAAATTTTCATTTATAAAAACAAAGGGTGTTTTGGATTTGTTAAATAAATCAAAAAAAGACTCTGTGCAAAAATTAACAAAAGCAGTCACCCTGACTGATATTAAGAAAATAGTGTCACTTTTTAATTCAAAGACAGCCCCTGTTATCGCCCACGAACTCAAAAAACTACTCTCAGGAGATGATCTTGATACGATTCGACTAGGAGACTTTGACTGCTCACTAGAAAAACTCGAAACAGAACAAGATATCAAACAGGCATCTGAAGAATTTGAAAAATTTTTACGCACTAGAAAAAAAGATAAAAATTGTTTAATCATTCAGTAATGCCGATCATAGACGATATACCCGCAGAGGATAGACCAAGAGAAAAAGTTATAAATCATGGTTCTCAATACCTAACAGATAGCGAGCTTCTTGCTATTATACTTAGAACATCAGGCATTAGAGGGGTTTCTGTACTAGACATAGCCAGAGAAATGTTAAAAAAAGCTGGATCTTTAAGAAGTTTGGCACAAATGCGCACCGAAGAACTAATAAGCATAAAAGGCATTGGCACCTCAAAAGCAGTTAGCATAAGGGCTGTATTTGAAATAGCACAACGTCATGAAGCAGAAATGCCTCAAAAGAAAATTGTATTTAAAACACCAGATGATATAGCTCGCAGATTTATGTCAAAATTTCGCGACAAAAAGAGAGAAATTTTTACTGTGCTATTATTTGATTCCAAACACCGATTACTCAAAGAAGAAGCAATTAGCGTAGGCACACTCATGAGAGTTTTGGTCGAACCAAGAGAGGTTTTTGCTCCAGCAATTTTAAATAGAGCATTTAGCATAATCTTGATGCACAACCACCCTTCTGGCGATCCTACACCATCACATCATGACGAAGTGTTAACTAAAAAAATTATAGATGCTGGCAAGGTTTTAAACATTCCAGTACTAGATCATATAATTTTAGGCAGTGATAGCTTTTATTCTTTCCGAGAAAATGGTAAAATAGGCTAGCGATTAACAATTCATATGCGGATTTTGATAGCTGATGACGAAGAGCTAATCCTTGACTTTATGGCAAAACTTTTGGAAGAAAAGCGCTTTCTAGTGCGAAAAGCAAACACTTTCCAAGATACTGAAAATGCTCTTTTAGAGGGAGAATTTGATTTAATTATCCTTGATAGAAACTTTGCCAGCGAGAAACGAGATGGAATAGAGCTCTGTAAAAAAATTCGTCAAGATGACAAAAATGTACCCATCTTGATGCTAAGCGGAATTAAAGGAAGTAGAGAAAGAAGTAATGCTCTTAATCTAGGGGCAGATGATTATCTTGAAAAACCGTATGATCCAGTCGAGCTAATTGCAAGAGCACAAGCGCTTTTACGAAGAAGGGACAAATTAATCCCAGAAAAAGTTGAGGACTTCGAATGTGATCTTGAAAAAGAGCAAATATTGCTTGACGGTTTACCTTTAGATTTAAAAATTAAAGAATTTCAACTTCTTTATCATTTCTTAAATAACCCCAACAGAATAGTGAAAGAAAAAGAATTGCTAGAAAAAGTCTGGAATGATGACAACTTGATCACAAAAAGCAACACGATCAACGTTCATATTATGAGACTTAGGAAGGCAATAGGAAGATACGCACCAAAACTAAAGACGGTTCGTGGACAGGGATTTATTTTTGAAATATAATAATGGACAATAAAATCACAAACTTGATTTATCGCCTAGAAGAAGCCAACAAAAAACTTCTAGCTGAACATCAAAAAACAAAAGAAAAGATTTATGATTTTATTCAAGAGCGCAGTAAGACTCTCCAAGAAAAGAAAGAAGAGATTAAATTTCTCGCTCAAATTGTACACTCAATTGGTAATTCATTGACAATTTTAAGACTTAATCTTGAGTTACTAAAAGACAAAATTAATAAAAAGGAATACGACATATTTCTTCAGGAAATAACCCTTATTGATAGTACCCTTAGAAAATTAATTGAAATTTCAGAAATATCATCATCATCTAATTTTTCAGCCAAAAGCTTTGATTTAAGCAAAGCCCTAAAAAACCTAATCTCAAAGAAAAATACAGATTCTCATGTCCTAGAAACAAATATTGAAGACAATGTATTTATGTTGGGTATTCAAAAAGAAATCAAATTAATGCTAGAAAATCTAATTGAAAATGCATTAAAATACACAGAAAAACACAAAAAAATCAGCATATTTCTTGAAAAAAGAGTTAATAATGTGATTATTAAAATTGCAGACGAAGGTTGTGGAATACCCGAAAAAGATATTAGTAAAATCTTTCAAGAATTTGTGAGAGCATCAAACCAAAAAGACAACAAAAAAGGCTCTGGACTAGGTCTAAGCCTAGTTAAACGTATTATTAAAAAACATCATGGCTTCATAGAGGCAAAAAGCAAACTCGAAAAAGGCACGACTTTTATTATCATTCTACCTTTAGAATGCGATGTTTAAATCAAGCCTACCAGCAATCAGAAAAAACAAAAAACCAGCCATAAAAATCAAATAAAAAAGCATCTCAACTAAAATCTCTGCAAAGGTATTTGTTCGAATACAGAGAAATTTTGGCAGGAGACGAATTTTTTTATGACTAAAAGGATAAAACATCTTGAGCCCACTTCTCGTAATCCCATCAGCCAATAAATGCGAAGCATATCCTATAACAAAGGCAAATAAATACTGATTGTAAAATATACCTTTTGTCAAGTAAAGAACCCCACTAAAAATTCCTCCAAAAAGCAACACCCCAAAAATAGAATGAAAAATACTAGCTCTATGCTTGAATAATCTACCCACTATAAAAGCCGGAATATAAAAAGGCTTGATCTTAAAGCGCTTTGTAATAGAAATCGCAAGGTGTTTTATCTTTGTCTCATGCTGAGTATCAAGATCCGCAAAAAGAGCTCCAATAAAAGCAAAACCTAGATTTAAAATTTTATAAGGCTCAAATACACCAATCACGAGTGATACTGTCATGCCT
>JAOARU010000026.1 GCA_025210675.1 Candidatus Altimarinota bacterium | reverse complement strand
GATGTAAGACGAGGAATGGTTTTAGCCGAAAAAAATACACGTAATGCGTACACTAAAATTGAAACAGAAATTTATGTTTTAACTTCAGAAGAAGGGGGAAGACATAAACCATTTTTTGTAGGGTATCGACCTCAAGTATATGTAAATACTACTGATGTTACTGCTAGTATTGAATCACTTTTATCTAAAAAAGGAGAAAAAGATACTAACAATGAAATGATTCTTCCTGGAGATACAGTAAGTTTAAAATTACATCTTTTATATCCAATTGCACTAGAAAAAGGAATGCACTTTGCTATAAGAGAAGGTAATAAAACTATCGGAGCAGGAATAGTAACAAACTTATTAGAATAAAAAAAGAGTAGAGAGTAAAGTAAAATTTATTAAATCTATATTTATATTTTATTTATATGATACTAACAAATGTATGTAAAGTCTCTATATAAAAAAGCTTTTCGTGTCTCTAAAAAATTAATAACTTCTTCTCTTAGTCATAAATATTGGATATATTATCAAATTTTATTTACATTAAATAAGAGAGCGCCTTCTAAAAAAGTTACAAAAAAGTTATTAAAAGCACGTGATTATCAATTAATACGAGAACCTAATTAAATTGCCGAGAACCAGATTTGAACTGGTGACCTAAGGATCTTCAGTCCTTTGCTCTACCACTGAGCTACCTGGCCACAAATTAATTTTGCCATAAGATATTGCCTATTTTTTTTAAAAAAGGCAAGAAAAAATTTCCAAAAAATTTTTTTTATGAGAAAATCACATCGTGAAAAAGCGGGAAATCATCGCAGGCAGCATAATAGTAGTTTTTGATTTTGCATCAGTTTTTATAGCTTGGTATTTGGCTTATTTGATTCGTCCAATTACTGACTTGATACCTTATGTTCACTCTTTTTTCCCTAGCACGTCTCTTCCGCCACTTGATTTTTTCTTTATTTTTACGTTTTTTTCAGCTGTAGGCCTTGCGGGGCTTTTTGCCTTTTTGGGACTTTATAAAATAGATGAGGACTTTAAGCCTTTTAGAAACATTCTTCAGATTATTTTTGGCGTTTTTTTATGGGGTATGATGATTGTGTCTTATTTTTCTTTGGTTAGGCATGAGCCATTTTTCTCAAGAGTGATGTTGGCTCAAAGTATGATTTTTTGTATTACTTTTTTTGTAGTATTTAGGTTATTGATCTATGTGTATCTACTTTTTGCTTTTAAAAAAGGAGTTTACGCACGCAATATTTTTGTATTTGGTCAAGGAGATGCTTTTGAAAGCATTTGTAAATCTCTTGAAAATCACCCACCTTACAAGATTATAAAAAAACTTCAAGATGATAAGGATCTAGAAAAAGATCTACAAAAATCAATTCCTGACGAGCTTTGGTATGTTTCAAATTCATTTACAATTAAGAATTTAAATTATATTAAGCAAATTGCAGAGAAATACCATTTATGTTTTCGTTTTGTGCCTTCTGAGCTATCTTTGCAGTTTTCTAAGCTTGATTTGGAGATAATAAATTCTGTGCCAGTTTTACATCCTATTTTAAGTTCGCTTGATGGCTGGGGACGCATTGTTAAGCGTGTAATGGATATTGTAATTGCTAGTATTACTTTTATAATTTTGTTACCATTTTTTATATTTATTGGGATTTTGATTAAAATTGATTCAAGAGGTCCTATATTTTTTGTTAGTACTAGAATAGGCAAGCATAATCAGCCTTTTTATATGTACAAGTTTCGTTCAATGTGTCAAGATGCTGAACAAAAAAAGGCTTTCTTAATGAAGCTTTCTCATCGTGATGGTCCTCTTTTTAAGGTTAAAAATGATCCAAGAATTACTAAGTTTGGTAGATTTATGAGGCGTTTTTCGATTGATGAACTACCACAACTTTTAAATGTGATTAAGGGTGATATGTCTATAACAGGCCCTAGGCCTCACTTGCCTGATGAAGTGGCAAAGTTCACAATTGATCAAAAGAGAGTGCTCAATATTCGTCCTGGAATTACAGGGCTTGCTCAGGTTTCTGGCAGGAGTGATTTGGGGTTTGAAAAGGAGGTTGAGTTTGATTTGTATTTTATTCAAAATTGGAGCGTGCTTTTGGATATCAAGGTTATGCTCAAAACAGTTTTGGTTGTAATAAGGGGTAATGGGGCAGATTAATATTATTAATAATTATGAAAATACTACTTGCAACAGGTAATCAGGGTAAGGCTAAGGAGATGATGGAGGTTTTAAGGGATTTGGATTGTGAATTTGTAACCTTAAAGGATTTAGGTCTTCCAAATGATGTCATGGAAGATGGTGAGACTTATAGGGAAAATGCTTTCAAAAAAGCTTATCATTTTTATAAAAAAACAGGCTTGCCAACTATTGGTGAAGATTCAGGGATTCAGGTTGATGCTCTTGAGGGTGAGCTTGGTATTCACACTCGTCGTTGGGGTGCTGGTGAGGAGGCTAGTGATATTGAGTGGCTTGATTATTTCCTTGATCGTATGAAAGATGAAAATAATAGGCGATCTAGGTTTTTTTGTACTGCTTGTTTTGTATTTGACAATATTGAAAAATATTTTGAAGACTCAACTGAAGGCAATCTAAGCAAAGAGCCGCTTTGTGAGATACCTCAAGGTATTCCAATGTCAGCTGTTTTTGTGGCTGATGGTGAGACAAAAGCCTATGCGCAAATGACAAGAGAAGAAAAAAATGCAATATCTCATAGAGGTAAAACTATGAGTAAGTTAAGTGATTTTTTAAAAAAGTTTATATATGATAGGAAGAACGCATAGCATCATAG
>JAOARU010000025.1 GCA_025210675.1 Candidatus Altimarinota bacterium | reverse complement strand
TTTTTAGAGTGGGCCTGTGTTCACAAAAAGAATTATTACGGGCTTTTAAAAAAAACTGTCTTTGATGCTTTAGAAGATGGGAGTGTTGTATTTAGAGAAATTGATATTCAGGGCTTTGAGAGTATATGCGAGATCATACCTAGTGATCATCTTGTGTCTATTTTTCTTATGCCACCTAGTTTAGATATATTAAAGAAGCGTATTATGGAGAGGTCGCCACTTTCCGATGAAGAGATAGATCGTAGAATAGAGAGTGCAAAAATTGAAATATCACTTAGCAAGGAGTGTGATTATGTGATTCAGACAGAGGATAATGAAATAGAAAAATTGCTTAATGAGATAGAAGAGATTATACTAAAAGAAGCAATGGCCTAATTATAAAGCTAAAGACCCTTTTTTGAGGGTCTTTTTTTGTGTCTTGATTTTTAATAAAAAGCTGTTTTTTTAATAAAATTAATTGTTTAATTTATTGTACAAAAAATGTATTCATATATTAAAAAAATGTTTTAAATAAAGCATTTATAAGATTTTAAAATAAAAATATATTGTATAAAAAATGTATTCAGTTTATTTGTTGAAGTATATGTAAAAGTTTATTTTTTAGCTTAATATAAAGGTATTTTTAATTTTTTATAGTTTTGACATTTTTTATAAAGCTGTTTTTGCTATAAATTTTGTTAATGAAGTATTTTATATATTTGTATAAAAAATGTGTTCAATAATTTATTAATTTTGTGCAAAATTTTATACCTTGTATTAAAAATTAATACTTAAAAAGTGGCTTAATATAAACATTTTTAGTGTTTTTTTAAAAAAAGACTTGTCAAAAACAAATTTTTTGTACAAAATGTGTATACAAATTTTAACCAACCACCAGATGTTAAAAATGCTATTTTCATCTAATACGAGAGTGAAACTCTTGAAGCTTTTTCTCCTCTCGGGTGATGATAAAGAATTTTTTATCAGAGAAATCACTAGGCTTCTTGATGAGCAAATAAATTCAGTTCGCCGTGAGTTAGATAATCTTAAGAAAATGGGTCTTTTAAAGATTCGAAATAAGAATAGAAAAAAATATTATAGAGTTAATGTAGAATTTCTGATTTACGAGGAATTGAAAAGTATGTTTCAAAAAAGCGCTCTTCATATTGATGAAATGGGCAAAAAAGTTTCAAGAATGGGAAAAGTCGACCTTCTTATGCTTTCCGGATTTTTTATTGGCAAAGAAGGAGGAGTTGATGTTTTATTGGTGGGTGATATTGATAAGGATAAATTCAAGGATTATTTAGATGGTTTGGATACCGGAAAAGAGCTTACCTACTTCATTTTAGATAGGGATGATTTCCTTTATAGAATTGAATGCAAAGACAAGTTTATAGGCGATATTTTAAAAGAAGAGAAAAACTTGACTTTGATTAACAAACTTGACAAAATACTTGGGTAATAATTTGATTTTAAAAGATGAGTATCACAATCCAAGAGCTTCAGGCTGAAGGTAAAAAGGAAAATGTCCTTCCATTTAAATCAGGACAAACAGTACGTGTTCACGAGACAATTCGTGAAGGTGAAAAAGAACGTATACAGATTTTTGAAGGCCTAATTATTCAAAAAGGCGGACAAGGATCTTCAGAAACAATAACTGTTAGAAAAATAATCGACGGTATTGGAGTAGAAAAAGTTTTTGCTATCCATTCTGCAGTAGTAGCTAAAATTGAGTTCGTAAAAGAGGCTAAAACAAGAAGGAGTAAAATGTTCTTTATGCGTGAAAGAAGTGGTAAATCAGCAAGGCTTAAAGAAAAATTTCTTACTGAGAAGGATATTCAAAAAATGGCTGAAGCTACTAAAAAAGCTGCTCCAAAAAAAGCAGAAACAGCATCAGAGCCAAAAGAAGAAGTTAAAGCAGAAGAAAAAGCTGAAACTAATGAATAAAAAAAATCTTTTGATTTTTGGTAATTACGGTGGAATAAACATTGGAGATGAGGTCATATTAGCTGGCCTCATTTCTGTTATAAATAAAAAAAATTGGAATATTAAGGTAGTATCTACTGATCCGGCCTTTACTACTAAGGAGTACAAGGTTCAGTCTGTTCCTCATTTGCCTTTTGGGTTTAGGTCTTTTTTTCGGTTTGATTGGAAAGAAGCCCTTGGTGAGATTAAAAATGCTGATTTGATCATGTTTGGTGGCGGGGGATTGTTTCAGGACAGGGAAAAGCGAGCATTTGTCATGTGGAGTTTTTTTTTAAAAGTGTGTTTTTGGTATAAAAAAAGAGTTATTTTGATTGGAAATTCATTTGATATAAATCAGCCTAAAAATATTAAAAAAGCTGAAAAATTATTTAAAAAAGTGTCATTTTTTTCAGTTAGAGATAAGTATTCTTATGATTTTTTAAAGCAAATTAATGTGCCAGAGGCAAAAATGCGATTGGCAACTGATTGTGCATTTTTTTTGAATAAAAAACAGCCAGAAAAAGGCATAAAAAAGCCTATTTTATTTATATTGCATGGAGAATTAACTCAAAATCATTTTTCTAAATTAAAATCATTTAAGAATTATTTGAAGAAAAAGGGTGAAAAAATTGAATTTTTAGCTATGCAGGTTAGATATAGTCATGATCATGATATAGCTCGTAAACTCAAGATAAAATGTTACAGACCTAAAAATCAAGAAGAAGCCCGTAGGATTATAGCATCAGCAAAATTTGTGGTGTCTTCTAGGCTACATGGTGCTATTTTGGCTCTTATTTCCGAGGTTCCTTTTGTAGCATTTTCAAGTATGGTTAAAATGAAAGGATTTTTAAAAAATGTAAGACTTTCTAGGTATTTTCTAGAAGATGATTTTAGATTTGAAGATCTACGTGATATATATGAGCGCTCAATGCAAAGCAATACAAAACTAAAACAAAAACTAAAACAAAGAGTGGAACATGAGAAAGAAGGGGGGGTGGGGTTGATTTTGCCTGATTTTTTTTGAGAGTGGGTTTTTTAAACCCTACATTAATGTTGCCTGATTTGCATTCACTCCTTTTAATGTAAATCTGCTACGCCTAATTTATAGGCTTTTTAATTGTATTTAATATTTGCTAAATATGTATAAAAAATTTATTCAATTATATATATAAATATTAATCAATGCTTTTATTTAAGCTATTTATTTAATTTATATATTTATATATAATATGGAATATTTTGTATAAAAAATTTGATCATTTGCAAATATCTTTGGTTGAATGATTTTTCATTTTCACTATAAGATTAAGAAGAGGCAGGTTTTTTCGTGAGGTTTAGTTATAGTGAAAAAATTAAGTAACTCTACGAGCTATTTCTTTTTCTACAAAACTTTTGTCTCTGGCGAATTTTAGACGAGAAAGTTGTCTATAAGCCTCTGCTCCCTGATAATCTTTACCTGTTGGATCATAGATCGTAGCCATTGAAAAGCCCTTACTTGTGGCATTGTCAATGTTTAGCTTGATGTAGGCTTGATAATTTGCAATATTAACAAAATCTTGTTCTGAGAATATAGGCGCAAACTCCTTTGCCATGTATTCTGCATCTTGCGCACCAATCTTGAAGCACATCATAGAGCCAACGTTACCAAATACAGCATCTTTGATTGTGTGATCTTCTTGAGCGCCTTTTCCTCCTTCGTGCATTTTAGTGATCTGTGAAATGTACTGATGGGCTACGATTAGATTTAAGCGGTATTTACGAGCCTCAGATAAGATAGAGGCAAATGAATCAGTTACAAAATTCTGAAACTCGTCAACATATAGATAGAAGTCGTTTCTTTCGTGCTCTGGTGTGTCTACACGCCCCATGGCTGCCATCTGGATTTTTGAGACTATGATCATACCGAGTAGTTTAGCATTTATATCCCCTAATTTACCTTTTGATAGATTTACAAATAAAATCTTTTTGTTGTCCATGACATCACGAAAGTTAAATCCTGACTTGGTCTGACCTAGTATGTTTCTGATTTGGGCATTTGTTGTAAAAGGACCGAATTTTGAAGCAAAATATGGGATAATTTCTTCTTTTTCTCTTTGTCCTGATTTTGCCATTTCTTTTTCCCAGAAGGCACGCACAACAGGGTTTTTGACTTTGGTAGTTTTCATTTTTTGAAAATTCTCATCAGTAAAGAGTCTCATAATATCTAGTAGTGTTGCTCCCTCTTTTTCATCTTCCATAAGCGTCAAAACGCCATTTCTAAAGTAGTGCTGAAGACGAGGACCCATGATTTCCTCACCAAATAACTTAATAAATATCCCAAGAGCCTCTTGAGCTACAAATTCTTTGTCTTCTGGTCTGTCTGCTTCAAGTAAGTTGAGTCCCATTGGGCGTTCTAGATCACCTGGGTCAAAAAGTACTACATCATCAGCCCTTTCTCTTGGTACTCTTAAAAGCATGGCTTCTACTAGGTCTCCATGTGGATCAACTACGCATAATCCATTGCCATTTTCTAAGTCTTGGCGAATCATGCTTTCTAAAATAGTAGATTTACCAGTACCTGATTTACCAATTGCATAAAAATGTCTACGTCTATCGTCTTGCTTGATGCGGACTTCACGTTTTTCTCCGCGAAATACATTGTGTCCGAGAAGCAAGCCTTTTTTTGGTAGATTGTGAGGACCTGACACTATTTTAAAATCTTGCCACTTAATAGAAAGTGATGGATTGTAGCGTATATTTGGAAAATGAAATAAAGACGTGAGTTCTTCAGTAGAAACTACCTGATCCCATTCTCTAATGCTAAAAAATCTCCATAATGAAGTCCAAAAGCCTCTTGAAAAATTTCTATATATATAGTCACGAATTAATTTTTTTTCAGAGTGGTGATAAGTACAAGAAAGGCCATTCATGCCTTGAGCAGTAAATTGTTCAAATGCTGCTTTTACATTGCCTAGCTGCCCTTCTGCCGTTCTTTTGTCTGGTGCTGTGGCAATAAGTCTGATTATTATATCAAAACCTGCTTTGTTGGTTTTTTCTTCTATTGCCTTGATTTTTTCCTGGGTTACTGAGCTTACAGGATCTGATCCGTCATCTTTGTTTGAAAAATCCATCTTATCAGCTCCATGTACAATTATATTAAAAATTGTAGCAAACCAAGATAGAGGATTTATGTAAGACAATAGGCTTTTTGATTTTTTACTTGAACCAAGTCCGTCAGCTATTGATTGAGCCTTGTTTTGCCATTCTGGGCCTAATGGTCGACACATTATCTGTATACCTATGCCTTCTTCTGGTTTAATTTTTGATAATGCATTTGTGATATTATTAAGGGGGTCTTTTTCTAGTGTTTGAATTGTTCGAATAGGATAAGCATAGTTTGTGCTCATACTTAGATAGCAGCAGGCTACTTTTGATTTTGGTTTAAAGATATTAGGTGGATCTACTTCATCTATTACAGCATCAGGATAAAAGCTTGTTATTTGTTTTTCTGCTAGTTCTTTTTCGCTTGATGGTAGGGCTATATAAAAAAATATTTCACTGTCTATAACTGCATATTCACATACAAAATAATTCTGACCAATAAACTTATGTTTAAAGCGAGATGATCTAAGGGCGTGCATACTGGCAAAAAACTGTTGCATGACACCTGCTATCTTTTGCCAATCTTTAGCAGAGCCAAATTCTTCACCATCTGATTCACGATCTTCTCTTGAGTCTTTTTTTGGTATTAGGATTTGCAAAAAAACAAGATCAATTGCTCTTTCTTTTTCTTTTATGTAAAAGCTCCACCATTTAAATAAGTAATAAGCACTTATTGATAGGGCTGTGATACCGACTAATGTATATATGATAATATATTCCATTTAAAGCATTTTTATCTCTTAGACATGATATAACATTTTTAATTTTAAGCAAAGTATAACTTTTTATTTGACTTTAGATAAAAAATGATAGAAAATACTTTAGCAATTTTTTATATGATATGCCAATTATTGCTTCAGCAAAAAAAAGAATGCGTCAAAATGAGAAACGCAGAGTTAGAAATCACGCTTACTCATCAATGATGAGATCATTAGTTAAAAATGTACTTAAATACGCAAAAGGGGGTGAAAAAGAAAAAGCAGAAAATGTTTTTTCAAATGCTCAAAGTGCTATTGATAAATGTGCAAAAAAGAATATTATCCATAAAAATAAAGCTGCGAGAGAAAAAGCAAAAATTGCAAAAGCGGTGAAAATGATGGAGGGATTTAAGCCAGCGGTTAAGGCATCTGATGAAGCTAAAAAATAATTTTTGTTAAATCGACTAATAAAAAGTGTTGATCTGATCAGCGCTTTTTTGTTATAAAATATCTACTATGTTGTTTGAATATTAAGAGTTTTTTTAAAGAACATTTTGCATTAAGAACAAATTAAAATATCTACTTATGTCATCTGAATTAAAAAACACTCCACCACAGGCGCTTGATGCAGAAGAATGTGTAATAGGCTCAGTCTTGATTGATCCTGAGAGTTTAATTAAGATCTCAGATTTTTTGATTGCTAAGGATTTTTATTCTACGCAAAATGCTAGAATATTTGATGCTATTTTAGCTTTGTCTGCTAGGCATGAGCCGATAGATATTATCACTCTTTCTGATGAGCTAGGTAAGCAAAAAGTACTCGAAGAGGTAGGTGGCAATATTCGCCTATCTGAGCTGATGACGATTGTGCCGTCTTCTTCGCATGTTTTGGAGTATGCTAAAATAGTCAAAAAAAAATCCACTCTGCGAAAAATGATCCTAGCAGGTGATAAAATTAAGGGATTTGGATATGATGAAAAAGAAGATATAGAAGGCTTGCTTGAAAGATCTGAAAAAGAAGTTTTTGCTATTTCTCAAACTTTTTTAAAAAATAAATTTGTACATATTAGGGATATTATAAGTGATAGATTTGATGTCTTTTCTGAGTTACATGCCAGTGAAGATTCAGGTGCTATTCGTGGTATACCAACAGGGTATAAAAATCTTGATAATTTACTTTCGGGCTTTAATCCATCTGATTTAGTTATATTGGCTGCTAGACCATCTATGGGTAAGACAGCTCTAGCTCTTTCTTTGGCTATGAATGTAGCTATGGACAAAGAGAAGCCTCGTTCTGTGGGTATTTTTTCTCTTGAGATGAGTAAGGAGCAGCTTACAGATAGAATGTTTGCATCTCGCTTGGCTGTTGATTCTTCGAAGTTGCAAAGAGGGGAGTTAGATGACGCCGATTTTCAGAGAATGGGTCGTGTGATGGATGAGTTGTCATCAGCGCCTATTTTCATTGATGATAGTGTTGGTGCATCTATTGCTGAGCTTAGAGCAAAGGCTCGTAGGCTTCAGATGGAGCATGGACTTGATTTTATTGTAGTGGATTATTTACAACTGATGACTACTGGAAATGCTGCTTTTGCTGCTAATCGTGTGCAGGAGATTTCTGAGATTTCTCGTAGTTTAAAAGCTCTTGGGCGTGAGCTTCATGTACCTATTTTAGCCTTGAGTCAGCTTTCTCGTGCTGTTGAAATGCGTAATCCAAAAATTCCACAACTTGCTGATTTAAGAGAGTCTGGTGCGATTGAGCAGGACGCTGATGTTGTGATGATGCTCTATAGAGAGGATTATTATGAGGCTGATACAGATAGAGAGGGCATCACTGATGTGTTTATTAGGAAGCACAGAAATGGTCCTGTGGGTGCGGTAGAGCTTAGATTTGATCGTTCACAGATGCGTTTTTATGATGTAGACAATACTCACTCTTATTATGAATAATGTTCTCAAAGAAATCGTCTCTTATAAGAAAGATGAGATAAAAAATATTCAAATTCCTGATGATAAAAAGCTTATTAAGAGGGGGTTTAAAGATAAAATAAGAGGTAAAGAAAATCTCAGCTTAATAGCTGAGATAAAACGCAAGTCGCCATCAGATAAAGAGATTTTTAAAGGGGCAGAGTTTGACCCGGTTAAGATAGTAGAGCAGTTTGCAATATCAGATGTTGATTGTATTTCTGTTTTGACAGATGAGTATTTTTTTGGAGGTAGTATGGATTTTTTGCCTTTGGTAAAAACTGCTTGTGATTTGCCTATTTTAGCAAAAGATTTTTTTATCTCTACTGATCAGATTCAAAAAGCTCATAATCTAGGTGCTGACTGCATTTTGTTGATTTGTCGTATTTTAGAAAAGGATCAGCTTAAATTGCTTTATGATTTTGCCAGATCTCTTAGCTTAGATGTGTTGGTTGAGGTAAATAATCAAGAAGACATTGAAAAAGCTCATTATATAGGTGCGGATTTGATTGGTATAAATAATCGTGATTTGGATACATTTGAGATTGATTTGATGACGAGCTTAAGGCTTTATAAACAAATTAAAAATGCAGTTATGGTCTCTATGAGTGGTATTTCTGAGTCCAATGTGGTTTTATTGAAAGATAATTTTGACTCAGTTTTGATTGGTACCAGTATCATGAAAAGTGGCTTTCTGAGTGATAAGATTCAAAAAATAAAAAATCCTAAACCAATTTTAAAAATTTGTGGCATTAGAGAGGTGGAGGATTTTGATTATGCTGATCAGCTTGGTGTTGATTTGTGTGGGTTAAATTTTGTCCCAAGCTCAAAGAGAAAGGTAGATCTCGAAAAAGCTCGAAAAATGCAGGCTAATTTCACAAAAAAAGTAGGCGTATTTCAAAATCAGGATCTAGATTTTGTTTTAGACATGGTTTCAAAATGCAATCTAGATTTTGTTCAATTGCATGGAGATGAGGATTTGGATTATATATCTAAGATTAATTATCCAATTATAAAAGCTATTTCATCTGATCACAAAGCTAAAATTGTTTATTATCAAGATTATGTGGATATGTTCATT
Organism: Candidatus Altimarinota bacterium; assembly: GCA_025210675.1. Classification (GTDB taxonomy): domain Bacteria; phylum Patescibacteriota; class Gracilibacteria; order CAIRYL01; genus JAOARU01. Next base: position 7,305 of record JAOARU010000025.1, on the reverse strand, counting down.
TTTGATGGTGTAAATGCCGGTTCGGGAGAGATTTTTGATCATAGCGTATTGGGCGAATTGCAAGTTGATAAGTCATTTTTAATAGCAGGAGGAATTACTATTTTCAATGCTAAAGATATTTTAAGTAAGACAGGTGCAAATGGACTCGATCTTGCTAGTGGAGCGGAGGAAGGCAGTAAAATTTCTCAAAAAAATATAAAAAAACTCACAGAATTACTAAAAATGTGATATTATCTTTAAGCCTTTTTATTTACATTTAAAATGAGTAGACAAAAAATTAATCGGGATTTTGCAAAAATGATGAAAGGAGGAGTAATCATGGACGTGACAAATGCCGAGGAAGCTAAAATAGCTGAAGAAGCAGGTGCGATAGCTGTTATGGCCCTTGAGAGAGTGCCTTCTGATATTCGTAAAGAGGGTGGAGTAGCAAGGGCTAGCGACCCAAAAATGATTAAAGAAATTATTGAAGTTTGTTCGATTCCAGTTATGGCAAAGGTTCGTATAGGGCATTTTGTTGAGGCTCAGGTGCTTGAGTCTATGGGGATTGATTTTATTGATGAGAGTGAGGTTTTGACGCCTGCTGATGATGAGTTTCATATTGATAAATTTAAATTCAAATCACCATTTGTGTGCGGTGCTACTTGCTTAGCTGAGGCACTTCGTAGAATTGGTGAAGGTGCTGCTATGATCCGTACAAAGGGTGAGGCAGGTACAGGAAATGTAGTTGAAGCTGTTAGGCATTTTCGTCAGATTTCTTCTGAGATGAGGCAGTTAAAAGGTATGCCAGAAGAAGAGATGATGACTTATGCAAAAGATATGGGAGCACCTGTTGATTTGGTGCGTGAAGTTGCCAAGAAGGGTAAGTTGCCAATTGTCAATTTTGCAGCTGGAGGCATTGCAACACCAGCTGATGCAGCACTTATGATGCAAATGGGTTGTGATGGTGTATTTGTTGGAAGTGGTATTTTTCGTTCTGAAAATCCCCTAAAAAGAGCCAAGGCTATTGTTCAAGCGACTCATCATTTTAATGATGCAAAATTAATTGCCGAAGTTTCAGAGGATATTGGTGAAGCTATGCAAAGTCTTACAATCGAAAATCTCGATACAAAAATGGCTGATCGTGGTTGGTAATTTATTGATTTAAAAAATGGTTTATTATTTGCCGAAAACAGCGGAAGTTTTAGACATAAAAGATTCAGCTAAGGGTATCAAAACTTTTGTGCTTAAAATTGAAAATCTGGGCTCATTTCCTGGTCAATTTGTAAATTTGTGGATCGGAGGGCTTGATGAAAAGCCATTTTCTATTGCAAAAGATACAGGAAGCGAGCTTCATTTGACTATTGCTCAAGTCGGAGAGTTTACAAAGGCTTTGTTTCAGATGAAAAAAGGCGACAAGGTAGGTATAAGAGGTCCTTTTGGAAGGTCTTTTTCTATTTGTGAAAATAAAAATATAGTTTTGGTTGGAGGTGGTTTCGGCACTGCTCCTTTGCATTTTTTAGCTGAAGAACATATCAAAAAAGGCTCTCGGGTGAAAATGCTGATTGGCGCTAGAAGTGCTGATTTGGTTGTATTTGAAGATGAGTGTAGGGCTTCTGGAATTGAGACTTTGATTTCTACGAATGATGGCTCAAAAGGCACTCAGGGTTTTATTACTCAGGTTTTAGAGCAGGTGATTCAAGATGAAAAAGTAGACATGATTCAGACATGTGGTCCTGAGTTGATGATGAAAGCAATTGCTGAAATGGCACAAAAAAAGAATATAGCTTGTGAGCTCTCAGTGGAGAGATATATGAAATGCGGCTTTGGTGTATGTGGTCAATGTGTCTTAAATGGCAAAAGAATGTGTATAGATGGCCCAACTGTTACCGCAGAATTTGCTCTTAATCAAAAAGAATTTGGGGTTTTTACAAGAGACGCTGAAGGCAGAAGAAAGGATTTTTAGATATAGAGATTTTGTTGATTATATAAAATAGAGCTTTATTTATTGCTTTAATTTAAACTCAGTTCTTGGTTTTTGTTTGTAAAATTTCTTTTCAACAAAGACAAAAGATACTATTGAAAGTATTAAGCTTAAACTAAAACTAAACAAAAATGCCCATATTCCATCAAAACCCATTTTGTGTGTTAAGCTTAGGCATGGAAAGTGCCACAAGAAAAATGAATAACTAACATAAGAAAAATATTTAAAAATCTCAGGGGCGATTATCTTCTTGAGCAAAGGTCGCTTAATTTCATTGAATCCAAAGATAACAAGACTAAAAAATAATGCTGTAAAAAAGTGTAAAAATGTCTGTAAAAACAAGCTTTCTCTAAAATCACTGCCAAGATTTGAGAAAATCACTAAGCATCCTAGAAAGCCAAAAATCCCAGTAAGCAAGGCTGTATGTGATAATATTTTTCCGATTTTACCTTTTAGAGATGAGGCAAAAAACATGCCCAAAAATACTCCTAATATGAATTGATCTAATCTGCCCCACAGTTGCTCAGAGTAAAATATGCGCTCACTGACGCTCCATTCAGGAAAAAACTGAAACACATACATTCTATAAAGGAAGTTTAGGATTATTAGTAGAACTAGGTTTATTATAAAAATCAGGCGCTTTCTGGTTAATATAAGCAAGCAGGGGAGTAGTATTATGAAAAGTATTTCTACTGTAAGTGTCCACATTACAGGATTTAGGCCCCAATATGTGTCCATAGATAGGCTTTGTATGAAAAATAGGTGAAAAATTAGATTTTTTATACTTTCTTTTTTAAAAACAAAAATTGTAACTGTAAAAATTAGGCTTAAGGGCACTAATCGCTTTATTCTGCGCATAAAAAAGTCTTTTGTTATTTCGCCTTCACGAGCCATAGATAAAAATAAAAGCATTCCAGTAAGCACAAAAAACATATCAAGTCCGATATGTCCAGCGTTGAATGGTGCTGCAAAAATACCTAGGCTTGTATCTTGTAGGAAAAATCCCCAAAAATGAAAAATGAAAATCAAAAAACAGGCCAATCCTCGAAAGCTTGATGCGCCTTGGACATGCATTCTATGCTTTACTGAAAACCAATTTTTCATAATGATTGTAATTTTTATTAAATTATATATGATAAATAGGAAATTTAAAAAGAAAATGAGACATATTGCTGAAATTTTATTAAAAACTAATGCGGTTAAGCTTTCGATTAATCCGCCTTTTACTTGGACAAGTGGTATAAAATCTCCTTGTTATTGCGATAATCGTATTCTTATATCTTTTCCGGAATATAGAGATCAAATCGTAAAGAGTTTTATTGAAATGATAAATAGTCTTGAAGTAAAAATAGATGTGATTGCGGGGACTGCTACAGCTGGTATTCCTTGGGCTTCTTTTATTGCCATGGAAATGAATTTGCCAATGGTTTTTGTTCGCAGTAAGCCAAAAGAGCACGGTACAAAAAAGCAAATCGAAGGGGTTATTGAAGATGGTCAAAATGTGCTTATAATTGAGGATTTAATTTCAACAGGCAAGAGTTCAATAGTGGCAGTAAATGCTGTTAAACTTGAGTCTGGCGGCAATGTTATAGGTGTTATGGCTATTATGGATTGGCAGATGCAGATTGCTCAGGACAATTTTAAAAATGCTAATACTAATTATTGGACATTGGCTAATTTTTCAGAGCTTATACCGCTTGCAGTTGAGAAGGATTATATTCAAAAGCAAGATCAGGATATTATTCTCTCATTTAAAAATGATCCGCAGGCTTGGGATAAAAATCTAAAAAACTAAACCTTGTGTATTGAATTAATTTGTGTAACAATATGCTGGAAATAATTTTATCTTTTTAAATATGTTAGACCTTTCTAAACACCGTAATATAGGTATTATAGCCCATATTGATGCGGGTAAAACAACAACAACCGAGCGTATTTTGTTTTACGCTGGTCGTACTCATAAAATAGGTGAAACACACGATGGTGAGTCACAAATGGACTGGATGGAACAAGAAAAAGAGCGTGGTATTACAATCACTTCTGCTGCTACTGCTTGCCAATGGAAAGATTGCACAATTAACATTATTGATACCCCAGGGCACGTGGATTTTACAGCTGAAGTAGAACGTAGCCTTCGTGTTCTTGATGGTGGTGTTTGTGTATTTGACGGATCACAAGGTGTAGAGCCACAATCAGAGACAGTTTGGAGACAGGCAGATAAATACAATGTTCCTCGTATTGCATTTGTTAATAAGATGGACAAAATGGGTGCGGATTTTTATATGTCATTAGACACAATCCATCAGAGACTTTCAGATAAAGCAGTTGCTATTCAGCTTCCAATCGGAGCAGAGAGTGCTTTTGAGGGGCTCATAGACCTTGTTGAGAAAAAAGCGTATAAATTTGAAGGGAAATTTGGTGAAAATATTATTGAAATAGATATTCCTACTGATTTACAAGATGAAACAGAAAAAAGAAGAGAAATGCTTATAGAAGCTGCAGCTGAGCATGATGATGATTTGATGGAAAAATACCTTGGAGGTGAAGAATTGACAGTTGATGAGATTAAAAAAGGTCTCAGAAGAGGGGTTTTAACAGGTGAATTTTATTTGGTATTATGCGGAAGCTCATTGCAAAATGTTGGTGTTCAGACAATGCTAGATGCTGTTAGTGATTACCTGCCTTCACCTGATGATATTGAGGTTATTACTGGTACAAATCCAAAAACAGAACAAGAAGAAGAAAGGAAATTAATTAGTGATGAAAAATTTGCAGGTCTTGTGTTTAAAATTGCTACTGATCCATTTGTTGGTAAGTTATGTTTTGTGCGTGTTTATTCAGGTGTGCTAAAAAGTGGTAGTTATGTAATAAATGCAAACTCAGGAGATAAGGAAAGAATTGGTCGTTTAGTTAAAATGCACGCTAATTCACGTGAGGAAGTTACAGAGTTGGAGGCAGGAGATATTGGTGCTATTGTTGGTCTTAAAAAAACCAAGACAGGTGAGACAATTTCTGATGCTGATGCGCCAATTATTCTTGAAGAGATTACATTCCCAGAGCCAGTTATTGCTATTGCGGTAGAGCCAAAAACAAAAGCTGATCAAGAAAAAATGGGTATTGCTCTTCAAAAATTAGCTGAAGAAGATCCAACATTTCAAGTTAAAACAGATGAAGAAACAAGCCAGACAATTATCTCAGGTATGGGTGAGCTTCATCTTGATATTATTGTCGACAGAATGAGGCGTGAATTTAAAGTAGAAGCTAACATTGGTAACCCACAAGTTGCTTATAGAGAGACAATTCAGGTTGCAAAAGATGTGGAAGAAAAATACTCAAAACAAACAGGTGGTCGTGGTCAATACGGACACGTTGTTGCCACTATTGAGCCAAATGAGCCAGGTAAGGGTTACGAATTCATCAATAAAGTAGTTGGAGGACGTATTCCACAAGAATATATCCCAGCAGTTGACAAAGGGTTCCAAGAGGCTATGACACGTGGTGTTATTGCAGGGTATCCAATGGTTGATATTAAATGCACACTTCATGATGGTAGTTACCATGATGTTGACTCATCTGAATTTGCCTTTAAAGCAGCAGCTTCAATAGCTTTCCAAAGAGCATCAAAAGAGGCAAATCCAGTTATTCTTGAGCCAATGATGGCTGTTGAAGTTACCACACCAGAAGAATACATGGGTGATGTGATTGGTGATCTTAATTCAAGAAGAGGTCAGATTCAAGAAATGTCAGACAGAGGTAAGGCAAAAGTGATCCAAGCGCTTGTGCCACTTGCTTCAATGTTTGGCTATGTGACTGATCTTCGCTCTCTTTCACAGGGGCGTGCAAATTCTTCAATGGAATTTGAACATTATGCAAAAGCCCCTCAAAATGTTATCGAGGAAATTAGGGCAAAAAGAAACGGAGAACAATAATCAATAAGTAAATACAAAAGCCCTTGTATTAATACGAGGGCTTTTTTTGTAGGTTATTTAAAGTTTAAATTCTAAATTTTTTTTAAGTTGTTTTTTTATTTTTATTTTTCAGGCTTTCTTTTTCTTTGATTATGTCTTCGATTTTTTTATTTTCCCTGATCTCAGGACGCTCAACCTTAATTTTTTCTGTTATTGATTCTTGGGATTTGATTTGATCTTTACGGCTTTCTCTTGTTATTTTTTTGTCTTCTGTTATTGATTTTATGCTGTTTGAGCTTTTAATTTCTTTTTGAATCTCGGTTTTTTGTTGTTCTGAGATTTTTTCTGAAGCTTGATCTATTTTTGAAGTATTTTTGATTATTTCTTTGTTTTGAGCCTCTTTTTGCTCTTGCTTTGTTGAATCTTCTTGAATCTTGATGCTTGGTGTTGAGATTTTTATTATTGATTGATTTTCATCATTTTTTTGCTCTAATTGATCTTCTTTTTTAGTAAGCATGCTGCTTAGTTCATTTTCTTGGGTTTTTGTTTGAGTGTTTTGCAGGTGTTTGTTTGAACTTGTTTTTAGGCCTTGTGTTTGTTGCAGCCTTTCTTTTGTTGCTTCTTCTTGTTTTTCTTGATTTAAAAAATTTGCAACAGTACTATTTTTATTTAATCCTAGAGCTTGAGTGATAATAGAGTTTGTTTTTGACTTTGATATACTACTTTCTTCTATTTTTTCTTGAATTTTTCTAATTATATCATGCTCTTGTTCACTTTTTGACTCTAGTGATTTTTGAAGTGATGAGAAGCTATCTTTACTAATAGATGCAGGTATTATTCTTGTTAGCCAAAAAGGTAACAATATACATAAATAGAGCATCATTAACGAAGATATATACTTCATAATATTCCTTGGTGTCTCAAGTCCGCCGGATCCGCTAGGGGAGGCAATTTGCAAATTTGTAGTGTTTATAAAAACTAAAGAAGAGGGTGCTTGATAGCTACTTTCAAGGGGAATCCCTGTGTGAACCCAGATATTTATGACAACAAAAAGCGCCATTGCTAGAATCGGTCCAATCATTATCCATCTTGAAAAAAGCCATATCCAATAGCGAAATACGCTTCTAAGTGATGGAAAAATAAATAATACAAATAAAAATGGTGAAAATATCAATAAAAACCAAATTATTACATAACGAAAGATTAATATGAGTGCGATAATTAATTCTGCAAATGCACCTAGACTAATTAAGATTAAATTAAAGTAAGTTTGCTCTTTGTATCTATTTATATATAGGTCATCTTTTTGTTTTAGATTTGCTGTATCTACCTCTTCGCCAATTTGAGTTGGATAGCTTTTTTCAATGTATGAAGTTTTTTCAAGTCCTACAAATGTACCACTTTCAATATTGCTTAATTCTAGTATATCCTGAGAGT
>JAOARU010000024.1 GCA_025210675.1 Candidatus Altimarinota bacterium | reverse complement strand
TAAATCGGCAAAGATTTTATTGATGCCTGGCACTCCAGGTGGAGGTATTATTGCTGGTGGAGCTGTTCGTAAGATTTGCGAGCTTGCTGGTATCGAAAACGTAATTGGTAAGATTTTTGGCACAAATAATAAGATTGTAAATGCTCAGGCAACAATTAAAGCTCTTGAAAAATTGTCAGTTCCAGTAAAAATGGACGAAGTTGAGAAAAAGAGAAAGAAGTTTGTTAAAAAGAAAAGACCAGCAAGAAGACCAGATTTCAAAAAAGCTCCTACGGATAAAAAGGAGATGCCTAAAAAAGAAGAGAAATAATATGAAAGTCTTATTTGTAATTGCTCAACAGGAATTTAGAGACGAGGAGTTGAAAATCCCATACAATATAATGAGAGATAAGGGTGTAGAATGTGTGGTGTCAAGTCAAGAGAGAGGTCAATGTAAAGGCAAGTTGGGTATGATACAAGAAGCAGAAATTGGAATTAAAGAAGTGAGCGTAGATGAATTTGATGCGGTAATATTTATAGGAGGTGCGGGTGCTATTGCTTATAGGGACGACTTAGAAGCCAAAAGAATTATTCAGGATACTGTTTCACAAGATAAAATTCTCGCTGCAATTTGCATAGCTCCAACAGTTCTGGCTGTACATGAGGTATTAGAAGGCAAAAAAGCAACAGTATGGAACAAAGATGGAGAACAAGGGAAGTTTATCGAAGCTCATGGAGCAGTTTATACAGATTGTGATGTGGAGGTAGATGGCAAAATTATCACAGCCAATGGTCCTCAATCAGCAGAACAATTCGCTCAAAATATATTAGATCAATTATTTTCTTAAAAAATGAAATTACACGAATTAAAACCAGCCGAAGGCGCAAGAAAATCAAAAATAAGAAGAGGTCGTGGTAATGCCTCAGGCAAGGGAACGTTTTCAGGAAGAGGTTGCAAAGGGCAAAATGCTCGTTCAGGTGGAGGGGTTAGACTAGGCTTTGAAGGAGGACAAACACCTTTATTGCGTCGTATTCCTAAGCTTAAAGGATTTAAAAATCCAAATAGGGTTGATTTTGTACCATTTAATCTTGATGCTATTGAAGCAAATTTTTCTGATGCTGAGATGGTTTCAATTGAAACTTTGGCTGATAAGGGTATGCTTAAAAAGAATGCTCCAGTTAAAATCCTCGGAAATGGTGAATTAACAAAAAAAGTTAATTTTGATGGAGTTTATGTTTCAGCTTCTGCTAAGTCTAAAATCGAAAAAGCTGGTGGAAAGATTGAAAACGAACTAAAAAATGAGAAGAAAGAGCCTTCAAAAAAGAAGGATAAATAATACTTTAATTTAAAAGATTATGAATCATCTAGTTAGAATCTGGAAAAACAAAGACCTTAGAAAAAAGATACTTTTCACACTTTTTATTATACTGATTTTGCGTGCAGTAGCTCATATTACTGTGCCAGGTGTTGATCCAAGGGTGCTTGAGGAGACGTTTCAGTCGGGAGGAGCTTTGTCAATTTTTGCTGCGCTTACAGGTGGTTCAATGGAGAGGTTTTCTATTGTTATGATGGGTCTTTCTCCGTATATTAATGCTTCAATTATTGTGCAGTTGATGACTGTGGCAATTCCAAAACTTGAAGCAATTAGCAAGGAGGGTGATCAGGGACGCAAAAAGATCAATTCAATCACTCGCTGGTTGACTTATCCGCTTGCTTTTCTTCAGTCATACGGAATGATTGCATTAATCGCTCAATCTACACATGGTGTTGAGGGGGCTTTTATTGATTATACAAATCCAGCAGAAGTACTTCCTGCAATGATCACTATTTCAACAGGTACATTATTATTGGTATGGCTTGGTGAGTTGATCTCAGAAAAAGGTATTGGAAACGGAATTTCAATGATTATCTTTGCAGGTATTGTGTCTTCAATGCCTAGTGTGTTTGGAAATATGCTCTTGAATGCAGAGCTTGGAAATACTGGTAAGATTTTACCATTTATATTATTTGTAGCTTTTACGGTATTGCTACTTATGATTGTTGTGGTTTTTACGGATGCTCACAAGGCTATTCCAATAACTCATACTTCTAGAAGCGCAAAAGGCGGCAAGAGTGTATTGCCAATTCGTGTACTACAAGCTGGCATGATTCCGATTATCTTTTCGGTATCAATGATTACATTTCCGAGTGTGCTAGCACAATTTTTGAGAAATGCTGATTATGCTTGGGTGCAAAAAATGGCTGAATTTTGGAATATTCACTTTAATTCAGGTAATCCAACACCAGAATATTTAGCTCTTTATTTTATTTTAATTGTGGCTTTTACGTATTTTTATGTATCAATCACTTTTAATCCGGAAAATGTAGCTGAAAATTTACAAAAAAGAGGTGGGTTTATAGCAGGTAGAAGACCAGGAAAAGAAACAGCAGAATACTTAGGTTATGTTTCAAATCGCATGAATCTTTGGGGAGGATTTTTCCTAGGAGCGATTGCGCTTGTGCCAATTGTATTTACTATGTTTACTGATCTGACTTCTTCTGATTTGATTATCTCAGGAAGTGGATTGATTATCGTTGTAGGTGTGGTACTTGAGCTTATTAGGCAGGTAAATGCGCAGCTTGCAATGCATGATTATGATAAATTAGCATGAAGGATGTAGTATTTTTTGGAATACAGGGTTCAGGAAAGGGGACGCAGGGTTCTATTGTGGCTCAGGATATGAATCTGATTGTTTTTGAGACAGGAGGGGCGCTTAGGGTTATTGCTCAGGAGGATTCTGAATTGGGTAGAGAGGTAAAAAGCATTATAGAAAGTGGTAATTTAGTGCAAAATGAGACAGTAATGGCTGTTGTGGCTGATTTTGTTGATAAAAATTTAAATAAAGAAGCGATTTTGTTTGACGGAATTCCACGCAGCATGGAGCAAAAAAACAGCTTTGATGAATTATTGAGCGCAAAGGGTAGAGAGATGGTTGGTGTATGGATTGATATTTCAGAAGAAGAGGCTAAGAGGAGATTGCTTGGTAGAAAAATGTGCAAGAGCTGCAAAAAGATATTTATGTCTGATTTTAATGAGTCAGAATGTAATAAATGTGGATCTGAGGTAATAAAAAGAAGTGATGACAATGAGGAGGCTATTTTAAAAAGATTGGAGAATTTTTACAAAGAGACACTGCCTGCGATTGAGAAGTATGAATCTGAAGGCAGAATTATAAAAATTAATGGTCAACAAGACGTAAAAAAAGTAACAGAAGATATAAAAAAAGCTTTGACAAATATCTAGACTTAATATAAAATTCTGATCGTTGCCAGCATAGCTCAGTGGTAGAGCATCCGCCTTGTAAGCGGCAGGTCCTCGGTTCGAATCCGAGTGCTGGCTCCATTAAGATACGGCTTTAGGAGCTGTTTTTTTGTGTCTTAAAGAGGGTCACAGGAGCTTTAAGTTTAGTGTTTAATGTTGGATTATAAAAATCTGTAAGGCTAGATCGGGTGTTTAGTTTTGTTTTTATGGTAGATATATGTGATTTATTTGCTGTCTTTAATAGGTGTAGTTATTAAAAATAGGCACGAAAAAATCCCCCATATCAATAATTGGAATGGGGGATAGTGGTCTATGATTTTGCTTTGAGTGTAAGTTGCGTATTAGATTCTTTTTACTATTAATGTATGGTCCATACTAATAGCATATTCCCTGTCTCCTATTTCAACATCAGGCGTTCCTATGTTGGGATTTTTTGCTCTTGTTATAACTTCTTTTGTATGGTCTTCTCCTGTTTCTTTATTTATTGTTATGTGGTAAGTTCTGCTTAATTCTCCCTCTCTTAGGTCGCCTGGAATTACAAGATGCACTTCTGATTCTGTGTCGTTTCTTTCAAATTCTCCAGTTATTAGGAATTTGTTTATTAATTTGTCAATTTTTGCGTTTAACTCTTCTTCTGATATGCAGCCTTCAGCTAGTTTTAGTCCTTTTCCTGTTTCTTCTTGAATTTCTGTGATTGGCGCATCGCTTATTGCGACTTCAGCAATTTGTGGTTCTGTATTTTTAGATGCTTCAATGGTTGAGGTTTTCATGGGATTTTTTAAAAATATTTATTTTATACTATAATTATTTGTTGGATATATGTCAAGTTTTTTTCTTTGATTTTTTTCTTGCAAATAATTTTGAGCTAATTTATAATCTAAAAGCTTGATTTTTGGGCGGATAGCCAAGCGGTCAACGGCGGCAGACTGTAAATCTGCTCTCTCTGAGTTCGGGGGTTCGAATCCCTCTCCGCCCACCAAGCGCTTAGCGAGAAAAGACGATGCAAAGCGTAGTAGTCGAGTAAAACGAGACTACGGAGCGATGCAAGATTTTTGCGGAAAACTTGGGATTTTTAATCACAAGTTTTTAAGAAAATCTAGGCTTTTCCCTAAGT
>JAOARU010000001.1 GCA_025210675.1 Candidatus Altimarinota bacterium | reverse complement strand
TACTGTTTGGGTAGCAGGAAGATCAGAAAATGGTCAAACAGGCATAATCACAAGACATCTAACTGTGCTAAAAAAAATAAATGAAATATCAGGAATAAAAGAGATTTCAGCCGGAGAAAAATATATACTTGCACTAAAAAATGATGGTACAGTCTGGGCCTGGGGTAGTAACAGATATGGACAATTAGGCAACGGAACAAACAAAGACAGCACAACACCAGTAAAGGTAAGTGGCCTATCAGACGTTGTTCATATATCAGCAGGATTCAGGCATTCTTTAGCACTAAAAAAAGACGGTACAGTTTATGGATGGGGTGAAAACACAAGCTATGAACTTGGAAACGGAACAACGATAAACAAAAACTCTCCTATAAAAATTAACATCAGAGGAGTTAAACAAATTTCAGCCGGAACTATAAACTCTGTTGTTCTAAAAACAGACGGTACAGTTTATGGATGGGGCTGGAATAAAAATGGTGAATTAGCAGATCCAGCACTAGACTACAAAAAAACACCAGCAAGAGTATCTACCTTAACAGGAGTTAAGCAAGTATTTGCATCAGGCTATCACACAACAATGCTAAAAACAGACGGTACAGTCTGGACATGCGGAAGCAATTATAATGGGGTATTTGGTAACGGAAATGAGACAAGTAGCGTAACTCCAAAAAAAGCATCAATCTCAGGAGTAAAACAAATTACAAGAGGAAGATATCATTCTCTTGCAATTAAAAATGATGGAACAGTCTGGGCATGGGGTAGTAATATTGATGGAGAAATTGGAGATGGGACAATGATAAAATTAAGTCCTGTTAAGATAAATATTTCAAATCTAAAACAAATTGCAACAGGAAGAGATCATTCTTTGGCACTAAAAAATGATGGAACAGTCTGGGCATGGGGTGATAATAACTATGGACAATTAGGCAACGGAGCATTAGCGCTAGATCAAAAAAAACCTATAAAAATCCTATTTTAACTAAATCAATAAAAACCACAGCCGAAAAAACCCGCTCAATTCTGAGAGGGTTTTTTGTTTAATCTAAATTATTTTGTCTTAAAATAACACTCTATACATTCTTCAATAAATTCTTCTGCTTCTTTTTTATTTTGCCAAGCATTTACTTTTACTGTCTTCTTCTCAAGATCTTTATAGTGCTCCATGAAGTAATGGATATCTTCTTTTAATTTATTACCCATGTCATCAATACTTTCAATATGATTCACATAAGGATCATCAGCTAATACAGCCAAAACTTTATCATCTCTTTCTCCATTGTCATCAACAGATAGCATTCCAACAACCTTACATCTTGTTAATGCACCAGGCATAATTGATTCAGAAGAAATAATAATTGCGTCAAGCGGATCATGATCATAATCATTCCATGTTTGTGGAATAAGCCCATAACTAAATGGATATGCAATAGGTGTATGCAAAACCCTATCTACCTCAATTACTCCATATTTTTTGTTAAATTCATATTTTGTACGACTATTTTTGGCAATCTCTACAATAATATTAATACATTCGCCGTCTTTTGCCGGAATAATATGAAATGGATTATTGTCTTTCATGGTATTTAAGAAAAAATTTAAAAAATCTTTTATTCTGAATCTTCTTCTTTTTCTGCTATTAAATCAGAATCTTCACCTAATTGAGCCAATTTCTCTTTAAAAGGTTCATATTCTTCTGCATTGTACATATCTAATTCGTATTTTACAAGTTCAGAAGCAAGACGCACATTTTGCCCTTGCTTACCAACTGCAATAGCACGCTCTGACTCATCTACAAATACAGCAGCTCTTTTTTTAACTTTTCTTTTTACCTCAGGGTCATATGCTTCTTCAGCAGTCACTATGACAACATTTCTGATTTTAGCTGGCTGAAGGGCTCTAGCAATAAATTTTGTAGAATCCTCATCCCATTCAATCACATCAACTCTTTCTCCGCCAATTTCATCCATCACAGGATGAATACGTGCACCTTTTTGACCTATACATGCACCAACTGGATCAATTTTTGAATCATCTGATGTTACTGCAATTTTTGAGCGTGAACCAGCATCTCTAGAAATAGAAACTATCCTAACTTCACCATGTTCAATTTCTGGAATCTCTTGACTCATTAATAATTCAACAAGACGAGGAGATGTGCGAGAAACAGCAAGCTGAGGTCCTCTTGTAGTTTGTTCAACCCTTGATAGATAAACCTTCATACGCTTACCAGGAAAATATTTTTCACCAGGAATTTGATGTTTTGGATGAAGCAATACTGTTGTTTTTTCAATTTCTAAAAACACATGTGACCCCTCAATGCGATTAACACTAGCTGTTAAAAGCTGATCTTCTCTATCCTTAAATCTCTGAAAAAGAGAGCTTCTTTCTGCTTCACTTAATTTCTGTAAAATAACCTGTTTAGCTGACTGAGCAGCAATGCGACCAAACTCAAGTGGTGTTACATCTATTTTAATTTCTTCTCCAACCTCGACATCACCTTTAATTTTTTGGGCTTCTTTGATGGAAATTTCAAAATTTTCATTTTCAACCTCATCAACAACCTCTTTAATTAATAAAATCGTAGGAGTATCAGAATCATCTCTCAATACCACTTCAATCTCTTGCTCTTTATTACCGTAATCTTTACGCCATGCTGTTGCAATAGCTGTCTTTACAGCTTGAATGGCAACATCTTCCGGAATGTTTTTTTCTGCACAAATTTGATTAAGTGCTGCTAAGAATTGGGCTTTCATTTTTTGTTTGAAAAAATCTGGAGATTTAAAAAAAATCCATTATATGTATATATAATGAATCGCTACTTTAAATCCTAATTATTAATCAAGCATATTTTTTCACTTTTTTAAAAAAAATGCAAGTTTTTCAGTTAAAATCATTTTTTTAACTCTCCACAACCTAGTGAGTGAGCAACTTGCTTGCGAACGAACACAGGGAGGGGGAGCAAGCATCCCCCTCATGCAATTAAACTCTCCACAACCTCTCGAACAACAGAAAAATCAAAGCCACGAGAAGCTAAAAATCTATACAACTTATCTTTTTGCTTGTCTTGATGTATTTTATGATCAAAAGACAGCTTCTTTTTAAAGCCAGCCTTTCTACAAAATTCATACTCATCAAACTCGATTTCATCAAAAACCTGATCAACCAATTCCAAATCCAAACCACGCAATCTAAGCTCTTGCCTGAGCATGTTTTTACCACGAGGAGATGTTTTTGACCTATATTCTATGTAGTTTTGAATGTAATTCTTATCATTTATTAAATGCGAATCTTGCAACCTCTCAATGACCAACTGAATCATATTGTTTTCTTTAGGAAATTTCCTTTGAAGTTTTTTCTGAAGCTCAAAAGCAAAGTGATCACGATAACTCAATAGATTCATCGCTTCTGAAAGTATCTTGTTAAATTTTTGATCTTCTTGCATAATTTAGCCATGAAAAAGCATTTGGATATATTTGATGGCAATGAGTATATCATAATCCCCGAAGAAAAAACTATTAAACTTGAATCACAAAATCAAGTTTTTAAAAAAACAATAGATTTCTCTCCAATTAAAAAAAGAAAAAAAAGCCGCTTTGAAAAAATAAAGAGACTTACATTTGCTTGTGGTACATTTTTATTTGCAATTGTCTTTATCAGCGGAATCTCAAGGGCACTTTTCATAAAAGATGAACTCAAATTAGATACAAAAACTACATTTTCAGGACTTCAAAACAAAATAAACGAAAAAGGCATTGAAAACAGCCTTGATGTATTTCATGAAGCTAAAATATACCTCTCAGAACTAGAACAGTCGATTGATCCTCTTGTTTATAAAACATCGGATTATTATGGCGTAAGCTCAAACAGTGAAGTGGCTCAATACCTCCTTAAAGTTGGTCAAAATATCTCAAATGCAAGTAGTTTATTTTTAAATGCCTACAAAAATGCAACTCAAGAAGGAGAATCAAATTACCTAAAAATCATAAATCAAGTTGAAAGTGACTTTACACAAGCCATTTATTATCTCAATGAATCAAAGCTACTTCTTCAAAAAATAAAAAAATCAAATTTAAAAATACCCCAAATAGACAAAATAGAAAAAATTCTTAGCGAGACCGCTGATCTAATCAAAAAGTCTTATAAGCATTTTCCTGCCTTAAAAATACTATTAGGAGATAAGCACCCTCATACAGCTTTATTTTTATTGCAAAACTCAAATGAAATCAGGGCAAACGGAGGATTTATAGGAAGTCTTTATTTTGTAACTTTTAATGACGGTGAAATCATTAAAAAAGAATTTAGAGATGTTTACGACTTTGACTCAAATTTATCTCAGCAAATTATTCCACCTGAGCCTTTTCAGTTAATATCAGACAACTGGGGACTTAGAGATGCAAATTATTATATAGATTTTCAAAAAAGTGCCGAAAAAATCCAATGGTTCTTAGAGCATGAAAAAGCAAACTCAGTCGACACAATCATAGCTATAAACCAAAATGTAGCTGAGGATATTTTAAAAGAACTTGGTATTATGAAGCTATTTGGGGTCAATGAAAATGTAAACCATAACAACTTCACGCTTACGCTTTCTTTTATTGTTGAAGCAAAAGTATTTGGAAAAAAATCTCCAAAAGACATATTAAAAAGATTTATACCAATCTTTGAAAAACGCCTAATGAAAATAGATAAACAAAAACTAGCTTCAATAGGCATAAATGCATTATATGAAAAAAATGTTATTTTTTACTCATTTAATGACCAGGTTCAAGACTTATTTAATGAATTTAATCTTACACAGAAAATTAAAAACGATGATAAGACAGAGCAGTTTATAGTTTCTCATACTTCATTTTCAGGTAACAAAAGTGATGCTTTTATTAATGAAAAAATCTCACATAAAAACATTATAAATCTTGATGGAAAAATATTTGGAGAAATAAATATTCAAAGAGCACACACCTGGAACAATCAAGATGAAGCTTTTATAAGCTCTCTTTATGAGAAATACAAAAAATCAACTCCATATAAAGAATCATACCTTAAAAACATAATGGGAAAAGGGACTAATAGGGTTTATACAAGGGTTTATTTACCAAAGGGAGCTCATCTTGTGTCAACTGATGGGATTCTAAAAAGAGAGGTAAAAATACACAAAGAAGATGATTTTACCGTAATGGCATTTTATTTTCCTTTTCTAAAACCACAGGAAATGAAAAATGTATCACTAAAATACAAGCTACCTTTTGAGCTAGATTTTAAAAATGATTACGCATCTCATTATTTTTGCTTTAAAAAGGCATTTGGAATAAAACAAAATTTATTTGAACATGATCTACATTTAGAAAAGGGGATTAGCGTACTCAAATCAACTCAAAATATGCCAATCAAAGAAACCCTAAATAGGGATAAATGTTATGGCGTACTAATAAGTAAATAATTAAATAGTCAATATTTCTGCACCTTTTTTAGTAATTGCAACAGTGTGCTCAAAATGAGCAGATAGTTTGCCATCAGCACTTACAATTGTCCAATCATCATCAAGTGTATAATTTTCCTCGTTGCCAATTACTACAATTGGCTCTATTGCTATTGTCATGCCTTCCTGAAGTCTAATTCCCGAATTTGGTTTACCATAATTCAAAACTTGAGGTGGCTCATGTACATTTTTACCTATTCCATGTCCTGTCAAATTTCTAACAATTGTTAAACCTTCATTTTCAACAGTTTTTTGGATTGCATAAGAAATATCACCAAGTTTAACCCCATCTTCACATTTAGAAATAGCATTTTTGAGTGATTTTTCTGTGATTTCAAGTAAATGTTTTGTTTCTTTTGAAATTTCATTATCTCCTCCAACTGGATAAGTAATACAAGAATCAGTATGAAAACCTTTATACAAAACTCCGCAATCAACACTTACAATATCACCATTTTGTAACACTCTATCTCCTGGTATTCCATGTACTATCTCATCATTTACACTAACACATACAGATGCAGGAAATCCTCCATATCCCAAAAAACTAGGTCTAACATTGTTTAAGTGAAATAACTCCATAGACACATCATCTAGATCTTTTGTGGTCATTCCTGCTTTTGTCTCCTGTTTGATTTTTTGAAGAATATTATAGAGAATCTTGCCGCCTTTACGCATGATCTCAATTTGTTCTGGTGTCTTAATAGATATTTTCATTTTAATAAGTTGTATTTATAGAATAATCAACCTTGTAGAGATAATTTCCTGCTTCCTGTGTAAACTCAGAACCTGCGTAATGCTGCACATAAAATACATATGTTTTCAAGTCTCCGCTTAAACTTAATTGTTCTGATGTTAATTTTGACTTTGAAAGCAATAATTGCTGATCATTGAAATTAAAATAATTTCCAAATGCACCTGATTCACCTTGCTTAACCCTAAATGCTATACCCTCACCTCTAGCTGAAGTATTGTTATTGTGCCAAGGAAATGAAGCATTTGAATCTGAGTTAAATTGACTTTCAGGTGTTGCATATAAATCAAATCCTGCTCCATAAGTAGTGATTGTGATTTTGTTATGCTCATCATTTGTGGCAGTCTCTACAAATGATCCTGATGAAAACCCTCCAAGATTAACATCTGCATTTTCTACCTTAAATGTGAAATTGTCTATCCAAAAATCCCAACTTGTCGTTGCTGTATTTTCTGCTACATCAGCAATGTCCACCTGAGCGCTATGTTTTCCATGTGTAAAGTCAGCATTATTAACTATACACAAAACACTCGTGTTTGTAATTGTAGCCCTATCTGTGCAATCCTCATCGGCATCATCAAAATCTCCATCTCCATTTATATCAACCTTGATTGTAGTTTTTGAAGAATCTATACCCACACCTGCCGCATCATCAGCATAAGCTATTTCTATTGCATATGGATTTGCAGGAATTAGTCCATTTATATCTGGTTTATTGCTACCTGATATAAATGCTGGCGGTGTTGCATCTATTACATTTTTTAGTTTTGGAGTGCCAAATTGTCCATTATTTTTAAAGTTTTGCGAGTCAACAGCAGCATACCAATTTGATGAATCAGTACCTAGTCCTACATTTTCCCTTCTTTCCATTGATACATACCTTGAGCCATCTATTCCACCAAAAAAAGGTGCACCAGAAGCATCATCAGCTTGATCTATTAACACATCTTGATCATCACAATTTCCATCAAATGCAAGATAAAGAGATACCTGCATATCTGAATCAGGAATGCTCATCCAAGCAGTATCAAGAACCTGATCTGGATCAACACCCAATGAAGTTGCTGTGTTTGTTCTTGCAAAATGTGATACCAAGTAATATCCGTCTGAATTAATCGTTCCACTTAGATCAGCTAGTTTTTGATCATTTATATATAGGCAATATTTAGCCCCCAATGGCGCAAGGTTTATGTCGCTTGATGTCATATTGCGAAGCTCAATCCACTCATCATCTGTTGATGTAGAGCTTCCAACCCAGGCAATCTCATTAATCACTACACCACCTGAAACCAATATTAGATCTGTATTTGTGTTTGAATTTGTAGCTATATCCTGAATCACACCAGAAAGCAAAGCTATCTTGTCTACTCCAACCACAAAAGCTGCTCCATCTGAGCTGTCTAGACTTATTTTAATTGTATTTGTTAATTTACTAAAATCTGGAGTAGTTCCAAATCTACCAGTGCCTATAGCTAAAAGGTCTGATTTGCTCAAATTATTTGCAATTTCTTCTGAAAATACAAGTGTCAAAACATCTTTTGAAATATCACCTGTTTGAGTATAATTCACACCAATTAATATTGGATTAGACTTATCGCCAACAGCTATATCTGTAAAATCTTGAGCTTTATTTAAAGATTTATCTTGGACATAGCCTTTTGCATTATTCAGACTTATTAAAAAGTCTTTTGTACCTGTGTTTGGTGACAATCCTGATTCATTAAAAATCAATTCAATTGTATCATTTATGTAATTCACGCTTTCTGCCTGATCTTTAGTAGGGGAATTTGCGAGAGTAAAAATATCAGATGCAAGTAGAGGATTTACTTCTAGCTCCTCTGAATATCTTATAACAACTCTCTCAATAATAGCATTATTATTGTCATCAAATGCCTCTATGCCAAGCAAATAAGGTGCTATATTGTCAAATGAATTGTCACTATAATCATCAACAGGATTTTCTGCATAATCCGTAATACCTTTTGCAAGATAACTTAATTCAGGAGCTATATCAGTCGCAATATCGGTATTTTCAATTAGCTTTAAGAAAAATATATCATCATTTTCAGTTGTACCTGTTGTGAATCCATTTTTAAAATTCAAGTAAGAATGCGCTCCTGTAAATGTCTCATCAAATGAAAATCCTTCAAGTTTAAAATCAGATATATCAACTGTTTGATCAATAACACTCTCGCTCATTAAGATCCTGAGCGTATCAGCCTTGCCATTATTATCAAGATCCATTACAGCCTGATAGGCGATTTGAGGATTTACTGTATCAAGTGTAATATCCTGAGTTGCTGAATTTGAAATAGTACCAAAAGCATTTTTTATCCATACTGACACAGTCTTGTTACCATCAACATCGATAAAGGTATAATCATAAGGACGATATTTTAACCAGCCACTTGCTCCCTCATCATCTGCGCCATCTTCAACTTCACAAGCTGCTTTTGTTGGGGCAGTTATAGCTGATCCCTTTGGGGCTGATTTTACACACCATCTCCAAGCTGTATCATCATTTGTAATCTCTAAATCAACTGTTAATTCATTTGTGTATTCTGTGCTTGCACTACTTGAGTCTGAGACCTTTAAGGCGATATCTGGAACTGCGTCTTTATTTACCTCTATTGTTGCAGGACTACCTTGCTCTGAGATATTCTGAGCATTATCTTTTGTCCAAACATAGATGTTTTTTACCCCTTGATTCAAAAGAATAATTGACTGTGGCTTCGCAGTAATCCAGCCAGTTGAAGACTCTGCTTGTATCTTTGAAGTTGAGCAATCAGTAGCATTTGGCGCATTTGGCACAACGCCATCTACAAATGAAGCTATACAATAAGATTCAATACCGCTTTGATAAGATCCAAAATCATCATCATTTGTAATGCTTATCAAAACCTCATTGTTGTTTGTTTTTCCATTCTCTGCATCTGGGTCATTTAATACAACAACCGGAGTTTGTGGTGATTCCTGATCCAAAAATATATTTGCTGTAATTTCCTGATCATTTAAATTTCCAAGAGAGTCTTTTAGCCAAAGATAAAGAGCCTTATCACCATTTATGGTATTTTGAAATTCATAATTAAAATTTGTTTGAATTTCATGATTTACATCTTCTGGATTTGGAAGATTTTGATCTTCTGTGATCAGATAATATTCTACATCATCTTGAATCCCATTTATTTCTACTTTTACCTCGATATTATTAGTATATTCAGCTGAATCTGTGTTTATATCTTTTATTATAATTTCATCTGCTTTTGCTGTTGTATCAAGTACAAAGCTAAACTCATTACTTGGATCAGAAGGATTGCCATCATCATCAAGTGCAAAAACTCTCCAAATATACTCGTCATCATCTGTGCCATCATGCGCAAATTCCGGATCCATTATCCAGCTTGTCTCTGAAGAATCTAAAACATGAGATACAAATACAGGTGTGTAATTTGCCATTTTTAAGCTTACTTCAATTTTATACTGATATGCGTCTTTTACGCTTGTCCATGCAAATTCAGGCCTAGTATTTGTAGTAGGAGATGAAAAAGACTGGTTAGCGATAGGTGGCTGAGGCGGAATGATTGTATAAAGCCAATTTGTATTTTGAACAACAATAGCCTCATTATTATCTATGTCTGTTGCTACGGCCTCAACCTTGTAAATCACATCTTCAACTAAGCCCGCTTCTTCTCTTGCATTAATAGTAAATTCATATTCACCTTTAGTGGTGTACTGAAGCGGCACTATGTATTTATGAGGTGAGTTTGGATCATTTTCACCACCTGTTCTTGTAAAAATAAGCTGCAAAGTTCCACTAATCACATCTTCAGAGATTATATAATGAACGTCTGTGTATTTATTATCTTTGCCATCTTGTGCTGGTTTTATTAAAGTGATTTGTGGTTTAATTTTATCAAAAATAAGTTGATTAAAATAATCACTATTTGCATTTGTCATTGGCTCACCAGAAGCACAATAAGTTTCATTTAAATCACCAACACCCTCCTTGTCCCTAACTGCACACGCACCAACTGTCAAATCAGTTGCTTCATAGTCAGTAGGCAATGTGTTTACTCTTATAAATACATTTTTACCGTCAATTCTATAGCCATCCCTAAATCCATCAGCATTGTAAGATGTATCAATTTCCAATCCTGATGCGCTAATTTTTGATGTATCAACCTCTGAAATTTCCTCTGAAAATTCAAGCATAATTGTATTTACATCTATTGCAAAAGCACTAGAAAATTCTGGCTCTATTAAGTCATCGGCCTTAGGAGTAAGAGTTAAACTGCCCGCATCTCCTTTTTGTCCTGAAAATGTGTCTATTAAAATAAACACTTTATATTCAACCTCTTGAAGTGCATTGCCATTTGAATCTTTTGTGAGATTTTCCAAACCTGTCCAAGATGTTTGATTGTATGAAGCAACTGCTACATGAGAATATTTGTCTTTATTAAGATTGAAATCATTATCTGAAACTGATGATGGAAGTATGTATATTCTATAAAATTGAATCTGATCGTACTTTAGATCTTCCCATGTCAAAGTAAAATCCTGACCACTAATGGCTTCATTTTCAATATCATTATCCTCAAGCGACAAGACATGACCTGCCATTGTCGGAGGAGGAGCTGCCTTTTTTATGATTCTTGCCAATGTTGACTTATTGCCTGCAAGATCAAATAAATGAATATACATTGTGTTTTCACCTGCAACTAAATCCTCATTTTTAAATATTACAGATTTTGCACTTCCAACTTCAGTATAATTATAAACCTGACCGCTCGGATTTGGATCATTTACAGTAAGCTTGTATGTGCCCCTTTCTGAACCTTTCCAGTCAATTTTTACATCTTGATCGACTGTATATGCAGGATACATACTTAAAAATTTGACATCAGGAGGCGTGATATCTTTTTCAATCACAATTGATGCACTAGAGGAAAATACATTTTCTTCAAGCGTTCTTTTTACGCAGATATTAAGCTTATTTTGACCTTCTGAAAATTTATCAGCAGACACACTAAATGTCATCTCAGCATTAGCAATAGCTGTCCAATCAACTACTAAGGTACCATCATTACAATCTGCGGCCATACCAACTGAAACCTTGTACTCCTGAACATCACCTTTGTATTCCCAGGTAATATCTGTAGATGGCTTTAAATCACCACCAATCACAGTGTCTGATGCAGTAATGGAAGATACGACAGGGGAGTCTTTGTCACTTACTGTTATAGAAACACTTTCTTGCTTAAAATCTATACCACCAAATTCTTCATCAGAAGGATCATTTGAGTGCTTATCTTCATCTTCAGCTGAAAATGTAATACTTTTTTGTCCTGTTGTAGCTATTGTGGTAATGCCTTCTTTTTTATAAATAGCCAAATCATCTTTACATGAATCAAAAACCAATTCAGTTTGAGCATCGATACCCAAGCTCAATAAGTTTGCTAGCACTTTTGCGCTATCAATATTTTCACAGCCATTAAAATCCTTGACCTCAATTACAAGATCAGTGGAATCTTCGCCATCATTTATAATTGATGGCTTTGTAAAATAGACATTTACAATATGCGGATTAACATCAACATAAACAGTTCTATATTCAAAATCACCAAGTCCATCATCATCAAAAAATCTCACCCCAAATACATTTTGATATTCTGAGATTTTTTTATCCATCGCAAATTTAACTTTAAACACATCAACAAAAGCCCCTTCTTTAAGATCAATATCAGTAGTAGGAGAAAATGTATTTATCAAAGGTGGATTAAACTCAGTAAGGGGAATATTTTTCTTATCAGGCACCCATGTATTCCAAGTATAAACTGTATTTTTATACTCAAAATATTCATCATTTGGCACATCTATCTCAAATTTAAGATTGGTAGCTGGACCTTCCTCAAGATAAGCATTGGCATGAATATCTAAATTTGCACCAGGCTTCACATATATATCTCTTTCGTAACGATTAATAAATAAATTATATACATCCAAATTGCTGTCGGCCAAAACATGCGGTGCAAAAGATACCATAAGAACCCCTGCAAATACCACCAATTTGTTAATCTGTTTGAACATTTGCTTATGTCTAATTAGGAGGAGTATAGTAAATGTTTTTTCAAATTTATGCAAGTTTTTTTTACTAAAAAACAAAAAGCCTCTAAACACTTAGAGACTTTTTATAAAATTTAGGCTTGATTCTTCTTCGCCATGCACCACAAATACTTTTTTGAGTCCTTGTATATC
>JAOARU010000023.1 GCA_025210675.1 Candidatus Altimarinota bacterium | reverse complement strand
GCAACTGGGCAATGACAGTATTTGCTACTTGATCATTGATAGCTGACCCCAAAAATATAATTCTGTCTTTTAATAAACGAGAGTATATATCATAAGCCCTTTCTCCTTGATTTGTTTGCTCAATAACAGTTGGAATAAGTCCTGAAATATAAGATTGATAGTTCATGATTTAAGAAAAATTCTTTTAAATTATACACTACACTCAGCATCTAAAATCAAGTTTTTGTATTTTTTTTCTATATTTTGAATATACAGCTGCACCTTTGGAATCATATATTGAAATCGCTCATCAAGTGCCATCAAAAGACCTAGATCAGCTCTAATTATCACTTCTTTTTGGCGCTCAAGGCTAAATTCCTGAAAATAAACCTCAGTATTATCGGATTGATATGTGTTTAAGGATGCAAAAAAATTATTATGAGCTGCGTTTTTCTTGGCTTGTATATCAGACAAAAGAGTCTTTTTTTCTTCAACTTGCTTTTGAATATCAAGCAATATTGCTATTGATCTTGAATCCATTTTTCTTGAGATTGCCAAGAGATTATCCAGTGCTTTTTTTCGATCTTTTGAGCTGTCTAGATATTTTTGAATATCTGTATTAATGAAGTTTTCCATATCTTCCAAGAGATCTATTGCCTCAAATTTATCAGTGGGTTTTTCGTCTCTATATGCAAAATAAGAAGACAATAAAACCGCATTTTTTAATCCCCTTGTCTCTGGAGATGTGATTTCTGAGAATTCAGAAGAAAGAAAAGCGCCTTTTATAGCACCAGAAATTGGCGCCAAAACTTCATTATCAAAGTATGCAAAAGCACTTGATGTAAAAATGCTTTTTTCAAATGCATCAGAGTAAAAAGTCTGCTCTTTCTGAGCAGGATTATAAAACAGACAAAAAGCACCAGCACCAAGTAAGGCTACAATAAAAACTAAAACAAAAATAATTTTCTTCACATAAGTCCAAAAAGGATATTATCTTACTATTTTTGCCTTTTTTGTCAAATTAAAAATATGCTACAGGATTTTTGCGTGTGCCGTTAATTATCACCTCAAAATGCAAGTGGATACCTGTACGACCATATACACGACCAGTATTGCCCATGTATCCAATCGCCTGCCCTCTTGATACATCATCACCAACATTTACATATATCTCCTTCATGTGAGCATAAAGCGTCTTCATGCCATCACCATGATCTACAATTACCATATTTCCATATCCTCCATTCCAACCCCCTTGGGCCTTAATTACCTCACCGGTTTCTGCTGCCCAAAGCGTACTACCACCTGACTTTGCAATATCAACAGCATAGTGACCATAATGATAATATTGAGTGTATTTGCCCTCACAAGGAAAAAAAAGCGTGCCCCCATAATCAGTCCCATTACCAGCAGATGAAGGCGTACTAGTAAAAGTAGAAGAAGCAATATAGCGCCGAGGAACTGGTACGTTTTTCTTGACTCCTGGAATTATAATCTGTTGATCTTTTTCAAGTATAGAATCTTCTTTGAGGCTGTTTTGTGCGATTATTTTTTCCGTTTCAGTTTTGTATTTCTTAGCAAGAGAATTAACCGTTTCGCCTTTTTTAATAGTATGCAAAATTCCATCAACAGGAAGAATTGTTAATTTTTGTCCTTTTTTAAGAGCATTTGGATTGTATAGATTGTTGTTTTGAACAATGGTGGCAGTAGAGATGCCGTATTTTTTTGCAATACTTGATACCGTATCCCCTAATTGCACCTCTATCTCTATAACTTCTTTGATACCCTCACGATTACCCTTTTCTGTTTGGATTAAAGGAGCAATAAAAAATCCCTCATCAGCGACAGCAATAGTGCTCTTCATGAGATCTGCTGAAACTTGCCTAGGAAGCCAAAAATCTGCCTCAACTACAAAAAATCTAGGGATTACAATCGAAAAAACAAATAATAAAAATCCCGCTAAAGCAACTTTTAAGAAAAAGTTTTTTTCAGACGATGAGTAGCGGGGATATGATATGGCCTTCATTTGAAGGCTGCTATGTCTCTTTCTTCTAGCCAATTTGTTTGCTTTTGAGCCCAACATATAAATTTTTACTTATTAAATTTTGCATTTTTTTTTGAAAAAAATCAATACATGTTATAATAGAGGTGATCTTTGATAATTGGGGATGTCAGGCTTTCGACAGGGAGAAGACGATTTAAAGCCGCAATCCAGCGTTCTCAGGCTCACGCTGTGACCAAGACCTGAAAACAATAAATGCAAAAAAAGACGGAGTACTAACACGCTTTGTAAAAAGCATGCAAACACCAGCATTAGCTGTTGCTTAATTCCATCTCCAAGCTGACTATATTCGGCTTGCGCTTGCTGAATTTGCTCCACACGAATTCAATCAAGTGTTAAATTATGTGGAAAGAAATGCTTAGGTTTTGTTTTTTGATAAGTATTTCTCAGCTCAAAAAGCCTCTGTAAATTATTTCTTGTTTTTTCTTAATTTTTTATAGAGTAAATCAGAAAAAACTATGATTGTAGAAGTTTTATTTTATCTCTCTTTGGACGCGGGTTCGATTCCCGCCATCTCCACCAATGATAAAAACATTATGCGAAGCATGATGCTTTTTAGCATTGCATAGAGGTAGAACCCGCGTCCATCTAATCAAGCACGCGGGTGATCTTGAAGCGAAGCAG